>NZ_JBLJBT010000037.1:0-7065 GCF_047637665.1 Bdellovibrio sp. | reverse complement strand
GGTTTTTCATGAACAGAATCATCGCATTTTGTGGCGATTGTTGCCGCCACCTCCTATTGAAGAAAAAGACTTTTGTCGCTATTTGAATTTTGCCGAGAGTCTGGTGATTGTTCTAGATTTGGTTTTAGGGGATGAAATTGGTGGTCGCTTGTCCCCGGTCTTTGAAAAGTATAAAGTTATTTATCGCCCAGGCGGTGACGATAAGTGGTTTTCTAAGTCAAAAAACGAATATCGTCGTTATCTGCAGGTTCTTCTTTATGTCACCTATCTTACGCTTGAGTTGATTGAACCTGCGGATATTCCCAAAGCGGTGGATTATATCTTCCCTGGACAGAAGAAAATGAATAAAGAGGCCGTCACGCGAGGTTTGGAGTTAAGCGAAATCTTTACTCTCAATACAAACCGACAATGGCAGCAGCGCTATTGGAAGAAGGCTCAAAAAGAACTGCTGGCTATGCATCCAGCGAGGTCCGAGGATCCTCTGTATTTACCGGAGGACCCGTTGGACTGGGAGGAAGAAGTGGTTTTTGCCAATCACGTCTTCGATCATTTTGCGATCTAAGAGACAGTCTGATTTTTCCCTTCAACAACCTCCGTTAAGGTGACCACGGTCTTTCGAAGAATCTCACTCTGAGCGGAGAGTTCTTCAGAAGTTGCGGCGGTTTCCTCAGCAGAGGCAGCGTTATTTTGTGTTGCCTGGTCGAGCTGACTCATGGCTTTATTGATCTGCTCAAGGCTATGGGCCTGTTCAAGACTGGCTTCGGCGATTTGTCCAGTGAGGTCATTGGACTTTTTGACTGAAGTGACGATGTTTTTTAAGGTGTCTCGGCTTTTGCCCGCGATTTCAACGCCGGAATTGATCTTTGCAGCGCTGTCTTTAATAAGAGCATCAATTTCTTTTGCGGAACTTGCACTTCGCTGTGCTAATGATCTTACGGCCTCAGCAACAACGGCAAAACCTTTCCCTTGCTCTCCTGCTCGAGCGGCTTCCACGGAGGCGTTAAGAGCTAAAAGGTTGGTCTGGAAGGCGATGTCATCAATGACATTGATAATATCGCTCATTTTTCGCGAGCTATCAGAAATATCTCCCATAGCAGCCACCAACTGTGACATCTCTTTATCTCCGACCTCTGCGATGGAAGTGCTTTCTTGAGATAAGGAAGCCGCATCTTTGGCATTATTTGAATTGAGTTTGACCATATTGGAAAGTTGCTCAAGGCTTGCGACAGTTTCCTCTAAAGACGCCGCAGCCTCTGTTGATGATGACGAAAGTGTTTGCGCGGCCTGAGCCATTTGTCCTGAGGCCATAGTCACCTCGGAAGAGCCCGAGGAAAGAGTTTGAGTCACAGCACGCAAGGAGGTAGTGAGAGAACGTGAAAGCAGGAAGGCGATCAGAGCCGATGCTAAGGCACCAGTTAAAGAAATAATCAAAGACCACAATTGGCCGGACTTAAAAATAGCGTCGAAGTTTTCATCACCTTTGTCGGACTCTTTCTTAAGGGAGGTTGAAATAATCTCTAGAGGCTCGCGGGTGAGATCTCTTTGTTTATCAATCATATCATCGATACTTCGAATATTTGCATCAATGGTGCTGGTTTGTTTTAAAGCGGGAAGCAGCTTGTTTTCAAAAAGATCGATATATCCTCGGTAAGCTTTGTCGAATGCTTCAGCTGCGACTTTTTCTTCAGGGCTATCTACGAGTTCTTTTATGTGTTTAATATCCTCTTCGGCTTGGTTTTTAAACTCGTCCAGGTTTCTTCGAGATTCTTCTAGGTCCATGTTGATGACGGCGTCCCCAACGATCGCATAAAAGCTTTCCATTCTTGCGAGGATGGCCCCCACGTCTTGGCTGTCATGAAAGCGGCGGGCCCCTTCGTCTTGAATTTTTCCAAGTCGCCCCATTGAGGTGTTTGTAAAAACTCCGGCTCCGATAAAAATAAGGATGATAAGTCCGAGAGAGACTGCAAGCTTATGACTGAGTTTTAGAGAGGAGAAGAAATTCATTGTGGTTCACATTTCTGGCAAAGGTCTAGTTTGCATGCCTTGTTGTGCATCATTGCCTCCACCTTATCGGAGGATTTTTTCAGGTATTTACGAGAATTTTTTTGAAAAAATAGAAATTAAATACATGAGAACCAATGGATTTTTATTTCATTCTTGAAGCGATTTTTATGATTTTTCCGGGAAGCATGAAGTGACCTCGGCCAAAGTGATGAAGCGTGGCGGGGTATTTAGTCTTTTCCTTCCGTATCCAAGCCTTTTTAACTTCTAAAAAGAAGAGGTTGTACTTAGTGGCCAAACTAGAGTCTATAACTTTGCATTCCAGACAAGCATAACATTCTTTAATCAAAGGAGCCTTCACGGTGGACGCGGCCGTTGGGGTGAGATGAAAGTATTCAAACTTGTTCTTGTTGGTTCCGGAGGTGTTGCCGCAGCCAACGACTTCTTGGGCAATTTTGGAGGTGGGGATGTTGATAACACACTCTTTAGACTTCCTTAGAATGTTAAAGCTGTGATTTCTGTTGCTGACAACACACGCGATGATAGGAGGTTCAAAATCAATCATCGTATGCCAAGACATGGTCATTATATTTTTCTCATCTTTAAGTGCCGTGGTGACCAGAACGACGGGGCCTGGTTCAATAAGTCGATAGACCTCTTTAAGAGGATAAGGTTTGAAGTTTCCCATGTCTTATTTTCTATCAATAACAATGGTTAGATAAGAGCATTGTGGGTTTTATGTAAAACGGCAACCGGCAAGGGCTTGAATATGGAAAAGGGGACCTTGTTTTGGAATACACCAACGTCGCAATTATTGCAGGATCTGCAGACAAATGAAATAGGTCTTGCGAGTGACCAAGTCGAAGAGCGATTAACAAAGTATGGTCCTAATCTTCTCAAAACACCCCCCAAGCACTTTTTGAAGGAACTGCTTTCACGTTTTCTAAATCCCCTTGTCATCATTTTATTATTAGCGAGCTCGATTTCTGCCGCCACCGGGGATGTCACTGGATTTATCATAATCGTTCTGATCGTATTGATGAGTGTTTCTTTGGATTTCTATCAGCAGTACCGGGCCGAGCAAGCGGCGGAAGAGTTAAAAGCCTCTGTGGCCGTCACCGCAACGGTTTTGCGAGATGGAAAACGTCAAGAGCGGGCTCTGTCTGAAATAGTTCCCGGAGATATCGTCTTTATCGGGGCAGGCGATTTAATTCCTGCAGATGGAGTGATTCTGGAAGAGAAAGACATCTTTATCAATCAAGCTCTTTTAACCGGCGAAAGCTATCCTGTAGAAAAAAAGGTGAAGCTTGAATCGCCAGTTCAAGAGATAAGTCGCGCGGAAAACGCCGTCTTCCTGGGAACCTCGGTTGTCAGTGGCAGTGCAAAGGTGCTAGTTTGTCGGACCGGAATGGAAACATCCCTTGGGGAAATTAGCAAATCGCTTTCTCAAATTTCTCCCCCGACGGCCTTTGATATAGGTATTCATCAGTTTGGCAATTTGATTATGCGTTTGACGGTGACGATGGTTCTCTTTGTTGTTTTAGTGAATGTTCTTTTTCATCGTCCGTGGCTTGAATCCTTTCTGTTTGCAATGGCGTTGGCCGTAGGACTCACTCCGGAGCTACTGCCGATGATTATCACGGTGACTTTGTCTAGAGGGGCGTTGCGCATGTCCAAGAAGAAAGTCATCGTGAAAAGACTGAGTTCTATTCAGAATCTCGGTAGTATGGACATTCTGTGCTCTGATAAGACGGGAACTTTAACCGAGGGCAGAATTATTCTTGAGCGGCATGTTGACGTCAAAGGGGAGGATAGCTCTGAAGTTCTTCAGTTGGCGTATCTGAACAGCTTTTTTGAGACAGGATATCGCAGTCCGATTGATCGCGCCATTATCGAACATGAGGAGTTGGATGTCAGGTCCTGGCAGAAGATCGACGAGGTTCCTTTTGATTTTGAAAGACGTCGGGTTTCTGTTTTGTTGGATGATGGGCGGCACCGAATTCTCATCGTCAAAGGGGCCATGGAAGAGATCTTAGGTCTTTCCAATTTGTTTTCACAAGGCAGTTTTGAAAAAACCTATGATCTTGATCCGCAGGCCCGAGAGGGGATTTTTCATTTAAGTCGCAGTCTGGAAGGTCAAGGCTTTCGGGGCATCGGCATTGCATGGAAGGAGGTCTCTAAAGATTGTCTCCATGCACATGTCAGCGATGAAACAGAATTGGTCTTTGCAGGTATTGCTGCTTTTCACGATCCACCTAAGGCCGGGATCAAAACAGTTCTTCAGAATCTTTCAGAAAGTCATGTGTCGTTCAGGGTGGTTACCGGCGACAGTGAGTTGGTTTCGCGCCACTTATTCCAGCAGGTGGGTGTGGAAGTCACGGGGGTTTTAACGGGGGCACAAATCCAAGAAATGGATGACCCCGCTTTGCAAGCACGGGTGGAGAGTGTGAATCTGTTTTGTCGAGTTTCTCCGACCCAGAAAAATCGTATCATTATGGCATTCAAAAAAAGGGGACATATCGTGGGATATTTGGGGGACGGCGCCAACGACGCTCCTTCGTTGCATTCTGCAGATGTCGGGATTTCTGTGGAGGGAGCCGTGGACGTGGCGAAGGAAGCGGCCGACATCGTCCTTTTGAAACAAGATCTAAGAACTTTGCTGGTAGGGATTTTTGAGGGGCGACGAACTCATCTAAATATCATGAAGTACATAATGATGGCGACAAGCTCTAATTTTGGAAACATGTTCAGTATGGCGGGGGCCGCTTTGATTCTGCCTTTTTTGCCGATGCTTCCTTTGCAAGTTCTCTTAAATAATTTTCTTTATGATATATCAGAAATCGCGATTCCTTTGGATCGGGTAGATATGAAAAGTCTTCGTCACCCCACGCATTGGGATATTCGTTTTGTTCATAATTTTATGTGGATCATAGGTCTTTTGAGTTCTCTTTTTGATTTTGTGACCTTTTACGTTTTGATCCGCCTCTTTCATGCGGATCAGGTTTTATTTCATACAGGTTGGTTTGTAGAGTCCATTGCGACTCAGGTGTTGGTTATTTTCATTATTCGAACCAGACAAAGCGTATTTAGAAGCAGAGCGAGTGGCGCTTTGATTTTAACCTCCCTGATGGCTGTTCTAATCGCAATACTTCTTCCCTATTCCCCGGTGGCCAAGGATCTCGGGTTTGCGCCCTTAAGCTTTAAATTCTTTCTGATATTAGGAGGCATCGTGATTTGCTATTTGACTATTGTCGAGATTGTAAAACATTGGTTTTATAGTCAGGCGAGGATCGGCCACGATGAAAGAAGACGTTGATGGCAAAGAGTGTTCTTCTTGCCATCAACGTTTAAGAGGGGTCAGTTTCTAGCGGCAACGTCTTTGAGAAACGCGCTCAGATCGATCATTACAGTTCGTGATGCGGCAATTGCCATAGCGATAGCTTCGTTGGCAGAGGTCCATCGCTTGACGTTCGGCTTCGTAGCGATAGTTACCTCGCCCTTCCAGGGTCATTTTGTAACCACGGTAGTCGGTGCCTTCAGCCTGACAGACTGTGAAGGTGGCATTGCATGTCTCATTGCAGTTTCCATGTTTGGACAGACATTCTTGACAACTGTTGTGTCCACGCCAGTGTTCTTCCCAACCATCGTCAGAGTAAGAACAAGTCACATTAGGGCGTCCACCGCCGCCAGGATATGGAGCAGGACGGTCCGGGCGAATCCAATCGCCAAGCCCCCCAGCAAAAGAATTCAACGCAAAGAATGTGATAACGATGATGCTTGCAAGGTGTTTCATTTATTATTCCTCCATCTAGTTATTGAGATGAAGGTTTGCATTTCAAAGAGAATGCCAACTTAAACAGAGTCAAATTGACTCCACGATAAAAAACACCAACGCGCAGCGCTGAAGACTTTCTAATCTTCGGCTAGCGCTTTTGGCGTGAATCGACTGGGTTTTAAATTTCGATCGAGCTTCACTTGAGAGATGGTGATTTCCGTTTCCCGCTTGTTTTGCACATTGCGTATTCTGATTTTGCCTGCGCGCCACTTTGTGGGAGTGATCTTCTTGTAGCCGCTGATATCCAAAACCTTTAAGAGCTTTCCTTGCTTGTCATAACACTCCGATTTCATGGGCAGGTAGTCACTGGCGGCAATATAGCTGATAATCTTTGAATAGCTTGCAGAGCTGGTATTGACGTCACTTTCCACAAGGAAATACTTCTTTCCCTTGATTTCAATTTCCTTTTTTAAATTATTTTGTGCGCCCTGTTCGCGATTGAAGTCAAAATCTTCGGTGCTGAGTTCGGATCCCAAAATTCCTCCTTGGCCACTTTCTCCCGTCAAACGGCGAGTCTGCTTCGTGGAGGGAAGGTAAATCCACTTATCTTCTTGTTCACCCTTGAGTGTTGCCAGTAAAGCCGTTCCTTTTAAATCCTGGGGCTTTTGCATGCGAACTAAAAGGTAGTGCTCCTTTTTTTGGGGGCTGAGTCGCCAGATCTGCATTTGGCGATCTTTGCTGGACCCGTCGGCCTCTATGATTTTCATATTCACGACAAATTCCTCATCGCGGGAGCGCAGGCGGGAACTCATTTCTTCTCCGATCTTTTCAACTGTGACGCCTTGGGCGTGGAGCGGAGTGGGTGAAAGGGAAATGATAAACGCCAATAAGAATGATGAGACAGTCGCCATAATCTTCTCCTTTTTCCAAGGTACTGAAGTCAAGAGCCAGGGACAAGTTTTCAACAATGTTGGAAGAAGAATCAAATCTCCAACCAGGCCAGCAAGCATGGATAAAAGCATATAGAAACCGAAAATACGATTCATGGCAAAATAAGAAGCCATAAAAACGGAGAAGCCGGCCAGAAGAGTCATCGTCGAGATTAAACAAGGGTTGCCTTCCCTCCATAATGTTTTTTCTATCTCGAGATTTTTTGATTTTGATGTTTTTTGGATGTGTCGCAATCTTTCTAAAAGATAGACCGTATTGTTAAAGGCCAAACCCAGGGCGATGGAAAAAATAATTGCAATACTGGGTTTGATCGGAGTTTCAGAGAGGGCCAGAAACCC
>NZ_JBLJBT010000036.1:0-67234 GCF_047637665.1 Bdellovibrio sp. | reverse complement strand
AGAAGATGTTAGATTGGCGCATGATGAATATGTCTGAGGTGTATGAAGCTCATCAACACTGGTCGGAAGCTCTTCATCAACTCACAAGCATGTTCAATACAAGCTATTCTTTTTATAACTCTGTGGTGAATGAGATTAGAAATTCTCGCTTTAACGAGTCTCGAGTAAAACCTCTTGAGATGCTCTATCCTCTTAATGGCGTCAAAGCAAAAGATCTCGCTGAAGGTAAGGAAGACCTTTACCTCACAAATCCTCAGTTTATCCAAACCATGCAGCTAGACACTGTGGCCGATACCGTCCTTCTTATTGATAAGATTTTGGCTGAAGCCCGCTATCTATTCCCCATTGAGAAGAAGGCCTTAAAAGAAATGGCCGATCTTCTTCGCACAGGCGATCTGGATAAAGTCAGTACCGGAATTCAAAATTTAGTTCGGGAAAAACGCAACAGTGCCATGAATGTGGGAACCTCCCGAGGATATCATCAGACACTTTTACAGATTTACGCCTCTTTGGGCGCTCCAGAGCCCATGATGGGTCCGGGTCAGGGATATTTCGCCGCCCACCTTCAAGCTCCGTCGACAGCAGAGAGCCTGAAGGGAACTTCTTACTATCGCCGCGTCGGTCTTTTTCAGACCCCTAAAATCACCGATTATCTTTTAATGCAGATGATCTGCGGTCCCGACGCGGAAGCCGGCCAACGCGTGGTGAAGAACTCAAAAGGATTCCCTTCCGTGTTCTTGCCCCCTCAGATTAGAAATGTGAATGATGATTTTTCTCAATGCGAAGGCATTTCTGCGGGCGCAACTGCGGATCATATTTACAAATGGCCTGTGAAAGCGGCCAGCAATAAATCTTATAATGGTTTTGTCTCTTATCTTGTTCACGAAGCTCGTTCTTCCGCGATCGGTGGAATTAACGAATCCACATTCCCTGAATGGTGGACTAAAACAACTGAAAGCCAGATGCAAAAAGCTTTCGACGAATATTCCAAGAACTACGACGAGATCGTCGTAAAGCTTGTTAAAGCAGTTTATTATCCTGGTCGCAGCTTCTTTAATGGTCGACCTATCGTAAACAATCCTTGGAAAACCGTTAAGCTCTATACGTCACGACAAGCGCAGAAGCGTTATTTTGAAGGCGGCCCCATCTATAATGGCAGCATGAATTCGGCCTTTCAAGAAGAGCGCGTTTATCTTTCTCTTCTCGAGGACCTGCTAAAACCGACGTCGGAATTTAATATCGATATGGCAAAAATTCTTGAGAAAGCTCCAACTCATCCGGCATTGAAAGACGTCGAAAATCAATTTGCAATCTTGAATGGCCTCATCAAAAGAATTCAGGTGACCAAGATGGATGGACGCGATGTGATCAAGTCGGATCTGGAGAATTATCAGCTTGAAGAGCAGCTTCAGAATATTCAAACCGCTTTGGCAAAGCTATCCGCAGCCCTGGGCGTTGGCGATGCGCAAGAGGGTGCTCAGGTTAAGCTAAATACAAATCAAAGAAACCTTGCGGTGACTGTCCTGGAGCAACTTCAGGGACTGGCCTCGGAGGTCATGATGTATGGAAGCATGGCGAACGCAGTGAGCTGGGATAAAATCCGCAATCTCAAGCGTCTCAATATGGAACAGCAGCAGTTTAACAATGAAATCCAGGCAAAGCTCAATTCGATGCGCGGAATGACGATGCCAGGTAAGTACTAGGATTGGTACAGCTTTTGATAAATTAGATATTGGAAAGTTTTAAATTAAACAAGGCACTTCTGAGGTTGGAGAAACCCCAAAATTGGAGTGCCCTGTAAAAAGTATGAACAGGTAAAGGGAGAGAGAGTTATGAAAAAAGGTCTTGTGATCGGAATGCTAGCCTTAGCAACATCAATGTCTTTCACGGTGGCATCAGCGGCCCCAGTAAAGACAACTCGTGAAGTCCTTGTCGACTACACGAAACAGATTAAAGAAGCCGCTTTTGGCAAAGCTATGACTGCCAAAGGTCTGAGCGGTCAACAAGTGAAGGTTGCTCAAGATAAGCTGATCAACGAATTGCAACTTTCCTCTGGAAAAAATAACTCTTTAGCGATTGCTCTTAAATCGGAGCCTACCAAATCCGCAGAACGCCTTGATAGCCTGGCAACCATCGTTGCAGCAAAAAAGATGGCTACAGAGATTTCCAAAAAAGATTCTGCTGAAGGGCAATCTATTGATGCCGCAGCCACAGCGTCTGCCACTTTGTTAGCAAATTCTGCCCTCACCGGCGCGCGCAAGTCAGGCAAAGAACTCAACACTCAGGAAATGGCAGAAACAACAGCCGCTTTGCAAAAGCTGGAAACTTTGCCAGAGGCGATTTTGACTCGCTTCTCAAAGGCAGAGAGAGACTCTTATACAAAAATTATTGAGCGTCATGACCAAATTATTGAGTCCGGAAAAAAGGGCTCTTCTGAAGAGGCCTTTATTGAAGCCATTATGGAAGTGAAAAAAGTAGATCGCACCAAAGCTTTGGAAGTTGTTAGAAAACTGAAAGAGTGCGTGTAATCCGCTCTTTCCTCTCTTCGGACCCCAAAAAGCTGAGACGATGAGTCTCGGCTTTTTTTATATCTCCATTTTCTTTTTATCCGTGACAATAAAGATTTCAATCCGACGATTCATCGCGCGATGTTCGTCGTTGTCGTTGGGAACGATTGGCTTTTGATCACCATAGGAGATAGCTACAAACCGCTTGGGATCCAGACTGTGATATTTCACAAAGTAGCGAACAACCGCAGACGCCCTGCCACCAGCAAGCTCCCAATTGCTTGGAAATAAATCGCCCGCCATAGGAACGTCGTCCGTATGTCCTTCAATGATAATTCTTTTGTCGTTGGTTTTAAGGACTTCAGCTACTTTATCTAAAGACTCCAGCGACGACATCTTCAGCTTCGCCGAGCCTTCCGGAAAGAAAGTGGATGCCGCCAAGGCAATACGCACGCCCACGGCGTCATGATAAATATCCTGAATGGCTTTTTTCTTCTGATCACCCGCCATGGACTTATCCAAAGATCTTTCCACAAAGTCTGCAACCTCTTGAGGTCCACCTTTCCGAGGAAAGTTACCCACGGGCATTTCCAATTCAGCGATTGTGTCGCGAATGGCATCGCCTTGGGATCCACTCCCGTTCCCCGCCAAGTGAAGATTTAACTTGATCGAGTCCTCAAATTTTTTCTGTTTTTCCTCATTGGCCGTGGAGGTGGCGTACATAACAACAAAAAACGCAAAAAGCAGGGTTATAAAATCGGCATAAGAAACCAACCATCTTTCGTGATTCTCATGTTCTTCATGCTTTCTGTGTTTTCTTGCCATGAAGTTCCGACCTATCTTTGCTCAGAGTCAAGAAAGGCATAAAGTTTTTGTTCCAGTACGACGGGATTTACACCACTGGCAATTAAAAGCCCGCCCTCCAAAACCATTTGCTTTTCCCGGGACAATGACTGCACACGACGCTTTAGTTTGTTGCCTAAAGGAAGAAACAGCAAATTCGCTGAACTCACGCCATAAACAGTGGCGACAAAGGCCACGGCAATTCCACCGCCCAACTTACTCGTATCCGTCAAGTTTCCCATCACGTGAATAAGACCCAGCACGGCCCCGATAATTCCGATTGTGGGTGCAAACCCCCCCGCATCCGTCCATATTTTGGCCCCGGCTAAAAGCTCTTCTTCTTCAGTGTGAATCTGTGTTTCAAAAATATCTCGGATGGTTTCAGTCTCCACACCATCGACCACGTTGCGAAGAATGTTTTTCAAAAGAGCATCTTCAATACGACCAATTCTTGGTTCTAAGGCCAAAAGAGATTCTTTTTTGGCGATACGAGAACAATCGACGATTTCTCGAATGCGCTTTTTGGCGTCGCTCTCTTCTTTCTGGAAGGCTTTTTTGGCGAGCTGCAATCCAGATTTTAAATCTTTTTCAGAACTAGAAACCATCACCGCCCCGACGGTTCCGGCTAACACGATAATAAATGCTGTGAGCTGCATGAGCGAACTCATGTGGCCCCCCTCAAGAAGGTTCCCGAGTAAAATCCCACCAAAACCCACAAGGAGGCCTAACAATGTTGCTTTATCCATAGGGAAAATGATGCCACAGGGGATCACATCTGACACTTAGACCCCTCGAAGACCTAGACTTTCTGCGAGCGAAAAACTAGGGTAGAGTCGTCATGATGCTCGATTTTATCTTAGGCCTCGATAAGAGCCTTTTTTTAATGGTGAACTCCCAGTGGACGGCGGCGTGGGCGGATGCATTTTTTCCTTTCATCACCGACCTTCACAAGACGTTCTTCTTTAAAGTTTTCATAGTTCCCCTTATTCTCGGACTCTTTATTTGGCGACGAGGACTGAAGCGTGGGCTCATCATCTTTTTTTTCTGTCTTGTCGCGGTGTCCGCCTCCGATGGCTTTGGAAATTGGGCCCTCAAAAAGACGATTCAGCGCCCCCGCCCTGCAGAGACCTCTGGCCTTCAAGTTCAAGTCCGAGCCCCTTTTGGGGGCTACAGTTTTGTGTCTAATCACGCGACAAATATGTTTAGTTTTGCAAGCTTCACCAGTGCGATTTTTCCTCCGATTGCAATACCGGTATATACACTGGCAACTGTTGTTGCATACAGCCGGGTCTACAATGGAGTTCATTTTCCAACGGATGTTCTTTGTGGGGCCCTCCTGGGATGTCTCTTTGGAATTCTTTTTGCCAAACTCTGCCAACGACTCCTTGCTAAAATGGAGTCGGAAAAGGTGACGCCCTCATGAAAGTTCTAGTGACAGGTGCTAACGGCTTTTTAGGAAGCTGGGTAACAAAAGCTCTCGTGAACGAAGGCCATGAAGTTTATGCCTTGGTTCGTCCTAAAAGTGATATCTCGGAATTGGATGGGGTTGATTGCAAATACGTTCATGGTGATGTCACAGACATTCCGTCGCTTATTGAAGCTTTTAAAGGAATGGATTCTGTTTTCCATTTAGCGGGCGTGATTGCATATAAAAAGTCTCAACGCAGCCTTATGGACAAAGTCAACGTCCAGGGGACCGCCAATGTTGTGTCCGTCTGTCGCGAACACAAGATTCGCCGCCTGGTCTACTTGTCTTCGGTGGTTGCAATCGGGGCGGGTTATACAACCCACGAAATTCTTAACGAAGAATCTTCCTACAATATTGCCGATTTAAACTTAGGCTATTTTGAAACAAAACACCAAGCCGAAAATATTGTAAAAGCCGCCTGCAACAAGGGCGAAATCAATGCGGTGATCTTAAACCCCTCAACGATTTATGGAGCGGGAGACGCCAAAAAAGGCAGTCGAAAAATGCAGCTCAAGGTCGCTCAAGGAAAGTTGAAGTTCTACACTTCGGGCGGAGTGAACGTTGTTGCTGTGGAAGATGTTGTTGCTGGAATTCTTAGTGCATGGAAGAAAGGGCGCAATGGTGAAAGATATATTTTGGCCGGTGAAAATATTCTTATCAAAGATCTCTTTGCTTTGATCGCGGCGGAAGCCGGCGTGAAAGCGCCTCCCTACCAACTGCCTGATGCTCTTTTACATGCCGTGGGTGCTTTCGGAGATTTTCTAGAGAGCCTAGGATTTAAAGGCCCCCTGAGTCGGGAAAATGCCTATACGGCCACCATGTATCACTGGTTTGATTCAAAAAAAGCTCAGACGGAATTGGAATTTAAACCTCGTCCAGCAAAGGACGCGATTCACAATAGCGTTCAATGGATGAAAGATCAGGGTTTGCTTTCATAGGATCTCAATGAAAAAGGCATTTTTTTTCTTTTTAGGAGTCTTCACAGTCATGGCAAGTGCCCTGGCTATTTTGTGGTTTTGGCTCCCCTCCGAAAAGGAAATCAAGGGATGCCTGACAACAAAAATGTATCAGGTCGAACTTTGCCCCGGCTCCAAAAACTATGTCCCGCTTAAGCAAATTTCTCCGCTTCTTCAAAAAACGATCATTCTCACAGAAGACTCTAACTTCTGGAATCACAGCGGTTTTGACTGGGTCGCCATAGAAAAAAATGCCCGTGAGGGTTGGGAAACCGGCATCTTTAAACGCGGCGGTTCTACCATTACCCAGCAGTTAGCAAAGAATATGTTTCTGACCAAAGATCGAACTTTCATTCGCAAGGGACTTGAAGCTCTTATCACAGATCGAATTGAAAAAACCCTGACCAAAAAAGAAATTCTTGAGCGCTATCTCAATGTCGTCGAGTTTGGGAAGAACATTTATGGCGTAAAAGCGGCGGCTCAATATTATTTCAAAAAGACACCGGCAGAACTTAACATGGTAGAAAGTGCTTTCCTTGCCATGGTTCTCCCAAATCCGATCAAGTATTCACAGTCCTACTATCGAAAAGAACTGACCTCATTTGCCAAGAACCGACTCAGTCGTATCATTGAAGATATGTACCGTTATCATCGCATCTCTGAGGATGAATACAATATTGCCATCAATCAAGTTTCCTATTTCTTCCAACCCCAACCGCCTCCTGAAGAACTCAATATTTCTCCGGAGGACGTTCCCACGCTCCAAGATCTTGAAAATGCGGAGCAGGGAGAAAATGAGGATCTATGAAAATCGTCTCTGCCTGCCTTTCTGGTTCGCATTGTCGTTTCGACTGCCAAGCTAAGACTCGAACTGAGATCCAAGCAATGGTGCAAAGAGGAGAGGCGTTGCCCGTCTGCCCCGAACAATTAGGGGGTCTGTCCACACCAAGGCCCCCGGCAGAACGAGTGGGCGAACAAGTCCTGACAAAACAAGGAAAAGACGTCACCAGCGAATTCCTGCGCGGCGCTGAAGAGGCCCTGCAAATTGCGAAGCTCTGTGGTGCTACAGAGGCATTTCTAAAATCGAAATCTCCGATGTGTGGAAGCAATCGAATTTACGATGGCTCTTTTTCCGGAAACGTCATCGCCGGCGACGGCGTCTTCGCAGCCTTGTTGAAAAAGAACGGCATTAAGGTGACGGAAGTCGATTGACCAAATCTACCTAGGACCAAAGTCCAATGGAGCAAGTCTGTTTCTTCCAACATTATTACATAATTTAAGAACTTCTTTATATTCACTCTGAAAGTGCCGATAGTAAGACTATGGAATGTTTTGTTTACCGTCTTAAAATCGGCCTACTTTTTATTGCACTTAGTTTGACTTCGCAGTTTTGCAAAGCGGAAACGTGCGTAACGACGGCTTCCGAATTTGAACAAAAGAAAGATCAACTTCCCAAAATTTTTCAGAATCTCCCCGTTATGCTAACGACGGACTCCTGGCTGTTAACTGCCGGTCTTGAGATTCGCACTGTGGGGCCCAAAATCAAACTTGAAGGTCACGTGTGGAAACCTTCAGAAATCTATAGTGATGACTCCTACGTCAAAAAAATTTGCTACGATGGAACAAACTTCAACGTCACGCTGGAAAATGGGAAATCTTACGATGTAAAAATCAAGAGCGAGGGCGTATCCATCTCGGGGTTCTCTTTTGAGAAGAGCTCTGCCTCCACCTTCGCCGGCATCGTAGAAAAAGTAAAAAAAGCCCAAAGTCGTTCCAATACAACGGTCGACAACTCTGCAAATGGCGCTCGCTAACAGTTCGGGGACATTGACGATGAATAAGCTGACTCTCTCAATCTTTTTTTGTGCCTTGGGCCTCCTCTTTTCTTCTTCACCTTGTTTGGCGAAGAAGTCCCCTTTTACCGCAGGCGAAGACATAGAGTTCTTGGGAAAAGAAGACAAAGCCCTTTTAGATATCAACAAGAGCACGGCTTTTTCGGGGGTACTAACTCGGAAAGACGTCAAAGAATCCGATCAACGTATGTTAGACGTCTATGAGTTCTCTGCGGTCTCCGCCAATAAAATGGATAAAGATCTTTGCCAAAAGCTCGCCGATCAAATCTTCGGGCCAAGTACCGAAATTTCTCTTAAGACAACGGGCCAAGAGCTTTTTGCTTCGCCTCGCAGTGGACAGATTTGTGAAATCATTCTTCGTGATGAAGATGAAAAAGCTCTTTTCAAGGAACGCCACTTCTTTGCGTTTATCACGAACAATAAAGCTTTTGGTTTGGTGGCGCGCTTCCATAAGGTGCCCCCAAAAGAGAAAACCAAAGAGTTGCGTACTTTTATAAAAAATCTGCGCACCTATTAAGACTACTTTAACAGCTTGCGACGAATGCGGAAGAACGAGATGTTCATGCACACCCAAGTGGCGACAAGCAAGACCAGGGCATGAACTCCCACCCAAAGCGTAGGCCCTTTGTGCAAAACTTCGCGAACAGCGGACACAGCGTGAGTCAAAGGAAACAAGTAAGCCACATAACGAAGTCCCGTGGGCAATTGCTCTAGGGGAAAATAAGTTCCACTGAGCAAACTCATCGGCACGATCAAGCCCGAGGTGGAATAAATAAAGGAATCATAGTTTCTGGCGAACGAAGTAAAGATCATTCCGATACAGGAGAACAGCGCCGACAATAGAAATAAAATCGGCAAAGCCAAAATGATCCGATAGGAATCAATAAGACCAAAAAACATCGCCACAAGTGTTACGCCCATCACGCCAAAGAAGCCTTTGCTGGCGGCCCACAAGAGTTCGCCTGCCACAATTTCTTCGGGACCCACTCGTGTCAACATGATCGTCGCATAGGTCTTTTGATGAGTGAGTTTCGTATAGTTCCCGTAAGTGCCTTCAAAAAAGGCCACCATCATGGCTGTCGTCGACAAGAGGGCCGGGAAGAAAAACTCGATATAAGAAAAGCCATTCATGTTATTAACGAAAGCACCCAGGCCAAAACCAATCGCGCCCAAATAAATAACCGGCTCTAAAACAATCCAGAACAAAGAAACCAGCCAGGTTTTCTTGAAGTACAAGAAGTTACGCGACCAAACTTGAAGGGCTCCACTATTTACTTTTGGAATGGCGAAATATTCTTTGAACTTCATGCTATTCATCCCGAAGCTGGTGCCCAGCAAGCTTTAAGAACACATCGTTCAAAGTCGGCTTTCGAATGAAAATCTTATCGCTGGCAATCAAGTCCACCACGCGACGACCTTCTTGATTCTCTTTTATCAATACAGAAACTGTATCTTTAATGACCTGATAAGAAAATCCTTCGGCACGCAAACGCCCCAGATAATAGTTCAAATCCACAGGGTTTGTGTCAAACTCAACAACCTCTTTACCAATCAAATCGCGGATCAGATCGCGCGGCGTTCCCACCGTCAGAATTCGACCGTTATCAATAATCGCCACACGATCACACATCTGCTCAGCTTCTTCCATATAGTGCGTCGTCAACACCAGTGTGCTTTTTTCGGACTTCAGGTGTTTAAAGAAATCCCAGATCCAGATCCGCGCTTGAGGATCCAAACCTGTGGTCGGCTCATCAAGAAAGATCACCTCGGGCGAATTAATCAGGCCACGAGCAATCGCCAAGCGACGTTTCATACCACCACTCAAGGTTTCAACCGAGCGATCCTGGTATTCTTCCAGTTTCATCAGACGCAATAAAGCCTGAGCGCGAAGCTCTGCTTCTGGTTTGGGAATTTTGTGGAAACTGGCATAGACTAAAAGATTCTCAAGAACAGTGAAGTCTGGATCAAGGCCGTCCTCTTGCGGGACGACCCCTATGCGAGATTTGATCTCGCGATAATTCTTTTTAACATTCAAACCCAGCACATAAAGTTCGCCGCTGGAAACCAGGGCCGAGCAATACATCATCTTCATCGTAGTTGATTTGCCCGCCCCGTTAGGACCTAAAAGCCCGAAACATTCGCCCTTATAAATCTCAAGACTGATTCCATCCACAGCGACTTTATCGTCGTATTTCTTTGTCAGATCTTTAATTTCAATGGCGACGTTCGTACTCATTATTCCTTCGCTGCTCTCGCACGTTTATGAGGGTCCAGTTCACGAAGACGAAGACGGATGTTCTTAGGAGTCACTTCGATCAACTCAGATTCTTTGATCCACTCCATCGCTCTTTCCAAAGTCATCTTCTTCACAGGAACCAGACGGATAGCTTCATCAGAACCCGAAGCACGTACGTTCGTCAATTTTTTCTCGCGAGTGATGTTTACTTCTAGATCATTCTCTTTGGCGTGTTCACCAACGATCATGCCTTCGTACACATCATCCCCGTGCTCAACCATCATGATGCCACGCTCTTGAAGATTCCAGATCGCATAAGCAGTTGCATTCCCTTTGCGGTCAGAAATCATCGCTCCGTTCATACGGTGTTCAATTTCACCACGGTAGTCATCCCAACCGTCAAACTGCGTATTCAAAAGGCCCGTACCACGAGTGTCCGTCAAGAAATCAGAACGATAGCCGATCAAACCACGAGAAGGAATTCGGAACTCAAGACGTGTACGACCAGATCCTTTTTGAACCATGTTCGTCATAACACCTTTACGTTTTCCAAGCTTTTCAGTAACAGCACCTACGAATTGGTCCTCGATATCGATAACCGCGATCTCCATCGGCTCCAACTTTTTACCGTTTTCTTCTTTAAAGACAACGGTCGGCTTAGACACCAAAAGTTCAAAATTCTCACGGCGCATTTGTTCGATCAAAACACCCAACTGCAACTCGCCACGGCCGACAACCTTGAAGGCGTCCGTGTTGTCTGTCTTTTCTACGCGAATCGCTACGTTGTACAAAAGCTCTCTTTCCAAGCGCTCGAGGATCTTACGTGAAGTCACGTTTTTACCATCAAGTCCCGCGAAAGGTCCGTTGTTCACCGAGAACACCATGCCCACCGTCGGCTCTTCAACTCGGATACGAGGAAGCGGACGAGGATCCAAAACGGAGGTGATCGTGTCACCGATAGTGAAATCTTCCATACCCGCGATAACCACGATATCTCCCGCGCCCACTTCTTGAGCCGGAACTTGAGAGTTAACCTTGTACTGGAACAACGCAGATACTTTCACTTTTTTCTGAGCATTCGCCTGAACACAAAGAACTTCGTCACCAACCTTGATTGTTCCCGCTCTCATACGACCGATCGCCAAACGACCTACGTAGTCATTGTACGAAATGTTGGAAACCATCACTTGCAGTGGAGCATTCTCTTCAATTTGCGGAGGAGGAACAAGGTTGACGATCGCATCGTAAAGAACTTCCAAAGATCCTGTATTTACGTTTGGATCCAAGGTCGCCATACCCTCACGAGCAATGGCATAAACAGTATGGAAATCACACTGCTCTTCAGTCGCATCGAGGTCGATGAATAGATCAAAAAGTTCGTTGTGAACCTCTTGAATACGAGCATCGGAACGGTCGATCTTATTGATACAAACGATTACCTTTTTGCCGCCCTCAAGAGCCTTTTTCAACACGAAGCGAGTTTGCGGAAGGGGGCCTTCGGAAGCATCACAAAGAAGGATACAACCATCAACCATGTTCAAGATACGCTCAACCTCACCACCGAAGTCACTATGGCCCGGAGTATCGACGATATTTACTTTAATGTCTTTGTACATGAAGGACGCGTTCTTGGCTGCGATGGTAATACCACGCTCTCTTTCAAGATCCATTGAGTCCATGAGACGCTCTTCAACGTGTTCGTTGTCACGGAAAGTTCCTGCTTGTTTGATCAAGTGATCAACCAGGGTTGTCTTTCCGTGGTCGACGTGTGCGATGATAGCGATATTTCTAATTTTCTTTGGATCTTGACTCATATTTACCCTTCGTTATTTCTCTTAAAAACCTAAAAACACTAAAACTAAAATCAATAAATTTCACGCCAAGTTTCCGTCACGGTTCCTATCCGTGACCACCCATGAGAAACTCTTCCCCACTGGTGTCCTCTTGCTCCACATTACCAATGTTAGCAAAAAACTCATTTGCCAAGGACACGATCTCTTCGTTGCATTTGGATTGGAAAAGATTCTTTCTGAACTGGGATGCCCCAGCATAACCTGTCGAGAACCAAGCTGCAAACTTTCTCAATTGAATACCTGTGACGTGCTCATCACAATGCGCCACCACCTCATCTTTGAGGTTATTAAATAGGCTCACATAGTCGCGACGAACCTCTTTGAGGGATTCCCCTCTCCACAAAGAGAGGGCATCCATAAAGATAAATGGATTTTTAAGGCATCCCCGGCCAATCATCACACCGTCACAGCCGGATTGCTCTAGTCTTAAGTTAGCCTGTCGAGGTGTGAGAATATCTCCATTTCCAAGAATAGGGATTTTTGAGTTCGCCTTCACTTCAGCGATAAAATCCCAGTCCGCAAGTCCGGAATAACCTTGAGCACGGGTGCGTCCGTGAATGGCGACCCATTCGATGCCTTCATTGTAGGCGATATTGCACACCTCAATCGCATTCCGAGAGTTGGCATCCCACCCCGTGCGAATCTTGATTGTCAGAGGAATTTTGATCGCACTCTTGACCGTCGAAAGCACCTTTTGCAAAGCCACGGGATCTTTTAACATCGCCGAGCCCGCCCCTTTTTTTACGACTTTGGGAACGGGACATCCAAAGTTCAAATCTACAAAATCACAGCCCTCAGCTTCGGCAACCTGCGCGGCCCGCGCGATCACCTCAGGTTCTTCGCCAAAAAGTTGAATACCGATCGGTCTTTGCGACTCATCAAAACTCATCAACTTCATCGTGCGTTCAGATTTATACTCAATACCATTGGCGCTGACCAACTCGGTCACAACCACACTGGTATCTAGTTTCTTCATGAATGTGCGAAAAGCGTGGTCCGTGATCCCGGCCATAGGGGCAAGGACAAAGGGATTTGTCTTTAAGGCTTGAACTGGATTCATAAGGGAAGCGGTATATCAAAAAGGTCCCAAAAAAGGTACATTTGTTTTAAAAAAATGACCTTATTTCATAGGTTTATGAGTTCATAAGCAATGTATTCGATCTGAGCCGACAAGACCCACTAACTAAAGCCAGGTCACTCGCCCTTCCAACTGCCGGGGTGCCTTCGGGGGATTGTGATCGGGATATCCGCACACCATCGCACAAAGAAGCTCCAGTTCCCCTCGCTGGTATTCCGGAAGTTTATCCACACCTAAAAACCGATCCACTTCGTCTTTGATCTCTAGGGGCGCCCCCATAGTGCAAGAGCCCAAACCCTCTACCAGGCAGGCAAGATTCATGTTTTCCACAGCCATATACACAGAGCCAATGCTGGTGTGATAGCGCTCTTCGGAGTCGTTATGGGAATACGCAAAGACAATCACCGGAGCATCCCCCAGCGTATAAAAAAATCTTTCCGTGAACTGATAAAGAGAAGGCTTCAGTCTTTGCGACAAAATATCTTTAATGCCCAACCAAGACTTTTGCGAATATTGAAGGTATTCCTCTCGCTTCTTTCCAGTAACGACAAAAAATCGCCAGTTCTGCCGGTTCTTACCGGAAGGCGCGTGCATACCCGCCAGCAAAACTCTTTCAATCACCTCTTGGGGAACAGGATCCGTCTTGTATTTGCGGATCGACTTTCGAGACTCAATCAACTGATAGAAATCGTGTTTTTCCATAACCTAGCCCATCTCCTCTGTGCCCGCCTCAATGAAACACTCATGCAGACGACGAACCGCCTCCGCCCCTTGATCTTCATTAACGAGGAAGCAGAAGTTGTGCTTACTGGCTCCGAGGCAAATCATACGTACATTGATATCAGAGATCGCCTCAAAAATCTGCTTCCCGAGACCCGGCGTGTGATTGATGTTATTGCCAATCAGCGAAATTAAAGAAAGATTTTCCTCAACCTGCACCTCCGCAATCTGCGAAAGATCACTGATCAGCTTTTTATTCAGAAGTGTTGAGTCGTCCAAGGTCACGCTGACAGAGATCTCAGAGGTCGTGATGGCATCAATACTGACTTTGTGATCGTTGAATATCTTAAAGATCTGAAATAGGAAGCCGTGCGCGTGCAACATCTCAGGAGTCGACAGCGTCACAAGAACCTGCTTCTTTCGCAACGCCATCGCACGAATCAGGGGGTGATCTTCAACGTCTTTGCGAACCCACGTGCCCTTGGCCTCCGAGTCGAAACTAGAGCCCACAAACACTGGAATATTTTTCCGAATCGCGGGAAGCAAGGTCGCTGGGTGAAGAACTTTTGCTCCGAAGGTTGCAAGCTCCGAAGCTTCTTTAAAAGAGATCTCGCGAATAGGTTTGGCTTGAGGACACAGTCGCGGATCGGTGGTGGCAATTCCTGCCACATCGGTCCAGATCTCTAACACATCCGCCGCAACTCCCTCCGCCAAAATCGCGGCCGAATAGTCGCTGCCTCCTCGACCCAAAGTTGTGGTGAAGCCGTCCTCTGTCATTCCGATAAAACCTTGAGTGACAACAACCCGCTTCCCATCACGCAAAAAACCCAGATACTGAGAACACAAAGTTGCAATTTCACCAGTCAAAGCCTTGGCTTTTCCAAAAGAATCATCCGTACGCAAAACCGTTCTGACATCAAAGAGTTCCGCCTTTTTTGTCGAACCGTGTTTTGTCAAAACCCGCCCCATGGCCTCGGCAAAAAGAACGGAGGACATTCTTTCCCCCAAGCTCATCAGCGTATCCATGGCCTTGGTGGAACAATCACGTAGTAGATACACCCCTTTTGCCAACGAGTTCATCTCTTCAAAAAGAACTTCTAATTTTTTTTGCGACTCCCCTGAGATTTGCAGGTCTCCAGCAATTTTTCTATGCCGACTTTCGATCTTCGTCAGAATTTTTTCCGCTTCAGGCCACACCTGAGCTTCGGCGGTCTTCCCTAAGGCGATAAGATCATTGGTCGTTCCCGACGTCGCGGAAACCGCAATAAGGCTTGAACCCTGACGGAAGCTGACCTCCGCACTGCGAAGCATGCACTCAGCATCACCCATGGACGTGCCACCGAACTTCGAAACAATCAATTGTCCCACAAAAACTCCTTACGCCGTAGGCTCGACTTCCCAGGCATCTTATTCCTTTTCTGCTTTTTCATTCAACGAATTTTATGGCAGACTTTGAGCATGACCACATCTGACTCGACATTCAAAAAGAAGGAACTCGCCCTGATGGGCCTCTTAACACTCGTAGCGATGGCTTTGGTGACAGTGGTCGTGGTGCCTTCGTTGCGCAATAAGATCAAGGAAACATTCCTCAGATCAGAGCGTGACGTGATCGCGAAAGTCAGCGGCAGCCTTACGCCAGAAGGACCTCGAGTCACTATCTTGAAAATCAAAAGTAAAGGCAACCTCAGCCTCGAGGTTTACTCCGTAGATAATGCGAACGAAATGCATCTTCTCAGTCGACTGCCACTTTTTGAAACTCGTGATGGCTACTTTTTGGTGCAAGGAAATGCCACAAATTTGGCACTCACGGACGTGGATAAGGATGGGAACCTAGAGATCGTGGCCCCCACCTATGATGACCAGATGGTGCCACGACTGAATATCTTCAAATACAACCCAAACACAAAATCATTCGATCGAGTCAGTGCTCCCGATGATTTTGAACCTTAGTTTTTAGCAGGGGCCGCTTCGCGCTTTTTGAGGTCACGCCAAGATTTTCCCTCACGGGCACGACGATCTAGTTGAAACTTTTCGACCGCCTTTTTGTGGCCCTGATAGTCTTCGGAAAACACATGAGTGCCGTCGTTCTGACTGACAAAAAACAAATACAAACTTTCTTCGGGCTTTAACGCCGCCAACAGCGCCTCGCGCCCAGGATTCGCGATAGGTCCTGGAGGCAAACCACTGATAACGTAGGTGTTGTACGGAGTGGGCGTCACAAGATCATTGCGAGTGATATTGATTTCGATACGCCCTGTCTTTTCTGCTTTTCCATAGATCACCGTAGGATCTGTTTGCAAACGCATCTTTTTTAAAAGGCGGTTATGAAAGACGGAGGAAATCAACGGTCGCTCTTCAGGAGCCCCCGTTTCTTTTTCAATAATACTCGCTAAAGTGACGACTTGATGACGCTTCCATCCTTGCACCGTCGCCAGAGGCAAAACCTCGTTGAAAACATAGAGGAATCTCTTCACCATGTTTGCGACTAAAGTTCTTGTGTCTGTGTATTTGGTCAGCATGTATGTTTCAGGGAAAAGATATCCCTCTAGACTTGCCTGTGATTCCCCAAGAAGGCTTTTGATAAATTCGGGTTCCCGAACGACACTTAAAAAATCAGCTGCGGTTCCAAACCCCTGTTTTTCGTAAAGGTCAGCAATCTCGTAAATGCTGAGGCCCTCGCTGACCGTAAAGCTGCGTGCAATACTTTTTCCCGAGGTGATCACGGCCAATACTTCAGAAGGCATCATATTCGTGCGCAGAAGATATTCACCCACCTTCAACTTGGAGCGATCTCCCTTAATGCGAGCATAGATGGAAAAGAACAGCGCATTTTTAACGAGGCCTTTTTCCTGAAGTTCCTGGGCGATGGAGTTAAATCCTTTTCCCGGAGTCACCTCATAGACCACGTCCTGAGCCACTTGACTGGGAGGAGCTTTCAAAAACTCATACGCCAGATAACCAGCTCCCGCACCTATTGCGAGAACCAATGCCACCACCGCAACCGTTAATACCAAAAAATTCTTCTTCATTATTTCAGATCCAAATTCATACCCGGCAAAATTTTTGTCGGATCAAAAGGAGTCGGATCTTCCAAGCTCGCCATCGGCACCGTGCAATACTGAATTGCATAGTGAGCCGAAGGACGATCATTCCCGGATTTACCCATGCCTCCAAACGGAAGACGCGAGCTGGCTCCGTTCGTCGTTCGATTCCAGTTCAACAGCCCCACGCGAGCCTTAAATAAAGCCTCTTCATAAAGTGCTTTATCTTTCGAGAACAATGCCATGACCAGGCCATAGCCCGTCGAATTAACGATCGTCATTGCTTCGTCAAAATTATCCGTCTGATAGATCGCGACGTTCGGGCCAAAAATTTCACTTTTTTGATAAACGCTATTCGGATCAAATTTCTTTACCAAGTGAATACTCGGAGTCACATAGTAACCTTTGTGTTTAAGATCCAGCGACTTTCCGCGCATCAAACTTTCACAGTTTTCACGATTCGCAATTTCCTGGAAACGGATGTATTTTTCAACCGCCGCCGCATTGATCAAAGTCCCCATGAAGGTGTTTTCCTTCCAGTGTCCAATGGTCAACTTTTTAGCCGCTTGATAAAATCTCTCCGTAAACTCGTCTGCCAACTTCGGATGTAAGATGATTCGACTGGTGCAAGAACAGCGTTGTCCCGCCGTCATATAAGCGCCCACTAAACTTTCATAGATCGCCTTGTCCATGTCGGCGTCTTCCCAAACAATCGTGGCGTTTTTACCGCCCATTTCCAGAGCCAAAATCTTCCAGTAGTGAGTGAGCGTTTCTTGTTTGATCTTGAGTCCGACTTCATAAGAACCCGTGAACAAAATGCCGTCCACATGCTCATGAGCGACCAGACGTCCTCCGGCGGCGCCATCACCTTGCACTAGATTGAAAACACCGGGGGGAAACTGAGCCTTTTCAAAGATCTCGGCCATAAACTGACCCACGGCGGGCGTTTGTTCTGAGGGCTTAAAGACAACGGTGTTTCCAGCGATTAATGCCGGAATGATATGTCCATTGGGCAAGTGGGCCGGGAAATTAAACGGACCCACCACCGCCATCACACCACGCGAGCGATGGCGAATCACCCCGTCAACTTGCGGAAGGGCGTTGGTAATTCTTTCTTCTGCGACAAGGTTCAATGAATGATTTAGGGTCACATCAATTTTGCCACCCAAAAGTTTGGCCTCAGTCAAAGCCTCCCAAGAGGGCTTTCCCGTGTCGCGAGAAATAATTTGCGCCATTTGCTCTGCATGACTGTCAAAAAGCTCTTTCAAACGCATCAAATAGTTTCTTCGCTCTGCCAAGGACAATGTCGCCCACGCAGGATAGGCTTTTTTTGCGGCCACACAGGCTTCATCGATGTGATCATGTTTAAATGGAACCGTCATCACCAGGTCGTTCAAATCAGACGGACTGATATCTTTGAACTCTCCGTCTCCTTTTTGCACTGGAACGAATCGTCCGTTGATAAAATCACCTTTATAATTCACTTCAAACATGGTGGTGCTCATGTCTATCTTCCTCTATTGTAATTAAATGGAGACATATAAATTTCTTCGCCAACTTCAATATCCAAAAGTTGTCGCACTTTCGGAGCCAACGCCACTTCTTGCCCGCGCACATCGGCTGACGCCAAAGCCACTTTAAATTCGTCACCTGTTGTGGCGACAAGGCCTTGTTCTTTGTAAGCGGCATCTTTGAATTCACTGACCTTCAAACGACGGCCGTATTTGATAGGCAAAATTTCAGATGTATTTGCGCCGTAGTGAGGCCCCCCATCAAAAGGATCGACCTCATCAAGGTAACTAAACCCGATGCTTTCAAGAAGATGTTGAGCGGGTTTGGTGGCTTCTCCCACGCGCCCCAAAACAAGACGCGCCTTGGAGTCTAGCAGGCACAAATAAATATCATCTTGCGGAAAAAGACTTTCAATAAACTCTTTGTGCGACTGACTTAAAAGATCCGCCTCTTGGTAAGGAAGACCCGTAAAACGTCTTCCCAAAGCCTCCCAGAACTCACTGCGACCTTCTTCAGTCAGCGGTGGCGTCAACTCACACAAAACACGCTGTTCAAACTTTTCAGGATGAAGACCCATATAGAGGAAACGCGATAAACTGATTTGTTTACCCAGTTTTTCTGGACGGCGACGATAGGACTTGTCGACAAGAAGTCCTCCGATTTCTGTTGGACCGTCAAAATCCAGCTGAAAGCGCAAAACTTGATGAATAAATCCTATGCCTAAATCCTGGGAAAAGTGGTCTCTTTTAAAAATTTTAAAGAAACTATGGGGGACCTCTTCTGAACCATGCTTAGCAATGACCAATGAGCTGCCCACGACCATTTTTTCTTCGATATCTTCCACAACAAACAAGTACTCCGCTTGATTCTTAGGAAGCTTCCCTTCGAAGGACTGCTGACTGCGATCAATTTTATCGCTAATGACTTTTTTGTCTCCCGGCAGATTTAACAAATTAAACTGTTTGGCCAAATCGACCAATTGATTCAGATCATCGTGCTGAGCTGAACGAATGATGAAACTCACAGACAAAACCTTTCTATGATCCTTTTATAAAATTCTACGGCCTTTTCCAAGTCGGCCAAGGCGACGTGTTCTTGAGGCGTATGTACGTTCCCTTCCCGTTTTCCGGGACCAAAACACACACATTCAATACCAACGCGAGAAAAAATACTCGCCTCATTGGTCGAAGCTTGAGAAATGGGCTGATCATTTAATCCCATCGCCCGAAGCTCATCCAAGCAGCCCTTCACCAAGATGGAATTCATCTCTGTGCGGAAGGGTTTTTTGTAGTCATTCACTCGGAAGCTGGCTCCATTTTCTTCACACACTCCGCGCAGACGATCCATCCATCCTTCGTAAATCTCTTGAGTGATAATCGGAGGAATCCGACAAGTTCCCGAAAGTTGAATGTCATCCTCGTTGGTTCTCACCAGACCGATATTCAAAGTCGGAGAGCTGGGATGGAATTCATTATCTTTATGTTCTAAAAACTCCAACTCCAAAGTCTTCACCGCACGATAAATGTTTGCAATCTTCCGTGAAATCGGACTTTCTACCGTCGACACCATGTCTATTTCCAAAAACGCATGGCTTGGGACCGTATTAAAGTTGATCCCACCATCCATCTCCATAATGTTGACTGAATCCGGAAGCATCATGATCGCATCCAGCATTTTGACAATCGCACTCTCCCCCAAATGTGGCACCGAACTATGTGCCGCCTTCCCACGGAAGAGTTTTGACTGGGTCGAGGTGCTCTCGCGCAAATTATGTTCTTGGCGATAGTTCATCTCTTGTTCAGAAAATGGCACACGAATCTCAACACTCGCAAAGCCTTTGGCGGCATTAATAACTTGTAAATTACTGGGCTCGCCAATAAGAGCCATTTTCGCAGCAATCTTATTTTTTCGAATAAGCTTCAAGGCCCCCTGCATACCGGACTCTTCACCGAAGGTTCCTACCAGCACCGGCGGCAATCGCCATTGACGATTGCTTCCAAAAGAGGAGAGCGCTTCAAGCTTGCACAAAAAATCAAGCTTCACATCCGCCGCACCTAAACCATGAATTTTTCCATCGATGATATGAGCATCAAAGGGATTGGCCCCGGTTTCAGTCCAAAGAGAAAATGGCCCCGGATCGACCGTGTCTAAATGAGTTTGCAACAAAAACTCCGCCCCGGGTCGTTCCGACTGCGGGCGAGCAATCACATTCACTTGAGGCAAATCGCCAACAACCTCTTCTTGTTCTTCGACGTGAAGTCCTTTTTGACGACAAAAGGCCGCCGCCCACTTGGCCAATTCTTTGTTGCCATGAGTGGGCGTGCTGTCGATAGAAATAAGTTGCCGGCAGGCCTCAATAAAATTCAACTAAACTCCTTCGAGCAAAGTTTTTTCGATGGTCTTTAGCGCGATATCAATATCTTCATCTTGAATAATCGCCGGCACCAAGAAGCGCGCGCGTACAGGGTCTTTTCCACAAGGGAAAGCGATCACACCGTTTTGGAAAAGTTTATTTAAGAAGGTATTCACGCTCTCTTTTTTTCCATCGTGCGGAGTAAACGCAATCATGAGGCCCATGCCGCCGGCATCTTGAGCAATCCCTTTGCAGGTTGTTTCATTCATGCGGTTAATGCCGTCAATAAAACGTTTGTGAATTTGATTGATACGTCCATTAGGACCCAAGAAACCCTCACTCAACATGTCTAGCATTTCCATGCCCGCCGCCAAGGACGGTGTTGAACCCGAGAAGGTTCCCGCAATAAGACCTGGTTTCGGATTGTACTCTTCCGTATAAAGAGTCGCCCCAATTTGCGCTGTTTTTGCAATCGTGCAGATGTCGATATATTGTCCAATATCCAAAGTCTCAAACGCAAAGTATTCGCCCGTACGAGTGAATGTTTGAACTTCATCCGCCCACACAGCAATATTTTTTGATTTACAGAACTCAAGAAGAGGCACGAAGAATTCGCGCGGAGCCGCTTGATAGCCGCCCTCACCCAGCATGGGCTCAAAGCCGAACACAGAAATATTTCCTTCATGCTTCGCCACGTGCTCTTTCATCGCCGTCAAAGCCTTTTCGCCAGAACGAGGATCTCTTTTGTCATAGAAAGGCACACGCAAAACCTCATGATACTCCGGCAAACCTTGTTTGTAAGCAGGGTTGTCGGTGACTTCCGCCATCATGGTTGAGCGCCCTGCAAACGCATCCTTAAAGCCCATCACAAAACGAGCTGGTGAATTTTTTTGACGAGACAACTTCAGCGCATTTTCGTTTGCCATCGTTCCGCAAGTCGCAATCCATGCATACTTGATGCGACTTTTTTTACTGGCCAGCTTCACCATTTTTTCCGTGAACAGACGATACTCGTTATTGGGCTGCAAATTTCCTTGCGTTAAAATGTCTGACAAAGAACCGCGAACAGCTGCGGCAATCACGCGAGGATGAGCATGACCCATCAAATGGATACCGATTCCATTGATCAGATCCAACTTCACACTGCCGTCTTCAAGCTCCACATAAGGACCACGTCCCGCGCCCGTTCCCATATAGGGATAATGCAAAGGACGGCCACGGAATTGTCCGGTCAAATCGACTTTTTGTTTTCCAGCGTCTTTGAACTCATCTAGCGGTGCACGCATTCCTGATATCTGCGAGTTGAGTTTTGTCACTTCACCCACAAGATCTTGAATCAGGGTTTTCACTTTTTCGGATTGCTGTATCTGATGACCAACAAGAGAGCTCATAATACCTTTCGCGGGTCCAAGAATGAGCAGGACCCATTGTTATTTGAAATGCCAGGCTAGTTTACTCCGCGCCCAGGACTAAGACAAGACACGTGGTAGACACGGAAAGACTTTTATCTGTAAACTTGAAGGGCTATGTCGAAATTGAAATCTCTCTCTGTGTTCTTTCTATTTCTTGTTTTGCCCGCTCTGGTCATGGCTCAGAACGAATCTGTTGCCGACCTTTTCACGCAAGGAACTCAAGCTTATCTGGCAAAAGACTATACTAAGGCTCAATCACTTTTCAGGACGGCACTAGACAAAGATCCTGATAATGCAACGACTCTCACCAACTTGGCCTTGGCTGAATTTCAAATGGGGAAAAAGCCCCTTGCAATTGGCCTTCTGCGCAAAGCACTGGCCCATGACCCCGAGCTTCCCACTGCTCACGCGGGTTTGAAGTTTGTACTTTCACAGATGCAGGTCAAAGACGTCCCCCATCAGATTGAAGCCTACGAAACCTTAAGGGCAAAACTTCTTCAGCCAATTCCTCTGTCTGCCTATTTGGTTTTATCTGCGATCACTTTCTTTGCTGCCGGCTGGTCCCTTATTTCCTACATTGGGCGGCGCAAGAAGGCCCTCCATGAAGAGCGCTCTTTACCGCCGTTTCCTATGATCGGTTCATTTTTGACTCTAGCGTTTGTTATATTTACAGGGCTTTTAGCGTTGAAAAGTTACGACGCGACGGTGTTGCGAGGAACCATCATTGAAGAGAAAGTTTCGTTGCAAACGGCCCCCGGGGACAACCAAGTCGCAATTCTTGATCTTTACGGTGGTTTAGAGGTGATCGCTCATAAAACCGAGGGGGACTGGGTCCAAGTCACCTACCCCGGATCTCTCACGGGATGGATTAAAAAATCCTCGCTACTGATGACGCGTTGACAGCAGGACCTAGACCAAAATATGATTTATTCCTATGCTAAAAACGCTCCGAGTCATAACTATCCTCGCAGCCCTGGGACTTTTGGTTTCTGGTTGCGCCAGCACTGAGAAAAACTCCAACACACCGGAAGGTGCTTTTGCTATTGCCGAAGAGTATGACCAAGGCGAACGCTATGAAGAAGCGATTCGCCGTTACACGGAAGTAAAAAATAAATTTCCGTATAGCAACTTTGCGACTAAATCAGAGTTGGCGATCGCCGACGTTTATTTCAAACAAGAATCCTACGCAGAGGCGCAAGTCTCTTATCAGATGTTTAAAGAACTTCACCCCACGGTCCCGCAATCTGATTACGTGCAGTTCCGTATTGGTATGAGCTACTATAACCAACTGCCTTCCACCATTGATCGTGATTTAACTTTGGCGAACGATGCCATCCTCAATCTATCTGAACTTATTAAGAAATATCCGAACTCAACCCACGTTGTTGAAGCCAAAGAAAAGCGCAGTGCTGCGATCAAAATGCTCGCAGAAAAAGAAGAGTACATTGCGGATTTCTACTTCAAACGCAAAATTTTCGATAGCGCCTTGGGACGCTACGAAGGACTTTACAACAACTTCCGAGGTCTCGGCTTTGACGCCAAAGCCCTTTCTCGCGCGGCCATCTGCGCGCAAAAGATCGGCGACTCTCCGAAGGCAAAAAAATATCAGCAACTCTTGGCTCGCGAATTCCCTGGTAGCAAAGAATTGAAAGACGCCGAAAAGGAGATCGAGTAATGAATGCTCTGCACGACGACATGCTCTCGGAAGCAAGAGGGTATTTCATCAATGGCAACTATAAGATGGCAGAACCCATCTTGAATCAAATGTTGCTGCAAAACACTCGCAATCCCGAAGTCTATCAAATGCTGGCGACGATCTTTTATGATAAGGGTCAGTTCAGCAAAGCTATTAAAACTTTTCGCCGTGCTTTAGAGATCGATCCCACTTATACGGACGCCAGCGTAGGACTTTCCATCATCCTGAATGACTTGGGTAAATACGATGAAGGAAAGCAAGTCTTTCTGGATGCCCAAGTTCAACTTGAAAAAAAGTCTGGCAAGCAAGATCCTTTCGTCGATGAAAAGCTCGCCTCTAAGCATGAAGAGTTGGCGGATCTTTATTATCAATACAAACGTTATAACGAAGCCCTTGAACAACTCTTAAAAGCACAAAAGCTTTCCAGCCGTAAAGCGGAAGTCACTTTGCGTATTTCTGAAGTGTATGTGCAATTAGGCCAAGCTGATCGCGCCATCAAAGACCTTAAAGCTTTGATCCGCGAATATCCCCACCTTATTCCAGCTCGCCTAAAGCTGGGGGCTATCTATTACAACTCAAACAATATTGCTGAAGCGACTGAACAGTGGGAGAATATTCTTATTCGGGACCCACAACACCCCGAAGCCTTGCGCTATCTAAAGATGGCTCAAGCTGCAGGCATCACTTCCATCGACTTGTAATAGAGGCGCAACATGGCACAACTTAAAGAACAAATGGTTCCATTTTTAACTAGCGAAGAAATCAACGAACTTGTTGAAGGCCTCGCCGAACAAATCGAAAGCGATTATGAGGGTAAAGAAGTCATCTTCATCTGCCCTTTGCGTGGCTCCGTTCACTTCACAGCAGATCTTATGCGCAAGGTGGATCTTCCGCAGCAAGTGGATTTCGTCCATGTCCAGGCCGTTGAAAAAGGTGGCGCCATTAAAATCGTTAAAGATATCTCGGTGAATATTGCCGGCAAACACGTCTTGATCGTGGAAGAAATTATCGACACCGGTCGCACCTTGAGTTTCCTACGCAGTCGCCTTTTTGCGTCGGCGCCAGCCTCTTTGAAAATTGTGACTTTGCTTGATAAGCCGGCTCGTCGTGAGCTGCCAATTCGTGCGGACTATATCGGAAAAACGATTGATGATCGTTATGTGGTTGGTTACGGCATGGACTCTGAAGAAGTCGGAAGAAATTATCCAGACATTTATACTTTGAAGAACTAAATCTTAAGGCCATCGCGTGATAACCAGTTCAAGTTTGAACCAAGTTCTCAATCGATGGCTTCTTTTTTTCGTCCCTCTCACGTTTATGATCATCACCCCCTGGCAACTCAGCGAAACAGCGCTGTGGACTGGCTACGGAAAACATCTCTGGAGTGATTGGCATTTTCTTTATCAGGACACCGCGAGCGTGCTCCCCACCGACAATAATGTCACCAGTGCTTGGCTTCTTTCGCTGATTTATTATGGGGCTTATCGGTTGGGGGATCTTTTTGCGGTTGCGCATCTTCATCACCTTGTCCTTTTGGCACTTTTAGGTGTCGTTTACTCAAAGACGATCTTTAAAAATGCCTGGCCTTGGACCCTGGGTGAACGTGCCACCATCTATCTGATGTGGCTTGGGAGTGGGGCTTACTTTTCACCCCGTCCAGCTCTTCTGGCTTTTTTGCCTTTTGTTTTCTCTTATCTTATTTTGGATAAACGGTCCTCCTCGAAGGAAACCCTCACTTGGAGGGACTGGCGGGCTTTGATTCTTCTGCAGATTCTTTGGGTCAATGTGCATGGAAGTTTTGTTCTTTTGCCGCTCATGGCGGGATGGGTGCTTCTCTTTCAACGGCCGCGGTTTCAAGGGCAGAACCTCGCAGGTTTCGTCGGCCTTCTTCTTGCGACCTTAATCAACCCCTTCGGTTTTCAAATTTATCCCTATGTTTTCAAAACCAAGGAATTCAGCGAACTTCTTGGGATTTCTGAATGGATCTCAGTGTTATCTTGGGAATATCCCACACAGCTTATTTGCTACTGGCTGCTTTTTTGGGGGATGATCTATCTGGTTTTCTTTTCGCGGCCTAAGAACTCAAATTTACTTCGATCTGCCTTCACACCTCTGCTTCTTCTTCCGCTCTTGGGGGGACTTCGCCTCAGTGTTTTTGCTTTTTTTGCGCTGCCGATTTTTCTGTCTCACTGGACGACTTTGTATGCCCAGCGACCGGCCCAAAAAACCAGTTCAAGCCCGTGGGCCGCTTTGGCCGCGCTCGGGGTCATCACCTTTATCATGATTCGATTTTCACCTTATTTTAAGGAAACCCATCGCTTCGATGAGGCCAGCATCTTTGGAATTACAAACTACATTGAAGACTCAAAACAAGCTCAATGCCCGATCCTCAACGACCTGAATCTGGGACATTTTCTTCTTCTAAAGACGACCAATCCCTTGTTAATGGACGGACGAATTACCCCCTATACCAAAAAAGCCCTTTCAACGTATCTTTCTTTCATGAACGGGACACAAACGGATTCTTTGATCTCAACAACGGCACCTTGCTTTGTGATTTTGTCACAAAGTCGCTCTTCAAATTTGATTGGAAAAATGCAGACAGAATATCGGTTTAAAACCGTTTTCTCAGAGAACGGATACGTTCTTTTACAGCGTCAAAGCCCTTAAGATACTGCGACGTTCACTAGAAAAAGAATGACGACACAAAAGGCATAAAGGAACACAAGTTGTTTTGGCATGCTGAGGGTCTCCTAAAGCCCAATCTAAGCAGTCTTAGGACCTTCGTCAATAGCTGGGCCCAACGAAGGTCCATAAATATCCTTTTCAATTTCTGACTCAGGTTCAAATTTTAAAACCGACTATTTAATTAACAATTTCCCTTAAAACTCGAATGAAACCTGTCTAAAGGTCCTGGCGACAAGAATTTCGACAGCGTTGAGGGTGAGGAACGAGTTTTCTCCTCGCAAGTCTCATAATGAGACGGCTTTTTCTCCCGTCATTTTCTAGCCCGTCCTCTAAAGAGAATCCCAAAATTAGCCGATATCGTGTTTAAGGGGGAACATCTATGAAGAAGTTCAGTAACTTTTCTAAGAAACTATTGAAAAATCAATCAGGTCAAGGTGCTACCGAGTACATCTTGTTATTGGTTGTCGTGGTTGCGTTGGTAATCATGTTTAAGAGCCAAATTCAAAGCACTGTCAGCTCTAAAATTCAAGAGCTACAGGGAATGATTGGTTCCGTAAGCCAATAGTATCGGCTTCTCCGATTTGGAGGTTCGATGACCATAGAATACGTCCTGTTGCTTTTTGCAGTGTTCTTTTTCGGACTGAAAGCATTTATGTCAGCTCCGGCAAAGGCATTTAAAGAGTCTGGCCCCAGATTGGGGGCGCGGATTGAGCAACAATTAGCGACAGGCGATGGTTTCAAACCTATTGGGGGCAATCACATTGGTTGGGAGGAGGACAAATGAAACCCGTTATTTCTAATAACAAGGGTCAGTTTGTCATCGAAACCGTCCTGATGATGGTTGTAACCATTGGATTTTTTCTGTGGGGCACAAATCAGCTTCGTGAAGGAAAATTCTTGGCGAAGATGATCGGCGGCCCCTGGCAGAAAGTGGCTGGCATGATCGAGGCGGGCGTTTGGGAAACTCCCGACAAGGCTCGCAAGCTTCATCCTAACCAAATCGAACGATCCGTGACAGTGGATCCCAATCATTAATTTTGGGGAGATATGAAAACTTTGAGAGGACCCTTTAAGCCGTTAAAAAATTCTCGTGGAATGATTTCCACAGAGTTTATTTTTGCGCTCGTCTTGTGCGCAGGCTTATGTATTATCCTGTTCTCTCTGAATTTCACGCTCACCATGGCTGAGGTGGCGCAGTATATCGCCTTTTCTTCGGCACGTGCCCATGCCGCTGGCCACGTCGATCAAGATAAGCAAGAACAGCTTGCTAAAGACAAATACAAAGAACTGGTGAATAACCCCATCTTAAAACCTCTTTTTAATAGTTCCGCAGGTGGTGGTTGGTTCAAACTCTCTGACGATATCGACGTGCGCGGAGGCGGTCCGAATGGTCGTAACTTTGATGAAGACTATCCGGCAACGGCAGATCGTGCCCCTCAAGTCGGTGTTCGTTTCGACTTTCAACCTAAAATTCTAAATTTGAAAATTGCCTTTTTAGGCTCTACCAGTGAAGACGGCCAAGGATTTTCAGCCAAAATCACTGGATTCCTCATTCGTGAACCCACTCAGAAAGAATGCTGGGAATTGCAGGTAAAACCTCGCTACACAAATATTCTCAATCTTGAGTCCGGACGCTTTAAGCTGCTCGGCTCTAGTGGCGAAAATAAGTACGTTCCTATGGAGGACAACGGATGTTAAAAAAACAGAAGTCCTCTACTTTAAATAACGAAAAAGGGATGGCGGTCTTTGAAATGATCCCCATTCTGGTCGTTATTGTTTTATTCGTGAACTTTTCGCTGGGATTTTTTGGTGCCATCCATACCGGCATCTTGAATTCCATTGCATCCCGCAACTATGCCTTTGAAACTTTTAATAACAGATCCAATCTTAACTATTTCCGCAACAAGGGCCAAGTGGACTTAAGCTATCAATACGCAACCATTGGAATGCGTGTCCACGGAACCAACTCCGAAAAGAGCGTGGGGAAAAGTGGAAATCCTCCGTGGACCGCCACCTCCCGTTTGATTGATTTTATGAGTTTTGAAAAGAGAGCCGCAGACCAGATAGGTACCGATAAGGGGACCCACCAAAAAGTGCGGGAAGTTCCAGACGGAAGAAACACCACTGTGGGTGTGAATCCCATCTGGATTAAGACAGCTTATGGTATTTGCCTCAACGCGAAGTGTGGAACTTAGAAAGAAGTAGGACTTTATGGGATCTAACGAGACAAGAAATCTATGGCTTTCGATTGCAGCAGGGGTCTTTGCGACTTTCTTGCTGTACAGCTATTCCCAGGAAAAGAAGGCCGAATATGACAAGCGTTTTGGTTCCACAAAGCGAGTCGTCGTCGCCAAAGAAGACATCGCCGAGATGCAAACGATCTACGACACCATGGTTGAAACGAAAGAGTTGCCCGCGGACTTTATTCAACCCGACTCCATCACGATCCCCGATGAAATCATCGGGAACGTGGCCGCCGTACCTATTCGTAAGGGCCAGATGATCGTAAAAAATAATCTACTGACTCCGGGTCCTGATACGGGGATTGCTTTGCAAGTGGCGCCCAGCAAACGCGCTGTGACCATCCCCGTCGATGAAGTGCGCGGGGTTGCAAAACTTATTCGCCCCGGAGACCGCGTGGATATTTTCGCTGCCGTTGACACCGGAAAAGGCGTCAATCAACGTCGTGAAGTTTTCACAATGCTTTCAGATGTTGTCGTGTTGGCTACGGGAGTCAGTGTTGTGAATAACATTCCCCGTATGTTTGAGCTCGATTCCACGGGAAAAAATCTAACGCAAATTGCCCTGACCGGGGACACGAAGTACACCACAATCACGGTTGAAGCGACTCCCAAAGAGGCGCAAGATCTTTTCTATATACTTTCAACAGCTCCGGGAAATCTATTCTTCGCACTGAGAAATCCCAGCGACAGAACTGTTCCGCCTCGTTTGCCAAGTTCGACATCAGATTCTGTTTTAGGAAAACCTATGGTCTCTTTGGATGGGCCTCCCGCAGCGCCGGCCGCTGCCGCGCCGATTGCGATGCCGCCAGGCAGACCCGGATATGCGCCACCAGCACAGCAAAGAGCTCCGGCGCCGCCAGCACAACAACCTCGTGGCAACGGATTTCAAACTTTGTAAATGGGTCACTCAGGGGGAACGGGTATGAAACAACATTTTATTTTAGCAGGACTACTCCTCAGCCTTTCGTGTGGACACATGGCCAGTGCCCAGGAAGAGCTTGTGGCTGAACCCTCCTCTGTAACGCCAGATGAAGGCACCGGCGTCTATCGTTCTCGCAAGTTCATCAATCTGACCTTGGGGATCGAACAAGACGAAAAATTGCCACCTCTTCCTGATAGCATTGAATTTAAAGGCGACTTCCGACGCATTGTCACCGCCGCTTACGCAAAAGATTTGAATATCATGCGCTTCACGCCTCGCGCAGAGGGTTTTGCCACACTGACTATTCATGACAAACGCAACGGCAAAGTCGTGGCCGAGTTCCGTATTGACGTAAAGAAAAGTAAACTGGACAAAGTAGTCCGCGAGATGCGCGCCCTTCTAGGTGACATCGAAGGTATCAACATCAAAATCGTGAACAATAAAGTCGTCGTCGATGGTCAGATTCTTTTACCCAAGGATCTGGCTCGAATCTTCAATGTGGTAAAGCAGTTTGGAGATCAGGCTTCTTCCCTTGTGACATTAAGCCCTCTGGCGCAAAAGAAGATTGCGGAGTTTATCGCTCGCGATATCAATAATCCGGAAATCGAAGTCCGCGCCGTGAATGATAAAATCATTTTGCAAGGCTGGGCTAACAGCGAAGAAGAATCCAAACGCGCTGAGATCATTGCGAAGACCTATCTTCCTGACATCGTTATTGATGCGGCAGAAGACGGCGGACCTATTAAAAAAAGAAGACCTCTGAATGACGGGGTTATTAACCTCATTCAAATTAAAGAGGCCGCTCCGAAGCCGCCAGCAAAAATGATTCAATTGGTGGTTCACTATGTGGAACTTGCCAAGGACTATTCAAAGGCCTTTAAGTTCCAATTCACTCCGGAATTGGGTGACAACTCGCAACTCACTTTCCAAACCGGCGGCGACAGCCCTGGAGGCGTGGTGAGTACGATCACTGGAACCGTTTCCAATCTTTTGCCTAAATTGAATTGGGCAAAACAACATGGCCATGCACGCGTTCTAGAAAGTACTAGTTTGATTGTCGAAGATGGAAAAAAGGGTGAAATCAAACAAGTGACGGACCAACCTTATCCCGTGATCGGGAAGGATGGCACTCAAGGGACCGCCTTTGCGTCCGTGGGTATCGTTACCGCCATCACTCCTACGCTCTTAGGTGAAAAATCTGGAAGTGTTCAAATGGATATGAACTTTGAGGTCTCCAGCTTGCTTGGAAACACACCCCTCGGGGCTCCGATTGTGAGTAAAAACCAGATGTCCAGTTCCGTGACCATTCGCGATCGTCAAAGTGCGGCGGTCGGGGGATTGATTCGTAACTCGACTTCAACAGGGTACAATCGTCCTGCCGGACAAAAGAACCCCATTATCAGCTTGTATGCATCAAAAGACTTCATCAAACAACAAAGCCAGTTTGTGGTCTTTGTGACTCCCATCGTGAAAACTTCTGCGAGCTCTGGAGCCGAGCAAATTAAGAAGAAGTTCCGTTTACGCGACTAAAATCTCGTAAACGGACCTCCCCTTCCAGCCGATAAAGGAAATGGAGGTCTGCATTGGCTATTAATCCGAATTGTAATCTCATCGCGGTGGTTGGCGGTAAGGGCGGCGTTGGTAAGAGCGTCTTTGCGGCGAACTTTGCTTGTACCCTCATGACAGAACTGCGTGCACAAGTGCTCCTCATTGATGCTGACGGAAAAAGTGTCGGCGATCAAAACGTCATTATGGGGATCAAACCTCAAAAAACCCTCAAAGAACTCGCCAACTTCCAAGGCTCTTTAAACTCTCAACCTATGAACTCACTGGTCACCATGCACCAGTCAGGCCTTGCTTATCTTGGTGCGGTCCGAGGCCCCGAAGAATCTTTGAATATTTCTCCGGATCTTTTGGGAAAACTTTTAGAATTTTTCAGTCGCGCTTTCAAGTTTATCGTTGTCGATGTGGGAACTGATTTGGGTCCTGCTCAGATGGCTGTTCTTCAGGAAGCCACGGCCATCATGATCGTCACCAGCCCTGAAGTTCTGGTAGTGACTCAAACTCAACGTTTGATCAACGAACTTCTTTCGGCGACCTTTCCCAAAGACATGTTTCAGTTGGTCATCAATAAGGCTTCTCCTACGGGTTTATCACCTCAAACGATTTCAAACCAACTGCAACTTCCCTTTTTAGGAATTATCCCGCAAGACGAAGCCACGTCTATGATGGCTTTGCAGAAGTACACTCCTTTTGTTCTTGCCGCACCGAAAGCACCCGTCACGGCGGCTTATTATGACGTCGCTCGAAAATTGACCGGTGGAGTCCTGCAACGGCTTAAAACCCTTTCGCGCCCCAAGCCTGCGGCTCCTGCTGCAGACCCTGCGGCGGGTGGCAACGCCGCTTTACCTGTGGCCGGAATGGATGCGCGTACTCTTCTCAAAATTCGCGTGCATAACGAATTGATTCGCACCGTGGATCTGAAGAAGCTTTTGGTCGACACCAAACAAGATGAAAACAAAGAAAAAGAAGTTCGCGAAAAAACCAAAAGAGAAATCACCTTGATCGTAGATCGCGAAGCTCCAGACACTGCTCGCGAAGAGCGCTCCAAGATTATCAAGGAAGTACTGGAAGAGGCCTTGGGCTTAGGTCCCCTCGAAGATCTGCTTGCAGATTCAGATGTTTCAGAGATCATGGTCAATGGCTTTAAGAAAATCTTTATCGAAAAAAGTGGTAAGGTACAACTGAGCCCCGTGACATTTACGTCTAACGATCACCTTCGTCGTATCATCGAGCGGATCGTAACACCCTTGGGACGTCAGATTAATGACTCGACTCCATATGTGGATGCTCGTTTAAAAGACGGCTCACGTGTGAACGCAGTGATTGAGCCCTTAGCCATTGACGGACCCGCTTTGACAATTCGTAAGTTTAAAAAGGGCGGTATCACACCCGAGAAGTATATCAACTACGGAAGCGTCACCAAAAGCATGATCGACTTTCTGCGCATTTGCGTTGAAAACGGACTTAACGTTGTGATCTCCGGCGGTACCGGTTCCGGTAAAACCTCTTTGCTGAACATGCTTTCTACCTTTATTCCCTCCAACGAACGGGTCATTACTGTCGAGGATGCGGCCGAGTTGCAATTGCAACAAGAGCACGTCGTGCGCCTTGAAACACGCCCTCCTTCCATGGAGGGAAATAATGCCGTGAGCATCCGTGACCTTATTAAGAACGCCCTGCGTATGCGTCCTGACCGTATCATCGTGGGTGAGTGCCGTGACGGCGCCGCCTTGGATATGTTGCAGGCGATGAACACAGGTCACGATGGTTCGATGACGACGACTCACGCCAACAGTCCTCGCGAGTGTATTGCTCGTTTGGAAACACTTTGTATGATGTCAGGAATGGAACTTCCCGTGCGCGCCATTCGCGAACAGATTTCAGGAGCGGTGAATTTGATTGTTCAGATTTCTCGTCTTTCTGATGGGAGCCGTAAAATCCTTAGCATCACCGAAGTCGCGGGCATGCAAGGGGACGTTGTGACTTTGGCGGAAATCTTCCGCTTTAAAGAAACCGGCTATGACAAAAATAGAAAGATTCAAGGAATCTTCCAGGCAACGGGAACAATTCCTAGCTTCATTCAAAAGCTCAGTGACAAAGGCGTCGTTATTCCTCGTGAAATCTTTGCCAATGATCCAAACACCAACTCACCCGGAACACCTGCAGCGGGAGCCAAACCCCCGATTGCAGCCGCCATGCCTAAAATGCCTGGTGTTGGTCCGGTGAAGAAGTCGGGGTAACATATGAGCTTTCTCTTTAACGAATGGGTCATGATTCCTCTTTTTGGTATCTGCGTTTTTGTCCTTGTCATCCTTTGGGCCGATAAGGCGATTGCTTGGCTTCACAAGCGCAGCCTGGGGCAAAGAGATGAAGTCATCAAAATCCTTCGTTTGATGGGAATGGACATCAACGAAAAGAAGATCACAATCCTGATCTTGTTAATGAGTTTCGGTGTCGGTGCCCTCGCCTTTTTGGCGTTTTGGCCCAATGTTCTTTTGGGGTTCTTTTTTGGTGCCTCCATCACGGTGGCGGGATGGCAGCTTCCGCTCCTATTGGTTCGAATGACTTATGAACAACGCTGCACCAAGTTTGTCGATCAAATGGTGGATGGTCTCACTATCATGGCGAACGGAATCAAGGCTGGTTCAAATCCCCAAGAGTCCATGAAACGTGTGGTTGAGATCATGGGAAACCCCATCAGCCAAGAGTTCTCACAAGTCCTTTATCAAATGCAAGTTGGTGATAGTTTTGAAAGCGCGCTCAACGACTTAGGTAATCGCATTCCACGTCCTGACGTACAAATGTTCGTAACCTCTATCAACATCTTGAAAGAAACCGGCGGTAACTTGGCCGAAACTTTCCAGACCATCGTCATAACGATTCGCGAAAGACAAAAGGTAGAGAAAAAAATTCAGGCTCTCACCGCTCAGGGACTTATGCAGGGAATTATCGTCACGATGATTCCGTTCATCCTTATGGGCGTTTTCTTTATGGTGGATCCCGCTTTCATCAAGCCCATGTTTAACACAACCTTAGGTCTAGTGTTGTTGTTCGTGATGCTTGGCCTTCAAATAATCGGTGGCGTAATAATTAAAAAGATTGTTACCATTAAAGTGTAGTTTGTCAGTTTCAAGGAAGAGGTATTGATAATGAAGAAAGCAATTTTGGCGTTCGCTTTTCTTTTTTCAGCACAAGCGTTTGCTCTTGTGGATATGAAAAATGCCAACTACTCAAATACATGGATTGACATGGATGTTCCTGGAAGTGGTTACGATCTGAAGATCGTGCGCACTTATAACAGCCGTTCTCTTTTCAATGGAATGTTCGGATTCGGATGGTGTTCTGATTTCGAAACCTCCATGGAGGTCAACGCCGAAGGGAACATCAAAGTAAAAGAGTGCGGCGGTGGTCTGGAAGTGACGTTCTCTCCTCGTGAGGTGACTCGCAAAGAGGTGGAAGGAACAATCGCTCAAATCATTAACAAGATGAAGGCCGAAAAGAAAGTGGGATTGACAGAGACTTATCTGAACAATCTTAAAACTCAACTTCTTGAGGATGACAGCCTTCGCTCTGAATATGCTTCGCAATACGGCATTTCTGTGCCTGTTCGCGAGGGCACAAAGTTCTATGCCAATGGTCGCGAGGTTGAACATTTTATCTTCAACAAAACTTACTACACTCGCAATCTTCCCGATGGCAGTGCTCAGCGCTTTAGCCCTCAGGGCAAGATGACTCATATTTACGACAAGAACGGGAACTTCTTAAAGTTTGAGTATGACAAAGACGTGATTGCCTCCATTCAAGACAATAACGGCCGTCGTTTGAGTTTCAAATACTATCAAAATAAAAAAGTGAAATCCATCGTCGGGCCCAACGGTTTGATGGCTGAATATAAGTTCGCAAATCTGGATGATCTTTCTTTGGTTAAAAATGCTTGGTTGAAAACCTATACCTATGAATACGATGAGCTTCACAACCTGACTAAAGCCAACTGGCCAGATAAAACTTTTATTGCCATCAAGTACGATAAAAAGAATGACTGGGTCGTGGCCTTTGCAAACCGCGAAAAGTGCCTTGAGTCGTACAAATATGAATTCTCTCCCAATGATCCTAAGAACCACTACTGGTCATCTGTGAAGAAGACTTGTGGCAAAGAGGTGATGGCTGAAAATAAATACGAATTCTGGCATCAACAACGTGCCGATGGTCAGTACTATCTGCAAAGAGTGATGACCACGGAGGGTGGCAACGTCACCGACATCACCTACCATGAGGTGTTTGGAAAGCCTGTCTCTATTCGTCGTAACGCCGATCGCGTGTCTTACGAGTACTATCCCGATGGACTTGTGAAGGTCAAAGCCGCTCCGAACTTAAGAATGGCGTTTGAGTATGATTCTAAAGTCAAAAAGGTCAGCGCCGTCAGCAGTACTTTCTTCAACGAAAAAGGACAGAAAGTCTCAGTTAAGACAACTCAGTTTAAGTACGACGGAAAAGGAAATCTTGCTTTCGCACAAAACAGTGACGGCCAAAAGATTAATATGACCTACGACAATCGAGGACGTATTGCCACAATCACCGATCAAGCCAAAAAGGTCGTGAAAATTGAATATGAAGAACGCTATGGCAAGCCTTCTGTTGTCACCCGCCCAGGATTGGGAACCATCGTTGTTAGCTATAAGCCAAACGGAGAAATCAACAAAGTGGACAGCAAAGAAGGTCCTTCCGTCGCAATGCAAGTTGCAAGTACATTCAACAACCTGCTAGATATCATTGCCCCCGCAACTGCGGAATTGTATCTATAAAGGAGAAGGTGAATTTATGAAAAGACTTTTAGCTCTTTCCATTTTGATGGCTCTCGGTTTTTCCGCAGTAGGCACCTCCTCCTGGGCTCAGGACGGAGACTCCAAAAGAACAGCAAATCCGGGCGAAGACCCTAATGAAGCCCACTCTACAAAACCCTATGAGGCTGACGTTGCGGCACCTGGAATTTGTCCAGAATGTTTAGCGCGGATGAAGCACACTCGCTTGGGAGATGATACTACTTTCAGACCCAAAGGTTCTGGAGCTGACGTGGGCGGCGCCAAAGAGACGGCTAAAGAGGGTACTCGTTAAACCTGTCTAAAGATTTGTCACACGATAACCTAAAAGGGGCTTTGGACATCCAAAGCCCTTTTAGTTTCCCCTGAAGTCTCCCTAAGTTCCCTCTTAATGTATCAAAATGAAACATTCCCCTGGCATGAGCGATGCAATAGATCTCCTATGAGTATTTATATTTTTATTACTCTCTTTAAAGGAGTTTTACATGACTAAAATATTGAAAGCGGCTGCCACATTGTCGGTTATTACATTTACATCTTTCGCAATGGCAAACCCGAAGTGCTCTCATCGAGTTGTTTCTTCTACAAATGATCTCTTTAAAAACACCAACCCCGTAAAAGTACAGGTTGCTAAAGATACGACGCAAACTGGTCAGTCAAAAATTAAATCCGGCGTTCGCTAGATCGAGCCCGAAAACACAAGCCCCCAAAAGGGAGAGCGACATCCCCCAGTTGCTCTCCCATTTCCTTTTGAAAAACAACCTTTAGCGGATCGCCTTTTCGTGAGCGCCTTCTTGGAAACCATCCACAGTGCTGGCTACGCCATCCTTCAAGGTTTGCCCCAGATTGCGAATCGCCATAGCCCCGCCGGCCGCAGCACTTTGAATATATTGAGAGACCGTTGAGCTTTGCAGCCATCGAAACGAATGCGCTTCAATGGAAGCTCCACCGACCTTCACTTGCATAAGCACAATCACAAGCGCTGTGAAACAAAAGCACTTTAGTACAAATTTAAGTTCTTCCATGAGTGGATTCTCCTAGATGCGGTAATACTTTAAAGATGGCGTTGATAATTTGTTCTTTGCTAAATGGCTTCGTGACGTAGTCATCAAATCCGGACTCCAGAGCTTTCTGCACCAGAACCTCTTGATCTATTGTCGAACACCCGATGATTTTAATTTCAGGGTGAAGCTCCTTAAGAATTTTGGCAGTTTCAATCCCATTACGAAGAGGCATCACCATATCTAAAAATACAAGCTCGGGCAGTGTAGACTGAATAAGAGAAATACCCTCGTCCCCATTGGCCGCTTCGCCCACACATGTGCCACCCGCAGAAGTCACAATGTTCTTCACCAGTTCACGCAAAAATGCAGCATCGTCAATGACGGCAAAACGTATGTTCATACGCTTTAGTATAGGATTTATAGAAACTTTTGATTAGCGGATTTTAGTGGCCCCAACGATAGCCTAGGGAGAACATGTACAACGAATTTGTGACACTCACGTTCGACGGCGTTGATCCTGTACTTGGGTCTGGAAGGCCGGCAGCGCCATCAAAGACATTGCGTTCAGCACTGAGACCTAGATTCCAAATCATCTGACCTTCGCGAGTAAACTTCCACTCGCCCCCCAGATCAAGGCCAATACGGATGCTTTCCTCAGGGGACCCAGAACTGATTGCTGCGCCCGTCGCTGATTCCGTATGCTGCAAGCGGGGGAAGAAGGTTCCACCCACCACCCAAGAATAGTTTGCCGACGTCGGAATACGTGCTTTGAGACCCATTCCAAACCCTTGAGACTTCAAACGCGCCCGTGAGGTGTTATCACTAGGAACAGTCATCTTGTTGTCGCTATAAAGCACCGAAAATTCCACAGAGCTCGATTTTCGCGAAACCCCAAAGAACTTTCTAAAGTTCACTCCCAAGTCTACGAATTCATACTTTGCAGGGATTCGTGATTTGTCGGCAGCCAAAGAGTCCACATCCGCAGCCAGAGAAAACATAATCTGTCCGCTCACACCGATCAGCGGCGTGAACCAAACATTCGATTTGATCTTTAAGGCATTAAAAAAGCTTTGATAGTCTCTAAAGGAGTAGTTGGACTGCGAATCCGTATAAGACACAACGGGTGTCAGATCAATTTCAACTCGGTTGTTTCTGATATCATCAGGATGTATCTGTTCGCGATAGAAGTCGTAGATCTTTTCAGCCTTACTTGAAAAAAGACTTTCTGCTTGCTCGCTGATCGTGGGTTCCTGGACCTCAACAACCTCGACCTCTTTAGGAGCCGACACTGCGGCAGCCTTTTCAGCCTCTTGCTTTTTCTCTTCTTCCAACTTTTTTTGTTCTTCCTCTTTACGAACTTTTTCCTCGGCGGCAAGTTCGCTGGCCTTCAAGGTTCGGACCTTAAGACCATCTGAATCCGTCACAACAGCGCCGGCCTCGCCCTCAGAAGCAGGGTGACGTCCCTTCGTAGGAACTTTAGACTTGCGAACCTCGTAGCGGCCCGAGGAAAATCCCTCAAGACCTGTCTGCGCAAAGGTCGGAAGACTCAAAGTCATTAAAGCTGCAATAATCAAAAAAGAAAGAGACGACGTCATAAGAATTCTTTCGGCTCTCGGTCCGAATTACTTGACGTCAAATTGACGAGTTTTCCGAGGCAGGGCAGAATTATTTTATGAAATCATTTCTTCTTAGATTTTTCCTCGTCGCGTCTTGTTTCATTTCAATATCCCTCGCCGCGTGGGCCCAGACCAACGCCCAGAATGCATACATCAGCGCTGTGGATCAAGATCTAGCCATCAAGTCCATTGTTCTGGTGCCAACCACAGACAATGTTGGAGGCATCTACGCGAAACCTGTTGAAGATGAACTTCGACAACTTCTGAACGACGACAAACAGTGGTCTCTTGCCAATTTCCCCCCTGATTTAAAAATTAAATCCGAGATTTTGGATGAACGTCCCCAGGATGTTCAAAACATTCTGCAAGCAGCCCAAAGCGAAGCTGCTCTCACCTCAAAAATTATTCGCGGCCCTCGCGGCATCTCGATCACTTTGACATTGTTTGTGGGGCGAGAAGGCCTGCCTCTTCTCCAAGAGTCCCTCACGGACTACAAGGGTTTTGAAACTGCCGAAATCCGTGCGGAAGTAAAAAAACTCTTTGAGAATCTCAAATACCGCATGCCCTTTCGTTCAACAATTCTCAGTCGTCGAGGTCAGCAAGTGACCTTGAACCTGGGTAGCGCTTATGGCCTAAAGCCAGACAGCCGTGTTTCTGTTGTACAGATTATTAAAATCAATCGTCACCCCAAATTGAAATTTATGATCAGTACTGAGAAAGAAGTTTTGGGTCGCGTGAAACTTTTTAAGGTCGAGCCCTATCTCAGCTTTGGTTATGTTGAAATGGAAAAAGAACCTGGCGTGATCAGTGTCGGTTCTAAAGTGATGCCTGATGAGTTTGTGAAATACTCTGTGCCCGTGACGACCCCTTCGGGAAAAGTTCTTCAAGATATCACCACACGCCCGGACAAAGACGTTGCGTTCGGCGAAGAGCCTCAAGAGTGGCTCCCCACAATGCCTCCGCAGTTTGGAAAAATTGAACTGATGGCGGGTCTGTCTAACTATACTCAAAACGCGACGTTAGTGACTTCAGGGTCTATCAGTGGGAGCAATAATCTAGCCCCCAACATCATGGCGCGCGGAGAACTGTGGCTCAACCCTGAATGGTATGTGGGCCTTCAGCTGCGACAGTCCGTTTTCTCAATTGATAACAACTTGGCGGGCTCTTCACCCAGCAAACTCAACATGGCCCTAGGTCAGTATGGTGTGAACCTGGGATACAATTTTCTTCTTACCAACGATTTTTTTGGACCCAAACTCCAAATTGCCGCCGGGTACCTGAATACCAACTTTACCGTGGATGACAGCACGCCCACAGCCTTCACCACGATGAAGTACGGTGGATTCATGATCAGTCTTGCGGGTCAGTTTCCCGTTTCAGAAGAAGTTCCGGTGGACATCGGAGGAAAACTTGATTTCTTCCTCAATAGCGCTTTAAGCGAAAGCAAAAGCAGCGGCGCCTCTTCAGACAACAAGATCAATGCGTTTAGCTTCTTTGTGGATTATAAAATGAAAACCCGCTTTAAAATTCGCGGCGAAATTCTTTTAGAGAACTACAACTCTGATTTTAGTGGAACGGGTCAACGTACGGAATCCGCCACCAGCGCCAGTCACAAGCTCACAACCCTCATGGGTGGAGTTCAGTACTTGTTCTAATACTCAATGAGACAAATAAAAAAGCCCGGGATTTAAATCCCAGGCTTTTTAGGAAATCTTTTTAAAGATTCCGCGATGGATGTTGCCGCGACCTGAATGGGTCGCAGGCTTTATTACATCATACCGCCCATGCCGCCCATACCACCATGGTCAGGCATTGCCGGAGCCGCAGTCTCTTTCTTAGGAGCTTCTGCGATCATTGTTTCAGTCGTCAGCATCAAAGACGCCACAGACGCTGCGTTCGTCAATGCACAACGAACCACTTTCACTGGATCGATAACACCATCTTTAATAAGATCAGTGTATTCGTCAGAGTAAGCGTTGAATCCCCAAGTCACAGACTTGTTTTGAAGGATACGATCCAAAACGATCGCGCCATCAAGACCTGCGTTAGCAGAGATTTGACGGATCGGCTCTTCACAAGCGCGCTTAATGATCACAGCACCAAATTGCTCTTCTTCAGAGAATTTAGACTTATCAACTTTTGTTGAAGCGCGAAGCAAAGCAGTACCACCACCCGCAACGATACCTTCTTCAACCGCAGCGCGAGTTGCGTTCAACGCATCTTCTACGCGGTGTTTTTTCTCTTTCATTTCAACTTCAGAAGGAGCACCTACGTGGATAACAGCTACGCCGCCAGCCAATTTCGCCAAACGCTCTTTCAATTTTTCTTTATCATAGTCAGAAGAAGTTTCCTCGATTTGAGCTTTGATAGCAGAAACACGAGCTGTGATGTCGGCTTTTTTACCAGCGCCATCGATCACAGTTGTGTTGTCTTTGTCGACAACGATACGTTTTGCAATACCAAGATCTGCCACGGTCGCTTGTTCAAGCTTACGACCGATGTCTTCAGAGATCACCTTCGCGCCAGTCAAGATCGCGATGTCTTCAAGCATCGCCTTACGACGATCACCGAAACCAGGAGCTTTTACTGCACAGATGTGCAAAGTGCCACGAAGCTTATTCACAACCAAAGTTGCCAATGCTTCGCCTTCAACATCTTCAGCGATGATCAACAATTGACGACCTTGCTTTGCAACGCCTTCAAGAATTCCGATCATGTCTTTCATTGAAGAGATTTTTTTGTCGTAAACAAGAACATAAGCGTTCTCAAGAACAGCTTCCATTCTTTCCGCGTTCGTAACGAAGTACGGAGAAAGGTAACCACGGTCGAATTGCATACCCTCAACAACTGTCACTTCTGTTTTAGCTGTTTTAGATTCCTCGATAGTGATCACGCCTTCACGGCCGACTTTATCCATCGCGTCTGCCAACATTTGACCGATTTCTTTGTCGTTGTTTGCAGAGATCGATCCAACTTGAGCGACTTCGTTAGAGCCTTTTACTGGCTTAGACATAGATTTCAATTCGTCGATAACGATGGCCACGGCCTTATCGATACCACGCTTAATAGACATTGGGTTGTGACCCGCAGAAACAAGTTTCGCACCTTCGCGATAGATCGCTTGAGCCAAAACTGTTGCCGTCGTCGTTCCGTCACCGGCTTCGTCGTTGGTCTTAGAAGCAACTTCTTTAACCATCTGAGCGCCCATGTTTTCGAATTTATTTTCCAATTCGATTTCTTTTGCCACAGTTACGCCGTCTTTAGTGATCAAAGGCGAACCGAAAGATTTATCGATAACAACGTTACGACCTTTAGGTCCCAAAGTTACTTTTACTGCATTCGCCAAAGTGTTCACACCTTTAAGGATGTGAGCGCGAGCGTCTTCTGAGAATGTAATTACCTTGCTCATTTTTATCTCCGTTATTTATTACTTAAAAAAGATTTAGTTAAAGACACCCAAGATGTCTTCTTCGCGCATCATTAGGTACTCAGCGCCCTCTAGCTTCAACTCTGTGCCTGCGTATTTGCTGAAAAGCACTTTGTCGCCCACTTTCACTTCCAACGGAAGGATCTTTCCGTCTTCAGTCACACGACCTTTTCCAGTCGCGATGATTTCACCTTTTTGTGGTTTTTCTTTTGCCGTATCAGGGATGAAAAGTCCGCCCGCGGTTTTTTCTTCTTCCGCCATTCTGCGAACCAAAATTCTATCATGAAGTGGACGAACGCCAATTTCGTTCTTAGCCATTTTTTCCTCCGTTTTTAATTCAACGAAGGTAATATGAATTGGATCGGGAAGGAGTCAAGGTCGGGCGCCCTAAATTTCATTAGACACGCCGAATAATTTCAGAATCTTCAGGAACTACTTTACAGAGTCTTTTCCTACATTTGTGGCGCTAACGGGCAAATCCGAAGCGTGGGCTCCAAATACCGAATTCGCATAGGCGGTCATAAGCTCGGCCACCTCTTCGGGGGACAATTTACCTGCAACTTCGTTAAAGGCCGATTTCTTATCCTGTACTTTGGTCAAATAACCCACAAAATAGTCAGTCACAGAGAGGTCCTTCGCAACTTCAAGTTCATAGGTATCCTGGCGAAGCTGCCGCTCCAGTTTTTCCACAGACATATCACCAGAGGACACCGCCTCTAATGAATTCCTCTGCGCAAGATTGGGGTCCATTCCTTGAGCCATAAGGCGAAGGGATCTTTTCACGTCGATTTGAGCCTTGATCGAAGAGATTTTATTCTGAGCGACCTGAACCTTCTCCGTCTTCCATTCGCGATAGCTCTTCACCTCGGCTCCCGCTTTGAGAGTGAAGGCCGTCATCGACCAGAAGGCGATAAGGGGTAAAAATTTAAGAAAGCGCATGGCTCCTCCAACAAACGTCCGAATTTCCAAGGACTCTTTTTACAAGTCCCGTGCCCCTCAAAAGATGGATTATCTGCAATATATTGAGTTTGAGGGTATCGGGGGGACCATTTGTGTCAGTTTGAGCCGTAATTAGTTGATCACTTTGAGACAGTAAGAGGGTCAAAAATCTAAAGTTTTCGAGCTTTAAAAATAAAAAAACCAAGCCCTTTGGGACTTGGTTTTCTTAATCACAATCTAAAAGATTGGCTCAGAAGGAGGGACTCGAACCCCCGACCCAGCGGTTAACAGCCGCTTGCTCTACCGACTGAGCTACTTCTGAACTCGGTGAGAGGCTAAATTAGGGCCTTGTGCTTTTCTTGTCAAACAGATTTCTCCTAAGGAGCCTCAATCCTGACCAGAGCCTTTTCTAACATGGGGGAGCTAAATGGCATTCCCTGGACGCGAAAGATGGGGCGCCCCTCGTGTTGCTGCAAAATCTTGTTTTCACCCTTCGCGTCGATGGCGACCAGGCGCTGACGATAGGCCTTTTCCTCAATTCCTTCGCTGGAAAAGGTGCCCATCATAATTTCACAGACAGCACTGAGATCCTCGGGGGAGTTTAAAGTTTTAAGAAGAGTTCCCTGAAAAGAATAGACTTCGACTTTGACGGTGTCCGCAGGGCACCAATTCAAGGGTCGATAGTCACTGCCAATTAAAATCCCCAAAGCACTTTGAGGGTCTGAAATTTTATTGGCTACATCCCGTGAACGCAGAGCCTGGATCGCATATAAAACGGCCCCGAACGAAATCAACATCACGCCAATTTTGAGATAAAACGAAATTTTCATGCTTTAGTTGTAACTCGGCGAGTTGAACTAGGTCTAGCGATAAAATGAGGAGGAAAAAATGGTGCACTCGAGAGGATTCGAACCTCTGACCACATGATTCGTAGTCATGTACTCTATCCAGCTGAGCTACGAGTGCACTGTGAAAGAGACGTATTGATAGACTGCGGCCAGGGAAAAATCAAGCATTCTTGATAAAATTACAAAAAGAGGCAGGGCAATACCTTGATTAAAGGGCCTGGCTATGGCAATTTGGATCCTCAGTCGAGAAAACCGACCGCGGAGAGGTGGGTGAGTGGCTGAAACCAAGCGTTTGCTAAATGCTCGTACACCAAAAGTGTACCGAGGGTTCGAATCCCTCCCTCTCCGCCATTTAACTCCCAATATCTGCACAAGTATTCAGTTTTTTGTTTGACCGGCCCCGGATCAAGTTGTCACCCTGAAAGACTCATAGGGAGGCACTTATGCTGCGCAAAGGGTTATTGATTTCCTCATTTATTTGCTCAACAGGCCTCGCCCAACAAAGCACAACGACCTTACCACAGACTGTGGCCGTGCAGACTCCGGAACAAGCGGTGGCATCCTCCAGCATCTCGGCCTCAGAAACGCAATCCCCCTGGAAGTTGTCCCTTGGTTCAGAAAACTATACCTATGAGATTGAACAGCGCACCCTGGGGGCACAGGCACCTGTCGTCTCATCGAATTGGATCGGGGCCGTTTACAACGTGAATCCCAAGTGGGCGATCGAACTGCGCCAGCATTTTCAGTATGCGACAAATAAAGAAAAGCTCACTGGTCGTGACAAAGTTCTAAACACAAATGACCTCGCTGTCGCAGAAACTCTGCTTCGCATAGCCGCAAAGCCTGAGTGGAGTCTTTGGGGTTCAAAACCCATCATCTTTGAGTTGCGATACTACATCCCCGTGGATCGCGTGGCTCAACAAAATAGAGAACTGGGTCGCCTTCGCGCGGACTACTATGCAGAGTGGATGATGAATCCCAAATGGTCTTTAGCGACGTGGCTGTCCCCACGAATTCAGCTCAACAGTGCCGACAATCCCAACAAAGCCGTCGGCGCTGATGCGGAATACTATCAGATAAAGTTTGCTCCTTATCTGTCTTATTACTTCAATGACAATGTCTCTGCTTACTACGCGTGCGCTCTGAACCAGAAATACAGTCAGGCACAGAGAGGGAATTGGACACCTGACATGGCCAATGTCGGCGCTCATGAAATTGGAATGTATATTGGAACTGGGCCTTTTCTTTTTAATCCCGCACTTATCAGCGAAACCAACCTCGACACTAGCGATGGTTCCGTCTTCAGCAAAAGCTCAAGAGTTTTTTCTTATGAAACCCTGAGCTACAACCTGAATGCTTACGCGACCTTTTAATTAGGCCGCGTTCTCGTCGTCGTGACCTTGAACGAACGTATTTAGTTCGATCACCAAGGACGAAATCTTGTTTGTCTGTTTTGCGATATCCATACTGTTGTGTGAAATCATCGTCGAGTTCTGTGCATTGGCCTGAACCGCCGAGTCGATTTCACCCAAGTTCTCATCAATCATAACCAGACTGCTTTTTTCTTCATGAGTCGCCACCGCAATTTCTTTATTGAGGTTCGACACTTTCTTCACCGAGCTCACGATATCACTAAAAACCGTTGCGGATTTATTTGCGACGGACAATCCATGGGCAATCTTTCCCGTAACGTCTTCAATTTGGCTTGCGATGTCTTGAGCTGCCAACGAAGATTTTGTCGAAAGCTGGCGAACGGCATCCGCCACCACGGCAAAACCTTTTCCGGCCTCTCCCGCCCGAGCCGCTTCCACCGCCGCATTCAAAGCCAGAAGATTGGTCTGGAAAGAAATGTCGTTAATGATACTGACAAAGTTATCGATCTTTTTCGCAGAGTCCGAAATCGCTTTCATAGAATGCATCAGCTCTTGAAGTTCTTTTTCACCCAGCGTCGCCGCTTCCTCTGACTTTTCAGACAGTCCCGCTGCAATCGACGCGTGATCCGCAGATCTCTCAACCTTGTCACGAATCTCACGGACCGCATGAGCCGTTTTATCTACAGAGTCCGCCGACTGTGTGGCCGACGTTGAAAGCACGGACACAGAGCTTGTAACAACATCGACCGATTGATTCACATTTTCGATAGATTGTTTCAACTCTTGCGTCAGCATCTCGATACGACGGCCGGTGATGGCCGACAGCCAAGACAACAAACCGAAAATCAGAAGGCCAACAACGATACTTACGCCAATCAAGCCGGTTTTTGAATTTTTCTGAATAAGCTCTTTTTCGACTTTATTGTCTTCCGTTTGATTAAAGTGCAGATCAATCTCTTCCATCAAGACCGCATCCACGTAGGCAGAGCTAATAAACCATGCCCCATCCAACTTCAAGGCATCCCGGACGAACTGATCCCCCTCGGGAGTGTGCTTCTGAAGCTCTTGAAGCATCTTCTCTGAAACTTCAAAAAAGCCCGGAATGATTTTTTCCATGTTCTGATAGATGCGCAGCTCTTCTGGATCTTTAGGCTTGGCATCCAACTGCTGAATGTAGTCGTGCATTTGATCTAAGATCACCTGAGCTTGGCCCGTGTAATAGTTTTTTAGAAGCTCGTTGTTGTTATTCGCAAGAGCTCCATACATATAGTAACCATATGAGGCCTTCGCTGTAGACATCTTGTTAAACAGATCCACAGCGGGAATCAAATCATCATAAGCATCATCCAGGATGGTTGAAAGTTTTCCCGTCGTAAACACGGCAATCAGACATAGGGTCACAAACCCCACTGCCGGCAAAACAGAAATTCCTAGAAAACGACCACGTAAACCTTTGAAGAATTTGAATAGCTTTTTCATGAGGCTATATTCGGAGAATTTGCAGTTCATATTGAGAAATTTTCGGGAAATTCATCCAACGGTGGATAACACCTAGATGCAAGCCTGGCTGCAATATTGGAGCCAATATATACTTATGTTTTAAACTAGTCCAAATACACGGAAAATATATAAATTCTCATGAAAATAAACATTGGACCCTTTATTTGTTCATAAATAATCCGAACTATTTTTACAATTTCACCACCCGGAGGATTTACATGGGTTTAAGTTTGCGCGTTAAGATTGCTGGCCTAGTATCAATGTCACTGATACTGGCTTTGGTTTATGGTGGCATTCATTTGTATGGAAATATCAGGCGCTCCCAAGACGCCAAAGATATCGTCCTGAGAAGTGCCTTTTTCAAAATTACCTCACAGCTTATTCATGAGATGCAAGTTGAGCGTGGTCAGACAGCTCTTTTTCTAGGTGGCGGAAGTTCTGAGACCGAACTTAAAGACCATCGCGTTCTTGTCGACAAAAGTTTTTCAGATTTTTCTGACTCTCAAGAAAAGCACGGCTACCAAGACCTTTCCGATGTTAAGGCTCTCAAAGATCTCCTGACCTCGGCGCGAAAGATGGCCGATGATAAAGAAGCCACTCCGACAGTGATCGCAAAATACACTGAGGCGGTTGTGCTTCTCATTGAGTCTCAGGTGAAAATCTCTAAGAGTTCTATTCTGGATGGTATTGAAATGCACATGCTCGGCATCAATATGTTGGAGCTTGCCAAAGAGTATACGGGCCGCATGAGAGCCAATATGGCCAACATTCTAGGCGCCAAGAAGCCTCTGACCATGAAACAAATTTCACTTCTTCAGGATCTCCAAAGTCGGATCTATACAAATCTTCAATCACCTATTTCTGATATTTCTCCTGAGGGAAGAAAGCTTATCGAAAGTTTCTTGGCTGGCGATCAATGGAAAAAGGTGGACTCGGCCTACGAAAATGTTTTTGCAGAATCACAAACCGGAAATTTTGCAACCGATCCGAAACAATTTTATCAAGACATCACGGTCTCGATAAATAGCCTTCGGGAAATCGTTTTGCATGAACTGGTGGACGTCGAAAAGACCTCCGAGAGCATCCGCGCTGGCGCCAGCCGAGACATGTGGATCACTGCGATTATTCTCATGTTGGGCACGGTTTCTCTTGTCGTGATCTCCGTCGTTCTTATCAACAGCCTCACCAAACCCCTTCATAAAGCTATCATCAGTCTGAATGAGGCTTCCGATTCGATTGCCTTGAGTGGCGGTCAAGTGACTGAAGCCAGTCATCAGGTTTCGTCCAGCGCCGTCGAGTCAGCCAGCGCCCTGGAAGAAATCGTGGCTTCTGTTGAAGAGCTTAACAGTATTGTGAAACAAAATGCCGCCCGAGCTGAAGAGGCCGCAAAACTTTCCGCTCACGGTTGTGGTGTCGCTGAAAACGGACAAAAAGAAATTACCACGCTGATCACGGCCATGAATGGAATTGCCTCCAGTTCTCGTCGCATCGAGGAAATCATCACGGTCATTGATGATATCGCTTTCCAGACCAATCTGCTAGCTCTCAATGCCTCCGTGGAAGCCGCACGCGCTGGGGAACAAGGAAAGGGATTTGCCGTAGTGGCAGAGGCCGTAAGATCTCTCGCGCAACGAAGTGCTGTGGCCGCCAAAGACATCAGTATTCTTATCAAAGAAAGTGTTGAGCAGGTCGAAAACGGAACTCGCGTTGCCGACTCCAGCGAAGCTGTTCTGTCGTCGATCGTTCAGGAAATTAATAAAGTGGCAGTTCTCAATGGCGAAATCTCCGCCGCCAGCAATGAACAAGCTCTGGGCATTCAACAGATCAATAAAGCCATGACGGAACTGGATACGTCCACGCAGCAAAATGCCTCGGTGGCGGAAGAGGTCTCTGCCTCTGCAGATCAAATGAATGGTCAAGTCAGTAGCATCGGCCAGCTCGTTCACACCCTGCAAGGAATCGTCGACGGGGCGGCTTAGCCCCTGACGAACCTCTAATACAACTTTGAGAGCTCCATGGAATATTTCCCTGGAGCGTACTCACTCAGACGCTTCTTATAAAGATCGACAAAGAATTTTTCCTTCGACGAGTAGCTTGCGTAGGGATAAATGGCGATGCCTCCGCGCGGAGTGAATTCCCCAACGACCTCGATATATTTGGGTTTCATAAGTTTCACAAGATCGTCACAAATTGTTTGCACACAGTCCTCGTGAAAATCTCCGTGATTGCGAAAGCTGAAAAGATAAAGTTTTAAAGACTTCGATTCGACCATCGTTTTGTCGGCGATATAATTAATAAATATTTTCGCAAAATCTGGTTGTCGCGTCTTCGGACACAGCGAGGTAAACTCAGTACAAACAAACGTTGTCCACGCAATTTTTCCAGGGTTCTTATTATCAAACGCCTCCAAAACCTCTGGTGCATAAGTTTCGGGGTATTGAGTTTGATTTTCGCCCAAAGCGAAATCTTTTAATTCTTTTGCGTCTCGACCGGTTTTCTTTTTCATAATGTGGGCTCTTTTATTTCATTAAATTGTGAAGATCAATTGCTACTTACTTTTTTACCGACTTCTTCTTTGTCGGGGTTGCCGTGGGCTCTCGCCCTCCGCAGGGACGCTCCTTGATCAACTTTAATCCCGAGTCCATGTCAGGATGAAGGGGGTCCGGCACTCTCTCTTTAATGTCTTCTCGCATGAAACGAGCCGTGTAGGGTTTGTCGGGGGCGGTGAGGCGGCGAACCTCTTCGGCACTTAACAGAGACTCCACCGAGCCACGATAGTTCTTCACGGGTTCAGACAAGCGCCCACGCAAGGTCACAGCGCTCCCCAAATAGATCTCGGCCAGTTCGGCCAAATCGGGAGCCAGACTCAAGGTTGTTTCACTCATGGAACCATCGTAAAGCTTCACAACATTCTGGCCATCCACCTTACGAATCACTCCGCTGATTTCGTACTCTCCACAACGAAACGGCTCTTCGCCAAGAGCGCTCAGAGCGAAAAAAGAAATCCACATCATTAACAAGTTTTTCCACATCTTCATAATACAAAACTCCGGCAAGGATTTGCCTTTTTTTCTTGAGACGAAAAGTGCTCATATAACATCTGATAAACATCTCTTTCAGCCTTCGCCACCTCTTTGGCCGTGAAATAGATGCCCGAAACTTTTTTTTCATATTGCGCTTTCAAAGACTTCCATCTTTTAAACGATGCGCTGGCGACTTGTTCTTTATAGATATTCAATTCAGCAATTCCATCCCCACGCAACTTTCCCTCTTTTTGCTGAAACATAAGATCCGAATACCCATATTCCCATTGTCTATTGTTGCCGCAAAGTTGGTTACGACCTAAAGGGACGCAGCGTTTTTGATTTTCACGCTGAGCCGCCCGATAAGCCAGCTCCGCTCCAGAACGTTTTTCTTGATAGTTTTTCATCGACGCTTCCAAGTTCTTAAACACCGGCTCTAAGGAAAGCTTTTCGATTTCATAGCGAATCTTAATTTGAGTGTACATGTCCGGCGACTTCTGAATTTCGCGCAACTGAGCGATCAGTTTTTTATAGGGTGAAGAACTCAATCCTTCGCAAGTGCCTTTTTTGTCAAGCTCCTCGGTCAGCGATGTTGCTTCTAACATTGAGTCCGAAAGAAATTTCGTCAGCTCATACGCCTTCTTCCCGGCCTCCGTTGAGATCTGCGGGGTTCCCGGGGAAAGAGCTCCCCTCTTCAAGCGGGCGGAAAGAAACGCCTCTTCTAGATTTGTTCCCGACTTCAAACTTTTTCCAATATACTGGCCGGCATTAACATACCCCAGATTGTGGGAGGCTCCTGAAACAACGCACGTTTTATCCGTCGCTAACGCAAGGGAAGAGCCCGAATGGCAGGAAAAATCCAATATCGCAAGCTGCACCCCATTTTTCTCTGCCAGATCTCGAAGTTCTTTTAGTTCGTTCAAGTCAAATTGCTTATCAGAGGTCGCCACCTGGTGCGCCTTTTTTGAGTCGCTTGCTGGCAAGCCATGTGTTGCCAAAGTGAGCATGACCTGATCACCACTTTTTAGGTTCTTGTTTAAAATTCTTTTTTTAAGACTTGCGATCTCTTCCTGAATATTCTGCGTTGTCATGGGCTTATTCTGATTCGGCAAGATTTTTTGGGCCAAAGCTTCTGACTGCGGATGCCCTCCATTAAAATACGACCGCGACGTCCAACCACTCCCATTTGCAAAGGGCGCAAACTGTTCGTAAGTTTTATCAAAGATTGTCCCTGGAGTGGCGGGCTCGCCACCGCCTCCAAAAAACACCACTTCCTTTTTCGCCCAAGATGAAATCGAAAGCGAAAAAATCAGGAGCGCCGAAAGCGCCCCTCTAATCCACATTCTTCACTCCCACATACCGCGCCAGCCAATAGGCATAAAGGTAATCCACTCCAGAATTTTCATCGCCCTTATTGTGGCTCGTTTGATAGAGGAAGGCCGAGTCTTTCCAAACAAAGTTACTTGCGAACGCCTGATACTCGAAGAGAGGATAGTTGTAGAGGCCTTGATAGAAGAAGTCGATCGGCGGTTCTGGCTTTTTCACGGCCTTCCAGAAAAGACGGGGGATTGGAGAAATACACCATTCTGGTTTTAGCGAGTGATCAATGCTGACTGTCAGGTTCGGACGCGGATAGGGAATTTCTCTGAGGCCCCATATGGACTGAGCCAACGCAGACTCAAAGCGAGCGTCATTGGTTTCAGACCGAAAGTTTCCTCCTCGTGTTCCGTGTCTATAAGCAAAACCATAGGCGGCCATCGTCAAGAGATGTCTTTGTGCGGGTTCAAAAGTCACCCACGAATCCATCAAGCGTTCGCGCAACTGATCGCGAATTTTTGTTTGCCCCAGAAGGTCCGCTAGCGTGATGTTGGTGATATCTCCGACGATCCCCAGGTTGATGCCACTCCAGTCCGAAGTGCCGTGCCAATAAAAAGAAGTATCGAAGCTATAGCCGGAAACCTTCATGGAAATGGCATCATAAGACTTTATATATTGTTCTTTTAGTGAAGGGTCCCCAGTCATCCACGCCGCCAAACCCAAAGCGGGGGGCTTATTGTGAGGTTTCTCAGACATGATTTTAAGATCGATCAGGCGGCGAGATTTTTCTTTTAATTCATTCCATGTTTCAGTGTCTGATTTGGGAATCACCAATCCGGCCCACATAAAACCGTGAGTGAGGCCCTTCAACATGTCATTGTTTCCACCCTCTAACCACACCAGATTTTCGAAGGCTCCCGAGCCGCGATGCCAAGAGCCCGTTGGCGGGGATTTAGGGTCATACACCGCCAGAGTTCGCGCAAACTCCTGGGGATTGCCGGTCACGTCCATCAAAGTCATCAGGCCCTTTAAAGCTTTGCGCACGTTCTGCAACGCCTCCGTATCCTTCGTCGTCAAATAGCGCATGGCTTGAGAGCCCAGATACATTCCCGTCCACAGGGCCGAGTCTCCGTCAGGAGAATATGACACCAGCTGCCCCTTCTCATCCAAGATAGCGTGAGACAACATTCCGGCTTCATTCAAGTGAAAGTCTGCGGCATTGCGATCATAGCCCTGTGCTTTTTCATCCAGCGATGGAGCGTAGGCGTTTCGTTTAACGGCAGATTCTGTGATACTAATGGCGTCCGTGATCTTGTTCACCACGCGAATTATATCTTTGTTGTTGCGATAAAACTCAAAGTCCGTCGGATCAAAAACCATGTAAGGCTGTTCATTCTTAAATTCTGGTCTGTTTTTGTACGACTTCACCAATGAGTCTTTGTCATAGCCAATGTCCATTTTAAATGCCTTGATAATTCCACGAACAAGCAGCGGAATATTTTTTCCCTTGGCATCTAAATATTTTCGCTCATTGACCCAAAGAGGTCGACTCTCTAAATCTCGTCTGGTTGTGATCCACTCGGAATAATCAGATACTTTTTTGTCGCTAAACGAAGTCGCCAAACCAGCCGAGGTCGGCGAAAATCTAGCAAGAATTGTAATAGGATTTCTAAAGTCAGAGGCCTCACGTTTTTGCGAACTCAACTTTGTTATAAAATCACCTTGGCGGATATCATAGGTCACAGTCAACGTGCCTGCATTGGCGACGGCTTTTCCAGTCCAAACTTCTTGAACCCGAAGACCATCAAAGAAGTAGTTAATGTAGGTGACAATACGAACGACATTAAACGTGCCATCACCGGCCTTTCTCAACTCCAGCTCACCATTGTAGGGTCCGCGAGTCGAGGAGGTCCCTTGTAAAAACCAGATCCCTTCCATGCCACCGTTGGCCTGCAGTGAGGCAATGTCGCGGGGAACTTGTCTTTCTTTGTGGGCGCAAGAGTTAAAGATAAGAACGCTCAAAAATAAAAAAAGGAATGAACTCAATGCTTTCATTCCTTTATTGTCTCTAAGAAGACTTACGCACAGGAGTCCTGAAAGGACAACCTCGTCTTTAGTAGGGAACCTTGTCAGACTTGGCTTGCCACTCTTTGAAGACCCCCAAGGCCTCCTCGTGAGCACATTGGATCATCGGCACTTTGCGCTGAGAAATGTCCTTAGGAATCTCTTGGTAAAGAAAGTCATCATCAAAATCAATGTTGGCCGCATCTTTGCGAGTGTTCCCGTAGTAAATCTTCTCAATGCGGGCCCAGTAGATCGCCGACAAACACATAGGGCAAGGTTCGCAGCTTGTGTAGATCTCAGCACCCTCAAGGCTAAAATTATTTGCGTTCTCGCAGGCGTTTCGGATGGCAACAACTTCAGCATGAGCCGTGGGATCATTGGAAGAAGTCACTTTATTCCAGCCTTCGCCAATAACCTTTCCATCTTTAACGATCACGGCACCAAAAGGCCCACCGGCACCAGCTTGCATGTTCTTTCGAGAGAGCTCGATGGCTCTGATCATGAATTCCTTTTTCATAAGGCGCCCATACTCGCGGGAGTTTTCTCGTTAGTCAACTCTTGGACTATGAAGCGGTCCTCACGTTTTGGCCGCACCCCCAAATCAATTATAGGAACTTTTGCCACGCTGATGCCCCTGCGCAAACACCCATCTAGACTAAAATCAAATGGAAACTTGTTTTTCCACCCACATGGTCTACCATCTTTAAATATGCGCTGTTTATCCGCTCTTCTTGTTCTGTTGTTGGGTTGCCTGGCATACGCAGCCCCGCCGAGGTCACTAGAGGTTTCGACATTCTACTATCCGCCTTATATGATGGACAGCAAAGATGGTTCTGTTGAGGGCCTGATGGTAGAAATATTTGAGCAAACAATTAAGCCTCTTCGCTTAAAGCCCGACTATCACATCTTTCCTCTGCGACGATCCGTAGTGGAAATGCAAAAACCTCGAAACATAGAGAAATTTGTCCACCTAGGAACAGCTCTTAATTTTAAAAACGAAATCAGTGCAGGTGTTTTCTCTGATATCACCATGATCACTGGTGCCTTTGCGGCCTATGTTTCCCCCAAAAGCTCTCTGACAAAAGGCCCCTCCGTCACCGTTGAAATGCTGCGGTCCTATCGGGTCGCCGCCCTTCGTGGAAGTGCCGTGGTTCCAATACTCAAGCACTCGGGTATTAACCCTTTGGAAGTGAGCAACATTGAGCAGCTCTTTAAGGTGCTTGCTTCAAACAGAATTGATGTTTCGTTGGTGTTAGATCTATCTGGAGATTTTTATTTGAAAGATCACCCACAGATAAAAATTGCCAAAGTTCCCTCATCCATCACTGATGTGCCGCTCTCTTTCCTCATAGCAAAAAGCCATCCTCATTATGACAAGATTTTTCCGATGATCTCTGAAAACCTCGCAAAGATGAGACTTAACGGAGATCTCAAGAAAATTGCCGAACGCTACTACGGCGTCGGCCAAGTTCCTAATGATGTGCTGTCAAAGTAACAGCGGCAAAGATTCTCTATTTTTTTAACTTTGAAGAAATCCACGGCCAAACCATCGGCAACAAGGACACGCCGATCACACCAAAAATCACGACGTGGAAGTTTCTTTTTACAACGGGAAGGTTTCCAAAGAAATGTCCCGCCAAAACAAACAGAAAAACCCAGGCGATCGCACCGATGACATTATATAAAAGAAATCGGCGATACTTCATCTCACCAATGCCCGCCACAAAGGGCGCGAACGTGCGAACAATCGGCGCAAAGCGAGCCGCAACGATCGTGAAAGCACCCCACTTTTCATAGAAAGCGTGGGTCTGATCAAGATACTGTCTTTTGAAGATGCGCGAATTCCCCTCAAAAACCTTGGGACCCAAATATTTTCCAATGTGGTAGTTGACGGTGTCTCCCAAGATTCCCGCGATGGTCAAACTTGAAAGAAGAATCCAAAGGTTCAGACCGTTTTCCATAGTTGTGAACGCCCCCAGGGCAAATAATAATGAATCCCCCGGCAAAAACGGAGTCACAACAAGGCCAGTCTCTGCAAAGATAATTAAAAATAGAATGACATAAAGCCAGGGGCCAAAAAAGGTGATCCACTCCGGGATATGCTGATCAAGATGCAAGATAATATCGACGAGTTCCATCATAGGGGCCTAGAATCTTTGGAATCTCAAAGAAGGGCAAGCTCTTTAGGTACCTTAAAAATAAAAAAGCCGCTGTTTAAGCGGCTTTTATTAAATGGCGGAGAGTGAGGGATTCGAACCCTCGAGCCCCGCGAAGGGCTGCCAGTTTTCAAGACTGGTGTATTCAACCACTCTACCAACTCTCCGTCGACCGTTTTATGGGTTTTCACGAAGGTATTCAAGCAGTTGTTCTCTTTGACGCGCCGTAGATCCAAAAAAGAAGCAGGCACCTTTAGCGGATTTCGGTTTTGCCGCCCATATAGCTTTGGAGAGCTTTGGGGATGGCGACGGAGCCGTCTTCGCGTTGGTAGTTCTCGAGAATGGCCACTAATGTTCTCCCGACGGCCAAGGCTGAACCGTTGAGGGTATGAACAAATTGAGGTTTTCCTCCGGCAGAACGGAAGCGAATGTTGGCGCGACGAGCCTGGAAGTCCTCGAAGTTTGAACACGAGCTGATCTCACGGTACGTGTTCTGCCCTGGCAACCACACTTCAAGGTCATAGGTTTTTGCCGATCCAAAGCCCATGTCTCCCGTACAAAGAAGCATCCGACGGAAGGGAAGTTCTAGATTCATCAAGACCTGCTCCGCATGGGACGTCAACGCCTCATGCACCTCGTGAGACTTGTCTGGATGACAGAACGTCATCAATTCCACTTTGTCGAACTGATGCTGACGGATTAAACCTTTCGTGTCCCTTCCTGCACTTCCGGCCTCAGAGCGGAAGCAAGGAGAGTACGCACAAAAACTTTGTGGCAAATCTTTTTCATCCAAGATCTCGCCATTGTAGTAGTTCGTCACAGGAACTTCCGCTGTGGGAATCAAATAAAGATCAGACCCCTCCAGATGAAACACGTCTTCTTTAAACTTTGGAAAGTTCCCCGTGCCCAACAAGCTATTGCTATTCACCATGAACGGCGGAATCATCTCAGTATAACCATGCTGAGTAGAGTGCAAATCCATCATCAATTGGATTAAAGCGCGCTCCATCTGGGCAGCCGCACCCTTTAGAAACGCAAAGCGCGTTCCGGTGGTTTTTCCCGCTCTTTCAAAATCAATAATATTCAATGACTCGCCCAATTCCCAATGTTCCTTGGGTTTGAAGGAGAACTTCGTAGGCGTTCCCACAACCTTCATCTCTTTATTGTCTTTTTCAGACAAGCCCACGGGAACTGAAGAATGGGGTTTGTTCGGAATGACCAAAGCGAGCTTCGTCACTTCTTGGTCGGCCTCTGCGGCCTTGGCCTCAAGATCCTTCACTTGACCCTTTAAAACATCCACCTCAGCCAAAATCGCCGACGCATCTTTGCCTTCACGCTTAAGTTTGCCAATTTCTCCACTGAGTTTGTTTTGATTGGCCTTCGCGGACTCCGCTTGAGTGATCATCTCTTTGCGTTTTTTATTGAGCTCCGTAATTTGCTCAAGAATTTCCGTGGAGGCTCCGCGATTGATAAGCCCTTGCTTATACTCATCGTAATAAGAAGGTCCATTTTCAGCTTTTTTTTCCAGAAGTTTAATGTCGATCATCTCAAGAATCCTTTTCTACGGCGCGACCAATATATACATTCTCAACAGCATGGCGACAAGGACGCAGATCAAATCAAAAATTAAAATCTGACTGACGCTCCAGCTCGCCAACAACTTTATAATGACGGCGAGTACGACGACCATGACAAAAAGCAGAGCAAATGTTCCATAGCCCATCAACTCCTGGCCAATCAAAGCCAGCACCAGGCCCAACAAAATTCCTGTAATAAAACGCAAACTGAAATGAAAGAAGGAGAGGCTCGATGATTTCACGCCCTCTTGTGCGCTGCTTGCAAGTCCTCTCATTTTGTCGCCGATTCCCATGGCTTAATCCTCCGTTGTCCGTCCTTAGTTGCCGAGTCTTGAGATTTTGCTCTCTATTTCAACACGATCTGGTGCATTTGGCGAGAGGCCTAAATATTTATTATAGGCCTGCGCCGCAGAGCGGGTGTCGCCCTTCAGCTCATAGATCGCACCTTGTTCACGATAAATTTCCGCAAATCCACTTTCGCGCGCGGCCGCTAGAGCCAGCATATCTTCAGCCACATCCAAAGATCCCGACTGACGATAGCACGTTGCTGACTTTACATAGATATCAGCCCCCTGGGGGCGAAGTTTCATTGCTTGAGAGTACTCCGCAGCGCACTCCGCATACTGGCGTCGAGCGGTATAGACCTCTGCTGCCAAAATGTATGAATCCGCCACATTGGGGTTTAGTTTTTTCTCGGCCTTTGATGCCTCTAAAGCCGTGGCAAAATCACCCGAAGAAAAGGCCGCTTTACCAATGTAGTAATAAGTTCTTGGGTAGTTTGGATTCAGGCGTTGCACACGTTTGAACTGTTGGATCGCCTCTTCAAAACGACTGGTTTCCAGATATAACTTTCCCGCCTGAAAGAGGGCTTCCCCATCGGTGGGGTCTAAGACAGCTGCACTTAAAAATGCCTTCAAGGCCTTGTCATTCAAACCCAGGGCTTTTTCGCTCTCTCCCAAACCCAGCCATCCTTTCTTGTTGCGAGGATCAGCTTCAACAACTCTTTCATAAATTTCTTTGGACTGCGAGTAACGGTCTTCTGATTTGTACACTTCAGCCAAAGCCACACGATAATCCAAGGTGTACGAAAAACGTTTAATAAGCTCATTTAAATACGCTATCCCCGAATCCACTCCGTTGGTTTGTGCCAGCATCTTTGCATAAGTGATCTGAGCCTCTGGGTTCGTAGCGTCTATCTCGACAGCCTTGGTCGCATAACGAATGGCATCTTTGGCAGCGTTCTCTTTCTTCTCAATTTCTTTTTTATTGATCGGCATGACTGAACGAGCCAGCAGTCCATTGGCCTTCGACAAAAGAATATAAGTCTCGATATCTCCATCATAAGCTTTCACTGCACGGGTTGCATAATTGATCGCGCCGATCATATTGTTCTTTCGAAACTCCAACATGGCCAAACCGCGCAAAACTTCATAGTTGTTCGGAGCAATTCTGAGGGCGTTGGTCAGAACCTGCAGCGAGCCCGTAAAATCAAATCTTTGCGACATATAGTCGGCCTGAAGAACATAGGCGGACACCAGTTTGGGTTCGGCCTTCATGGCTTTATTTAGCCATTCAATGGCCTCAAAACTTTGATTGAGCTGCCAAAGACACTTGGCCGCCTTCATAGCCGCAGTTCCATTCTTAGGATCGACCTCAAAGGCCGCTTTAAATTCGGCTTGCGCGGCTAGGAAATCCCCCTGGCGCACATACTGATCTCCAAGATATAAAAGCTCGTTGTTTTTACCCTTATCTCCCTTGATTTTATCCGAGCCCCCCAAACGAATCACCAACTGACGAACGTCGCTGTTGTTGGGGTTCAGAGCAAAGCCCCGCTGAGCCATATCCAGAGCTTTCTTCTTCTCTCCACGCAACACAAATATTTCCGCTAAAATGGCGTATCCATCGGCTTCAGTCAGTTGCGAAATACGACCCTTCGCCTCAAGGGCTGTGCTCAAATAGCTGTAGGCCGTATCTGATTTTTTAAAACCTCGATATTCAATAATTCCTAAAAGAATTTTTGCCTCACGATGTTTTGGATTTTTCGCCAATACATTCTTTAAAAGACTTGCCGCAGAGGTGTAATCGCCTTGCTCTAACAAGACCTTTCCCAAAGCGACCTGAGGGCTCAACCATTTTTCCCAAAGTTGTGCGGCTTTTTCATAGTAAGGGGCGGCGTTGTTGAGATCTTTTTCCCCCTCCAAAAGCTCGCCCTTGAAATTATAAACCACGGGCAACAATGAAAAGGGCTCATTGCTTTCTAAGGTCGCCTCAACGACACCCTTGGCTTCCTTGTAACGACCCGAGGTCATGAGCTTCACAGCTTCACACACCTGCCCAAAAGGACTCACCACATTCAGAGCCCGCGTTGACTGAGTTGCAAAGGAAATTGTTTTGATGTCTTGGGCATCTTGGACCGCAAAAGGCCATAACTCCCGATACACCACACACAGAAGAGCCCGGACTTCGATATTCATCGGAGCCCCTTCCACAATAGCCACAAGCTTGTTCTGTGCCGAAAAATAGGACTCAAAAGTGTCTTGCTCCATCGCAAAAAGAGCTTCATTCAATTTTTCTTTAACTTGAGCTTCGGACAATGTCGAAGTCGATCTTCCCGGCGCCAGAAGATGAATTTTTGATCCATCGCTCGGTCCGCTATCCCACAAAAACCACGCACCAAAGACAATCACCAAAACAAGAATCAAAACTGGAACGCGGAGAGTCTGGATAAGCTCTCCCTTTTCCATGTTCTTCAAATTGGAAAGCTCAATGACCGAGTCGGATTTTTTATTGGCCGACACGTTCTCTATCGGAGTGCTGGCCGGAGGCACATAAGCCGGAGCATCGTAGATATCCACCTGTTGAGGAGGTTTCTCAATTTTGATATTGGCAAAGCTTTCTGAAGAGGGTGTTTGAGCCTGAGGTTTGGGCGGCTTCGGCGCTCGTGTGATGACCGTCTCAGCTTCCATCTTCTGTGCTTTTTTGGGATCGACATCAACAACCCCCTCAAGCGCTTCAAGAAGTTTGTCGTAAAATGCAGGCTCTTTGGAAATCAACGTCCACTGACCATCGGGAAGTCGCGAGATCATCTCTTGACCCGAAAAGGCGCCCTCACCAATCATTCGAAGAATGGCTTCAGTGGAATACGGGCCCTTAACCTGACCATTCCGTGTTTTTACAACCCAAGTAACTTGAATACGCGACATAGACACCTGATTATACTGAGCTTTTCTACTGAGGACTATGCTCCTCTGCCCCCCGCCATCAGGTCTGTGCTTTAGTCAAGGAAAGGGACCTATTGTGGTTCCAGAATAGAACCTCCGTCCCAATATGGAATTACCCTTGGTTCCGATTTGAGTGTGCGGAGCGCAGGCTTCGACCCTCAAATCAAATTTAAGACCACTCCAGGACTGTCTCAAGTTGGCACACGACTTGCTTTAATAGAAAGCGTTCGTTGTTATTTTGAGGAGTCGGTAAGTGATTCGTAACGCATTAATCGCATTTTACATCTTGGCAGTTCTCGCGATTTCAGCAGTAGCTCGCGCGGGCGTTCTTCCAAACAATGCTCTTAATGAAGAAGCCGCAGCTTCTGAGCTTCAAAATTACAACTTCAAAACTCATGTTGGTGAAATCGTGGCTTTGGCTGATGGTTCTCTCGTTTTGGCGATGGAAGATCAGCAATCCTTCTTCGTATTGAAGTCACAAATGGATCTGACAGCTTTTATTGGTTCTAAAGTTATGATTAGTGGTATCGAGCTTGAACATCAACTTGCTCCCAATTTTGAACTGGAAACTGTGGACCCCCTCCCTGGTTTCGGTTCTGGGAACAAAGCAGTCGTCTTCTTTGTGTTCGGTATCAGCGAGGTTAGATAATAACCTTTGATCATTGAGTCTCAGCCCCATCCCCTCCGCGGGCTGAGACTTTTCTTTTTATCCCTTAAAAGGCCTACGGATCCCCTCCTTGTAGGCCTTTTTCTTTTTCAACTTACGCAAAAAAAGAAAGGCTCCCTTTGAGGAAGCCTTCACGTATTTTACTTTTTAAAACCATTTAGTCGATTCGACGAATCTTCGCACCCAGACTTGAAAGTTTGTCTTCCAATTTTTCGTAACCACGATCCAAGTGATAGATACGATTTACAACCGTTTCTCCACTTGCCACAAGCCCCGCCAAAACCAAGGACGCACTGGCACGAAGATCTGTCGCCATCACCGGCGCCCCAGTCAACTGACCCGGCTGCCCACGCACAACGGCCACTCGCGTTTTGGGAGTGATATCCGCACCCAGGCGAGTCAGCTCTGTCACGTGCATGAAACGATTTTCAAAAACCGTTTCCGTAATCACGCTGGTTCCGTGCGCCACTGTCATCAGAGCCATAAACTGCGCCTGAAGATCCGTTGGGAACAAGGGGTGGGGAGCCGTCGTGATATCCACCGCTTCCCACTTATCACATGGAAAAACGGTCATTGTGTCGGCCGTGGTTTCAATTTTAAAACCCGCCTCGCGCATTTTCAAAATCAAAGCTTCTAAATGGGCAGGAACACACTTCGTGACCGTGACCTGACCCTTCGTGATGGCTCCGGCAATTAACAATGTTCCGGCTTCAATTCGATCGGGCATGATCGAGTGCACAGCGGGCTTCAATTTAGAAACCCCTTCAATGCGAATCACGCTGGTTCCATGACCCGTGATCTTTGCTCCCATCTTGTTAAGATACTCTGCAAGATCCACGATCTCTGGTTCCTTGGCGGCGTTTTCAAGAATGGTCACGCCCTCGGCAAGAGCTGCCGCCATCATGACGTTCTCAGTACCACCCACCGTGACGGTTTCAAAAAGGAATGTCGCGCCTTTAAGTTTTTTTGCAGCCGCATGAACATATCCTTCTCTTTGGGTAATCTCAGCACCCAGGGCTTTAAAACCTTCAAGGTGAAGATCAATCGGACGACTTCCGATTGCACAACCGCCGGGCTGGGAAACGACGGCCTCACCGTATTTCGCCAACATCGGCCCCATACAAAGGAAGCTTGCGCGCATTTTTCGAACAAGATCATAAGAGGCTTCATAGGATTGCAGCGGACTGACTGTCACATGAAACTCATCGCCAACCCACTTCGTTTCGCATCCCAGGCTGTGCAAAAGCTCTGCGGTGGATTCGATATCTTTAAGCTTCGGAACGTTTTTAAAAACATGCGCCCCTTCAGCAAGAAGTGTTGAAAAGAGAATCGGAAGAGCCGCGTTTTTTGCGCCACTCGTAGCGACAGTACCTTTTAAAGGGCCATTGCCCATGACAACCATTTTATCCATGCGTTACTCCACGAATCACTCTATCATGCCCGGAAAGATCTTTGATGACATTTATTTCGTTAAATATTTTTAAGTTCTGAAAATGTTCCCTCATCGCAGCCCCCTGACTCATTCCCATCTCCATAAGCATAAGACCCGGAGTGTTGAGCTGGCTTCCATAAAGCTGCGACCAGGATTTTAAAAGTGCAAGTCCGTTGTCTTCAGCAAAAAGCGCCGTGGAGGGCTCAAACTTTCGGACATTTTCTTCCACCTGCGGGTCTTGTGGGGCGATGTAGGGTGGGTTGGAAACAAGAACATCGATTTTATCAAAACCAGTCCACTCTTTGTAAACCGACAAAATGGTCTCCCATTGAGCGGCATCTGCGTGAACAAACTTAACCCGGTCAGAAACTTCCAACATCTGAGCATTGCGCTTTGCCACGACCAACGCGGACTCGGACATGTCGACAGAAACCAATCGTGCATTAGGAAGTTCTTTAAGAAGACTCAAGCCAATGCAGCCCGATCCGGCCCCCAAATCAAGAATTCCGATTGTGTCGTCGTTTGTCTTTACCCACGACAAAACCTCTTCAACAATATGTTCCGTTTCAGGTCGGGGGATGAGGACTGACGAATTGACTTCAAAGCGGTATTTATAAAAATCCCGATAGCCAAGAATATAGGCCACCGGTTCTCCTGAGGCACGACGACGAACCAGCTCCCGCAACACAACCAACTCGTCTTCCTTCATAGGCTGATCAAAGCGAAGGTAGAGCTGAATCCGATCCAGCTTTAAACCATGGGCTAACAACAGCTCGGCATCAAGACGGGGAGTCTCGATTTTTTTATCTTTGAAAAAGGCAGTCGTCTTATCGAGGATTTCTTTAAGTTTCATTCATTAAGCAGAGGTCTGTCTTTTAAGTGCCTCTGCTTGAAAGTTAGCAACGAGCGGATCAATCAGCAACTCAAATGAACCATTCATGACCTGGTCTAGCTGATGGATGGTCAAACCGATGCGATGATCGGTGATGCGGGTCTGCGGGAAGTTGTAGGTGCGAATTCGCTCTGAGCGATCACCCGTGCCGATTTGTTCTAGGCGAACATCCGAAGCCTCTTTGCGGGCCTTTTCATCTTCGATCTGCTGCAATTTTGCGTAAAGGATCTGGAAAGCGCGCTCTCTGTTGGCGGACTGGGATTTTCCCTCTTGGCACTTAACATCCAAACCTGTGGGAATATGAACAACACGGACTGCCGATTCTGTTCTGTTGACGGACTGACCGCCAGACCCTTGAGAGCGCATGGTCTCAATACGAACATCGCTCATAGGGATCTTAATTTCCGTAACTTCGACTTCAGGAATCACCGCTACCGTCACGGTCGAGGTGTGAATACGCCCCGCAGCCTCCGTTTTAGGAACGCGCTGAACGCGATGAACACCGCTTTCATATTTAAGTTTACTGAAAACCGATTCACCCGTAACGCTGGCAATGATCTCTTTGGCGCCCCCGGCATTCCCTTCAGAATAAGAAAGCATTTCGACTTTCCATCCTTGAGAGGTGGCATAATGAATATATCCACGGAACATTTCATCGGCAAAAAGAGCGGCCTCATCACCGCCGGCACCGGCACGAATTTCGAGGATGATATTTTTATCGTCGTTCGGATCTTTCGGAATCAATGCAATTTTAAGCTGCTGCTCCAACTCAGGGATCGCGGCCTCAAGTTCCTTCACTTCCTCACGGATCAGCTCACGCATTTCAGAATCTTGTTCGGCTGTTAAAAGCTCTTTGCTCGCCTTAAGGTTTTCAGTCTTCTTTTTGTAGTCACGATAGACCACAACGATCTTCTCAAGATTTCCCAACTCTTTCATAAGAGCGCGGTACTGAGTTTGATTGGAAGCAATATCGGGTCTTTGAAGAGCCATATTGACTTCTTCGTAACGAGATTCCACCTCATTCAACTTCGAGAACATGCGAACCGCCTCTAATTCCGTTGGTACATCAAGATGATTTTTTAAACTGTGAGAACTGAAAACGAAAATGCGGCTCCAAGAGTGAACCGCATTTCATACAAGAACGTCCTCCGATTGGAGGGCCGAAATTTATTTCTTGCCGTAACGTTTTTTGAAACGATCGATACGACCTTCAGTATCCATCACACGTTGTTTTCCAGTGAAGAAAGGGTGAGATGCAGAAGAGATCTCAACTTTAACCAATGGATACTCTTTACCGTCTTCCCATTTTACTGTTTCTGAAGAGTGAAGGGTTGTTGTTCCCAAGAAAGAGTAATCGCAAGAGATGTCTTTAAATACAACGGTATTTACTTTTGGATGTAAGTTCTGTTTCATGACCTGATTCCTTATAAATAGTCAAAACTATGGGTCTTAAGCTAAAAGGGTTTAACACACTGGGTCCCCCCTGTCGAGCATAAATCGCTGCTTTTTTTAGCAACAACATAGCCGATGAAGGCCCTCTTTGGTTTAAAAATAATCTCGTATTTTCAATATCTTAACTTATATCACAAGTTCCGCCCGTATTCCCTTGAAAATTCATCCGCCCCGATAAATTCAAGACCTCCCCCTCTATCAACAAAGTCCACTTTTGCTTTTTAACGACAGTTTAAGCTGCTTCTTGCCGCTCATTTTAGGCTTCACTACTCTGGCAAAAACCAAGGGAGGCACCCGATGAAACCACTCTTTCTTGTCACTGTTTTGCTGGTTCTGACTGGAACAGCGAAGGCTGAAAGCATCTACTGCTATTTCACTGAACCTTTTCTGACCGTCACTTATAATTCTGACACCAATAAGGTGAAGGTGGACTCTCCCCAAGACGGCTCTGTGGAGCTGAATGGATCCGTGATCTATCAAAAGGGCGGCCTTCTGAAAATTTCTGCGGAGGGGGTTACGCAATATCTGGAGGTCGATCTGACCAAAGAAGGTTCTGACGGAATGTCGGATTTTGTTTATCCATTTGAAGGAATCATCAACGGCACTTTATACGGCGGATGCGAGACGGATTCGCTGAAAAGACAGTAACTGTTGGAATAAAAAAAGGAGTCCGCGAGGACTCCTTTTTGCTTTTTTGATTTTAACAAAATCGTTAGCCCGGTCCCGACATCGCTTTCAGGAAGTCTGTGTTGGTTTTCGTTCCTTGAACCTTGTCCAACAAGAACTCCATCGCATCGACGACGTTCATCGGAGCCAAAACTTTTCTCAAAACCCACAAGCGGTTCAGATCGGCTCTCTCAACAAGAAGGTCTTCTTTACGAGTCCCTGATTTGTTGATGTCCATACATGGGAAGATACGCTTTTCCATGAGCTTACGATCCAAGTGAATCTCGGCGTTACCAGTACCTTTAAATTCCTCAAAGATAACCTCGTCCATACGAGATCCTGTATCAATCAACGCCGTTGCGATGATTGTCAAAGATCCACCCTCTTCAATGTTACGAGCAGCACCGAAGAAACGTTTTGGCTTGTGAAGGGCGTTCGAGTCCACACCACCTGACAAGATCTTTCCAGAAGGCGGAACAACCGTGTTGTAAGCACGAGCCAAACGCGTGATGGAATCCAGCAAGATGACGACGTCATGCTTGTGCTCAACCAAACGTTTCGCTTTTTCAATAACCATCTCTGCAACCTGAACGTGACGAGTCGGTGGTTCATCAAACGTAGACGATACGACTTCACCCTTAACGGTTCTTTGCATATCCGTCACCTCTTCAGGGCGCTCGTCGATCAAAAGAACGATGAGTTTTACTTCGGGGTGATTGTGAGTGATTGCATTGGCGATTTGTTGCATCAAAACTGTTTTACCAGTTCTTGGTGGCGCCACGATCAAAGCGCGCTGACCTTTTCCAAGAGGAGCCATCAAATCCACAACACGTGTTGTGTATTCGCCGGGGCTGTGCTCAAGCTTCAGTCTTTCGTTCGGATAAAGAGGCGTCAGGTTGTCGAAAAGAATTTTGTCTTTTCCATTTTCCGTCGTCTCAAAATTCAGAGAATCAACTTTTAAAAGTGCAAAATAACGTTCGCCATCTTTCGGAGGACGAACTGTTCCTGTCACCGTATCGCCGGTTCTTAAGCCAAAACGACGAATTTGCGACGGGCTGACATAGATATCATCAGGACCTGGAAGATAGTTGTAATCGGGCGAACGCAAGAATCCGTAACCATCCGGCAAGATCTCAAGAACACCAGAGCCGTAAATATCTTGTCCGAGCTTTGCGGCGCGTTTCAAGATTTCAAAAATCATATCTTGGCGACGAAGGCCCGCGGCGTTTTCAATTTTAAGTTTAGTCGCAAGCTCCGTGAGCTGAGTGATGTTTTTTGATTTCAAATCCTTTGAAGACAACCAGCTTTTTTCTTCATCGGTCAATTGAATGTCGGCCAAGTCAACTTCTTGAGTTTGTGCTGGAGGTGTTGCGTGGGCATCATCACCAAGGGGCTGTCCCTCATCACGATGTCTGTCGTTACGGAAGTCTCGGCGTTGTCCGCCACCGCCACCATGACGGTGACCACGGTCGCGATCGCCTCTGTCGCCACGGTCTCCACGATTGTCTCTGTCCCCGCGATTGTCACGGTTATTGGGGCGGAAGTCCCGGCGTTGTTGGTGTTGGGGGCGGTCTTGCCTTTGAGTTTGTTGTTGCGGCTCTTGAGGGGCTGGAGCTGTTGCTGGGGCGCTGGCAGCGGGAGGAGGAGGCTCGGTAGCTGGTGCGGGGGCCGCAGCAGCTACGGGTGCAGACTCAGCGGGTGTCTCTTCAGCAGACTTTGAGCGAGTGCGCTTTTTAACGACTTCAACGCCTTGTGAATCTTTGGGTTCAGACAAACAAATTCTCCTTGTAGGAATAAATAAAGAACGAGTGAGAAAGATTTAAGAAGTTTGATCCGATTGGAACTAAACTGTTATGCTTGCCCTAACTTTCCTTGAAATAGCCATCCCTTGTCAATCGAAAATCTTTTTTGAGATGACCCAGATCCTCTTTCTCCAAAAATGGGTGCCACCCTCGAATAGATCACAAAGAGCTGTAATTACTTATAAATTTACAAACTCCTCGGAACCTTTTTGAAGGCCCGCCAAGACCCCCGTTTTGTCGCTTGTGAGACCTCCTTCATCTTTTTTGACCCAAAAAAAGGGCGTCTCAAAATGAGAAGTTTCGCCCTCCAAAGCTAGACCAGGGGGATCTAACTTTGGTCCAGTAAATAGAATTTGTATCACAGCTAAACACTTCGTGAGTTTTGCAGATTTGAAGGTATTTCGGATATTTAAATATGTTTCTAAATGAGTCCAGTTTCCTAAAAATTTACGTCATTTTAATAAAAATGAGCTCGACCACCTATTAATTTTTCGTAA
>NZ_JBLJBT010000035.1:0-42438 GCF_047637665.1 Bdellovibrio sp. | reverse complement strand
AAAATTTACGTCATTTTAATAAAAATGAGCTCGACCACCTATTAATTTTTCGTAAGTAATGCCGAAAGGATATTATTCCATTATTAAGCACAAGGAGTCTAACGTGGAGGATACTGTAACAGTTCCGGCACCAAGAACCCCTCTTAACCTCGAGGTTTCTTTCAAGCGCAATTATGCGCGCGAAGAGACCAAAGGCACGCTTAAAAATATCAGCATCACGGGAGCCTTTTTAGAGTTTACGGGCGGAGATGTACGCGCCAACGAAAAGTTAAACCTTATTTTTATCGTCGCAGGTCGCGAGCGCAAAGTCGCCGCTCATGTGATCTGGACGAACTCTCTAGGTTGTGGGGTCAAATTCATGCCTGTGAATAACAGAGACGTGCAAATCGTCGATGATTTGATTTACTTCGTGGAGAACAGCCGAAGCGATCGGCGATCCCTCATGGATACCATCTTTAAAAAGGTTGGTTAGATCCAAAACAAAAAGAGCGAGTGAAAACTCGCTCTTTCTTTTTTTACTCATCGAAAATCTTCAAAAAACTTATGTTCCTACGTGAGTGTGGTCCATCGCTTGTTGCTCAAGCTCTTTCTGCTTTCGTTTCTTTCTCATCACAATAAGAACAGCGAGACCTGCGGCGGCAAGACCAACGACAGCCAATGCCATTGTCGTATCGTTATCCATTCCCGTCGGTGCTTCCTCGGCCATTTGTGGAGCGTGAGCTGGGGGAGCAGGTGGATTCACAGCTTCAACTGGCGGCGGTGGTGGAGGAGCCATGTGTTGCTCTTGAGCCACTTCCATTGGAGGAGGCGGTGGTGGCGCCATCTCCATGCCTGGTTGTTCAGGCATTGGTGGAGGAGGAATTTCGCCTTGGGCTTGTTGAGGAGGCATCATCTCTTCCTGAGCTGGAGGAGCCGGAATTGCAGGAGCTTGAGGTTCCTGACCTACGGCGGCTGCCACTTCCTGATGAGGTGCTGCCGCAGCCATAGCCCCACCTTTCCAATAACGAAGCTCCGTGCCTTCAGCGATGTTGCCTTTAGAGTCTACAGAGTTGCTAGACCAAACTTCTTTCCAAGCATTGTCATATCCCAAAAGATTTTTAGACACCGCACGAATGTTATCCCCAGACTTAGCCACATAAACTTCTGGAGCCATGCCGTTATCTTCATAGTAGGTCACGATACGAGTCGCATCTTCTGGACGATGAGGAGAGTTGTAATAAACCTTGTCGCCAGGACGAACATCGCGCGAGTTGAATGTTGGATTTCCCTTCTTTAACTCGGCCGTCTTATCCGCACCGTAAATCATCTGACTGATACCAGACAAAGAGTCTCCGGGACGCGCGAAGTACACGGTGTTGTACAACGTCTTTCCCACTTTCCAAGGAGTCGTTGCCACTTTTTGTAAAGGCGCGCTGACTTTAGCGGGAGCTTCAGAACCTTCAACAACTGTCGTCGTGCTCTTGGTTGTTGTTGTGCTTTCTACCATGGTCGTATTGTCTTCCGTGGTCGGCGACGCAGAGTCTACGATTGTTGTGGAAGATTCCGCAGGAGGTGGTGGAGCATCTGTCGCCTCTGTGAACGGATCTGCTGGCAAAGTCTCTGAGCTGGTCGCAATGTCGACCTGTTCCGTGGTCGCTTTGTTGTCGCCAACCGTTGATTCCGCCGTGGTCGTTGTTGTTTCTGTTGTCGTGGTGGTCTCTGCGATTGTTTCGCCCAGAGCATCCTCAGGGAGTTGATCGCTCGCCAAAGAATCATCGCCTGCGATTTCTAGCGATTCTTCGCCGTCAAGTTTTTCAAGATCGGCAGAATCGTGATCAGCGGCAACTTCTGTATCCGCATGATTATCTTTAGACGTACAGCTTGTTAGCTGAAAAGCCAGACCTAAGCACGCTAGCAAGATAACGAGTTTTTTCATCATGTGTTCATCCTTGAGTGATGCTATGAAACATACTGTTTCAGTAAAGCGTTATTAACAATCTAAAGCACAAGATAGAAGGCTTGCAAATATTAATAAAACCCCTAGACTTTCGCTCTAAGGAAACTTAAGCCTGCTGCCAATTTTAATTCTGTTTTTGTCAAACCATCCCTTATTCATTTCAAGAGCATATTTAGCTGGCTTTGCGCTGGGATAAGAGGCCAGTTGCGGCTCGGGGATTCCTTTGCCCGACTTCATTTCCTGAATATCGACCAAGGTCCCGTTCTTATCAAAATAGCCAATGGAAAGATCAATCAAAGTATTTTTCATCCAAAAAAAACGAGTCTCTTCATTTTTAAAGATAAAGAGCATCCCCTCGTCCGGACCTAGACTTTCCCTGAACATAAGACCACGTTCGTGTTGCGCCGGCGTCTCGGCAATTTCCACGACCAAGGTTTTAGGTCCCAACTTAATCTTTCGCGTCTTGAATTCACTCGCGTGAGCGGAGGTCAGAAAAAACAAAAAGGAGAAGGCCGAAAGAAAAACTATTTTGGTAATGAGGCCTTTACTTCTTTTTAAGCATTTCAAGAGCAACACCATAACGAACTCCTTTTGTTGAGACAATCATTCCAGGCAAATGAAGCGCCTCGAGGACCGCCAAGAGGATGGAAGCCCCGACAAAAATAATATCGGCGCGGCCCCCCAATTGATATTTTATTTTCTTCTCTTCGACGGTGGTCGCGGCAAACTCACGCACCCAATATTGAAGACGCTCTTTCTTTAAGAAGAAACCATCCACTTTTTTTTCATCAAAGCCCCCGACCTCAATCGCAACTAAAGAGGTCGGCGTGCCCGCCACGGCAATGACTTGATCAATGCGTTCGTTTCTTAATTCTGGCAGCACCCTTTGCAATTCTTGCGCAATATAGTCTTCAACGGCTGTTTGTTCGTGAGGAGGAACGGGTTGAACACTCACAAGCTTTTCCGTCAAACGAACTCCTCCGATATTAAGGCTTTCTCCAAAAAGAATTTGTGAGCCTCGCCCGACGATGAGTTCTGTTGAACCGCCCCCCACATCCACGACCAACGAGGTTTTATCGTTGTCGGCCAGGCCCGCCGTTGCGCCTTGATAAGTAATCCGGGCTTCATCTTCGCCGGGAATAATTTGAATAGGAATTCCCAGATCCTCACCGATCTTAAACAGCTCACGACCATTTTTTGCGTCACGAGCTGCGGAGGTGGCCATGGCGAGAATCTGATCAACACCCTGCAAGTCGATTTCTTTTTTAAATTGCGTGAGAGTCTCGCGCGCCCTTTGCAGGGCCTCGGGATGAAACTCTCCGGTCTTGTCGACACCTTGGCCCAAACGCACCACCTGCATCAAATCCTTATGGACCTTGGTGATGCCTTCGGCGTTACCCTCGGCAATCAGACATAAAAATGTGTTGGTTCCCAGATCAAGTGCAGCGACTTTCATTTTACTTCAATTTCTCCTGAAGAATTTTATTTACCAACTCGGGATTTGCTTGTCCCTTAGAGGCCTTCATCACGGCACCCACAAAAAATCCAAAAAGATTTTTCTTCTTGCCCGTTTTGTGATCTTCCACGGTTTGTGCGTTCGCCGCCAAAACATCATCGACGATTTTTTCAATCGCCGCAGGATCAGAGATCTGAATAAGTCCCTTTTCTTTAACGACCACTTCGGGATCTTTACCCGATTGCCACATTTCTTGAAAAACCGTTTTTGCGATCTTTCCGGATATTGTGCCCTTATCAATCAAGGCAATCATGCGCCCAAGTTGCTGTGGTTTGATCGGAGAATCTTTGATCTCTTTGTTGGCTTGATTCAGCTCTCTTAAAAGTTCCGTCATGATCCAGTTTGAGGAGGCTTTAAAGTTTTTAGACTCTTTGGCGGTCTCTTCGTAAAAGTCAGCAAGAGCTTTTTCCATCGTCAGCACCAGAGCATCATATTCGGGGAGAGCGTGTTCAATTTGGAAACGCTTGGCGCGTGCAATCGGCAGCTCCGGCAGTTCTCTGCGGTACTGCTCAATCATGCTGTCAGTAACGATCACCGGTAAAAGATCTGGATCTGGGAAATAACGATAGTCTTGAGCGTCCTCTTTGGTTCTCATTGAGAATGTCCGATTCTTGTCAGGATCCCATAGACGAGTTTCTTGTATGATTTTTTCTCCGCGCTCAACGGCGTCGATTTGGCGTTCGATTTCGTATTCAATCGCCTTTTCGACAAAACGAAACGAGTTGATGTTTTTAATCTCAACCTTGGTTCCAAATTGTGGCGCACCGACTTTGCGTACGGACACGTTACAGTCGCAACGCATAGATCCTTCTTCTAAATTTCCGTCGCAGACATCAAGATAACGGACTATCTGACGAATCGTTCGCGCGTACTCCGCCGCTTCCGCGGGTGATCGCAGGTCGGGACCAGAGACAACCTCTAACAGAGGAATCCCAGAGCGGTTGTAGTTGATTAACGTATATTCACCGTGATGACTGGATTTTCCGGCATCTTCTTCCATGTGCGCGCGAGTAATGGATATGGTCTTCTCCACGCCGTCGACTTTAAAAGAGATCGTGCCATTTTCACACAAAGGCTGGTCATACTGAGAGATCTGGTAACCCTTGGGAAGATCCGGATAGAAATAGTTTTTACGCGCAAAAACAGACTTGCGACGAATATCACAACCCAAAGCCAATCCGGTTTTTATGGAATATTCCACAGCCTTCTTATTCAGAACGGGCAGTGTGCCGGGCATCCCGGTGCTGACGGGTGATGTGTTTTCGTTGTCTCCGGCATTGAACTCCGTAGAGTCCGCGCAAAACATTTTTGTCGCCGTACTCAATTGTACGTGAATTTCAATTCCAATAACGGCCTCAAAACCTCTATACGACATGTGGATTTTTTCCTTTCACCGGAGAAGCGCTTTCAAGGGCGTAAGCCACATCCAACATCTTTTGTTCTTCAAAGTGTCCTGCCGTCAGCTGCACCCCAATAGGAAGACCGTCTTGAGACATCCCAAAAGGAACACTCATTCCTGGCAGACCCGCAAGATTTGTTGATGTCGTAAAGATGTCGTTAAGATACATCGTCAACGGATCAGAAATCCGTTCACCGATTTTGAAAGCCGGGGCCGCAGTCACAGCGCTCAAGATGACGTCACATTTTTTAAAAGCCTCAAGATATTGATTCATGATCAGGCGACGAACCTGACCGGCCTTATTGTAGTAAGCATCATAGTATCCACTTGAAAGACAGTAGGTCCCCAACATGATACGGCGTTTGACTTCTTTTCCAAAACCTTGCCCGCGGGTCTTGCTATAGAACTCTTCTAAATCAATCGCAGAGAGATTCTTAAAGTCCGCTCGATACCCATATTTAACCCCATCATATCGAGCTAAATTCGAGGAGGCCTCGCTGGCCGCCACAAGATAGTAAACGGGAACTGCGACCTCCGTCATTGGAACAGAAACTTCAACAATTTCGGCTCCCATTTTTTTCAATGTTTCAATGGAGTTTTCCACAGTTTTTTGCACGTCGGGATGCAGGCCGCCCGCCATGTACTCTTTCATCAGGCCAATCTTCATACCTTTGACATCCGCCTTCAGATGCCGACTCCACGCAGGAACAGACTTTTGAGTTGTCGTTGAATCATGACTATCAAAACCAGAAATAACTTCCAAAGTCAGAGCCGCATCTTTCACACTGCTCACCATGGGGCCGGCTTGATCCAAAGAAGAAGCAAACGCGATAATTCCATAGCGGCTCACGCGCCCATAAGTGGGTTTTACACCTACAATTCCACAAAAGCTTGCGGGTTGGCGAATCGAGCCCCCTGTATCTGTTCCCAAAGCACCCACCACCAAGCGAGCCGCTTGGGCGGCGGCAGAACCCCCTGAAGAGCCCCCCGGAACACACTCTAAGTTCCAGGGATTGCGAACAATCCCGTGAAAGGACGTTTCATTGGAAGAGCCCATGGCGAACTCATCTTGATTGAGTTTCCCCATAACCACGATTCCTGCTTTTTTCAGGCGCGCAACAACCGTCGCATCATACGGGGGCACAAAGTTCTCAAGAATTTTTGAGCCCGCTGTCGTCGTCAGGCCTTTCGTGCAAAACATCTCTTTGATTCCAAAAGGCACACCTGCCATCAGGCCTGCGTCTTCGCCCTTGGCAATGCGAGCATCAATGGCTTCCGCCTCTTGAATGGCGTGGGCGTTTTTGGAGGAAAAAGAATTGAGCCTTCCATCCAATGATTCAATCCGTTTTTGAAAATGTTCTGTCACCTCTTTGGCGCTGACTTTTTTTGACTTTACCGCAGCAGCAATTTCAGTGATGGAGGCGAATGTTAAATCCATTGTATCAATCCTTATACAACCGGTGGAACTTTAAAGAGATTGCCTGCTTTGGCGGGGGCGTTGGCCGTCATCTCTTCGGCCGAAAACTCTTGTTTAACGACATCTTCTCGCCAGTAGGCTTCAATTTCAGTGGGAGTGACCAAGGGCTCAATGCCTGTCGTATCTATTTTTGCGATCTGTTCGAAGTGCCCCAAGGCTTTTGCCAACTGAATGCTATATTCATGAGCCTCTTCCTCCGTCACATGAAGGCGGGCGAGCTTTGCGATGTGCTCGATGGTTTTCTTGTCAATCATGGGGATTCTCCTTTGCAGGATTTGAAGTCTTTAAAGATAGTCAAAAAATAATACCTAGTCACTCTTTGCTCGTCGTATTGCTTTGCGACTGGACCTTTAGAGCTAATATGATAAATTGCGGTCATGTCCAAGAAGCGCCACGAAGAACTCAAAAAAATCATCAGCCGGCACGACTATCTCTACTACGTCATGGATCGTCCCGAAATCTCGGATTTTGAATACGATCAACTTTTTGATGAACTGCTGAAGCTGGAGAAATCGGAAAAAGGTCTTGATCTTACTGAGTCTCCCTCGCAACGAGTGGGGGGGGTGCCCTTAGATTCCTTTGAGAAGGCCCCCCATCGCATTCCCATGTTGTCATTGGCCAATAGTTATTCACCCGAAGACATCTTCGATTTTGATGAGCGTGTTAAAAAATTTCTCAATACCGACAAAGACATCGAATACCTGTGCGAGCCCAAGTTTGACGGCCTTTCTATGGAGCTGATCTACGAAAATGGCCATTTTGTTCGCGCGCTCACGCGTGGGGACGGGGCTGTCGGCGAGGATGTGACTCAAAATATTCGCACCATCAAAAGTATTCCTCTGAAACTTTCTTTAAAAAATCCGCCGCCTCTTTTGGAGGTGCGGGGTGAAGTTTTAATGTTCAAAGAGGACTTTGCGAAGCTGAATGAAACTCAACAGGAAAATGGCCAGCAAACTTTTGCCAATCCCCGCAATGCCTCTGCCGGCTCCGTAAGACAGCTTGATTCTAAAATCACGGCGTCGCGCCCGCTGCGCTTTTATGCCTATGCCTTGGGGGCCACGGACGGTGTCGAGTTTAAGACTCAACAAGAAATCGAAGACTATTTTGTAGAGGTGGGAATTCCTTCTTTGCGCAACAAAGAGGGCTTGGAGCTTGTGAAGCTTTGTAAGGGCCCCACTGAGGTCGCCTCTTATTACCACAACATTGAAAAGGTTCGCCCCGGCCTTGCCTTTGATATTGATGGCATCGTGATTAAGGTGAATTCGCTGCGCCTTCAGGATGATTTGGGTATGGTCGCACGCAGTCCTCGCTGGGCCACGGCTGCGAAATTTAAACCGGAACAGGCCTTTACGGTCATCGAGGATATCGCTGTTCAAGTGGGGCGCACGGGAGCCCTCACTCCCGTCGCCATCATGAAACCTGTCAAAGTGGGTGGCGTCACCGTTAGCAATGCAACTTTACACAACCAAGATGAAATCACTCGCAAAGACGTTCGCATTGGTGACACTGTTGTCATCCAAAGAGCCGGCGATGTGATTCCCGAAGTCGTTTCTGTCGTTTTGGATAAACGCCCCCAGCACAGCAAACCCTTTGAAATGCCCACCCACTGTCCGGTTTGTAAGTCCGTCGTCGTAAAGATGGAAGACGAGGTTGTCACTCGCTGCGTGAACCCTCTTTGTATCGCCGTCGTCAAAGAGTCCCTTAAACACTTCGTCGCCCGTCGCGCAATGAATCTGGATAAGGTCGGGGACCGTCTGATTGAAACCTTGGTCGATCACAAGCTGCTTTCGCGTTTTTCTGATTTTTATCGGCTGACCAAAGAACAAATTCTTTCCTTAGAGCGACAAGGAGACAAGTCTGCCGAAAATATCATTAACAGCATTGAAAACAGTAAATCCCCCACCTTGGCGAGGTTCATTTTTGCCCTGGGCATTCGCTTTGTCGGAGAACAAACAGCAAAACACTTGGCCGAACACTTTTTAACTATCGAGAACTTTGTTAACGCCAGCGAAGAGGAGCTTCTTGTTGTGCCTGAAATCGGCCCGAAAGTCGCCAAAGCCATCATCGCTTGGACAACCAACAAAGAACTCGTCAAAGAGATTCACGATATGCAAAAGCTGGGGGTGAAGATCGCCAACCCCGTTCGCTCCCAAGAAGGAAAACTTTCGGGAATGAGTTTTCTGATCACGGGGACTTTGCCGGTGAAGCGAGATGACGCCAAAGACTTGATCGAAAAAAATGGCGGAAAAATATTGGGCTCTGTTTCTTCCAAACTCAATTATCTGGTTGTCGGCGATGATCCGGGATCTAAAGTGGAAAAGGCTCAAACCCTGGGGGTTCAAATTATCTCATGGGAAGATCTGCAGAAAATGCTTTAAGCTGAGAGCAACAGTATTTAAAAAGAAAAAAACCCACGCTTCGGCGTGGGTTTTTTTGTGATTTCTATTTAAAAGCTCTCAACTAGAGATGATCAATCACGATGTCGCGAGCCATAACAGTCTTACGACCATCTGCTTTCGCACTCTCAACACCTTTCAAGCAAAGTTGCTCGATAGCTTTGCTAAGAACATCAATTGTCTCAGCAGAAGTGTTCATTTGACCTTTTTCCTTGATGAGTTTTTTCACTTTGCTTGTCACTACAAGTACGTCTGCCATGATTAAACCTCTCCATCCATGTGTGTTTTTACCAATAAAAGGTTTGCATAGGGTCTAGAAATTGACAATATGAAATCTTCTCGCGGCGCACTAATTCTTAACGACCCGGGTTTAAAAGTGCCTCGGACTTTCCATCAACAAACTTAAACAGCTCGGCCTGCCTTGAACCCGATTCGCCGGGGGAAATCCATACAAATGTTTTTTGATCCAAGGGTTTTGTACATTCCACATCCAAAAATGCCGGCGACCAACAGCCACTGTTCAAGTGCTCGACAGAGCCAATAATTTCATGACGGGTGTGATGAGTGTGTCCAAAAACAATGCGCTGCGCTTTGGTGATGGCACTGGCCATCGCCAAAACTCGTTCATCCGGCTCTTTATACCCTGACACCAAAGAGGTCACCGATTTGCTGTAAAAAAGAAAGAAGGGCAACAGCAAAAAAAGCGGAATGAACGCCCAAAAAAATGAGATTTCATAGACTGCCCGAATAAATACCATCAACTGGAAGATCAAAAAGAAAGTCACAAAGATGATAAACGCTCGATCCAACCATAATTCGCGCGCCAACAAAAAAGGACTGCTTGCCGCCGGAGCCACAAAAAGTTCTTTCAGCTCTCTCACCATGCGCGGTTCGGCGTTGGCTTTTTCTGCGATCAATGCCACGCGATCTTCAATCTTTAATGGATTCCGAATGGGCGCCGCCAAACGGTCAAAGAAGGAGTGAAGAAGTGTCACAACCGAGCCCCAAAACCACGTCAAAATAAGACCCGGCTGTGCTTTAACAACGTACTTCAGAAAGAAACGAATGTATTCGGGTAAGGTCATTATATAGTTGGTGTCCACATGGGGATTAAAAAATCCCATCCCATTCATTATGTAACGACAGGCGAGGTTTCCAAAGGGCAGCTTTAGCGAAATAAAGTTGTAACCTCTTACAAACGGATTGATAGGGTCTTCACACATGCAATAGGGATCGTATTGATTCCCGTGCTCAATCAAGGTGTCCTGATTGCTAAGATAGAACCACTCAACAAAACGCACTTCGTGACGTTTGTTCTCTGGCAAAGCGAGATGCCGAAAGATCTCTTCTTGAACTTCAGGGAAGTGAAGTTCCAAGTCATGGTTTCCCAAAACAAAAATCGCACGGTTTCCGCGCAGAATAAACTCTCGAAGAGCCCGGACAAATTCGGCGTGATCTTTTAAAATCACCTCAATCTTAAATCGAGATCTCTCTTCCCGGGGATACAGACCGCGATGTCTTTCCAGCCAACCAACATTAAAAACAGGCTCTTCGGGAAGACGCAAAACGCTGTCGAAATCGAAGATGTCTCCGTTGAGAACCAACTCCACCGGAGCCCCTTGAGACTTCTCTTCGCAATGTTTAAGGAAGCTTTCAAAAACATCATCAAAAAAGAACTGCCGGGTTTTAAACTTTTTCCAAAGCGGAAAACGCAGGTTCACGGGCTCTGCTTCGCATAAGTGCAAATCACTGATGACTGCCGTATGCGAGGCACATCTAAAATCTGGAAAAGGGCCTGAAAAAGAAGTGGGCAAATCTGCCTCCCAAGAATATGATCGTGCAGATGAGCGAATTTATCAAGAACCTGAAGACTCCAATTGCAATTGTCGGGATGGGCAAAAGCGGCGAGGCCGCTCGACGACTTCTACTTCACTGTGGTGTCCCCTCCCAGTCCATACTCACATTTGACGTAAAATTGGATTCTGTAGATTTTAATGACCCCGCCCTTTTGTTAAGCAAAGGTCAGCCCCAGACGCTGGTCGTTTCCCCGGGGGTCCCCCTTTCATCTTCTTGGATTCAAGATGCCCAAAGCGCGGGACTTAAAATCACCAGCGAACTGTCTTTGGCGTGTTCTTGTCTGACCACGGAAAGACTTATTGGCGTGACTGGATCTGTCGGAAAAAGCACCACCGTTTCTCTTTTGGGAACGGGACTTGAGGCCTTTACAACAGCCTTTTTTGTCGGTGGAAATCTGGGAACTCCCTTTGCTGAATATGCAATAGACGTTTTGAGCGGGGCGCGTCCTCGCGCAGATTGGGTTGTTCTAGAGCTCTCCAGTTATCAGTTGGAAAATTGCGAAAATCTTTCTTTGGATTTTTCAGCCATCACTTACTTCACGTCAAATCACCTTGAGCGCTATGAAAGCCTTGAGCATTACTATCGCACCAAGTGGAACATTCTATCTTTGACCAAGAAGATGATGCTTTTGAACTCCGAAGGCGGCGACCTTGTCGAGTACTTTAAAAACAATCACCACGAACAAATCAAAGTTATTTCTAAAAATGACCCTACATTAGAGTCCTATCAACTTGAAAAAGCTTTGTTGATTGGACAACACAACCAAGACAACTTAGCTTTGGCTTCTTCGCTGGCCCAGGCTGCCGGATGGCCGCCCGCCTCTATTGACGGCATGAAATCCTTTAAAGGTCTTGTTCATCGCCTTGAAAATGTGGGGACGTTTAAAAACATTCGTTTCATCAATGACAGCAAAGCCACCGCCATGGACAGTGTTCTTATTGCAGCAACGGCGGCCTACGACACGCTTGAGGGATCAGGGAAGTTATTCCTTCTTTTGGGGGGAAGAGACAAAAATCTTCCTTGGCAAGACTTGGGGCCACTTAAAAACTTCCGCAACATCGAGTTCGTCTTTTTTGGCGAATGTCGCAACATCGCTCAGCAAAAATCAACTTTGCCAGGTTCTTCTTTTTCTCATCTTGGGGAAGCTTTGACTCACACATTCCAAAGGGCCAATCCCCAGGACACGGTCCTTCTCAGTCCCGGCGGAACCAGTCTTGATGAATTCAAGTCCTTTGAAGAGCGTGGAAATTTCTTTAAACGAAAAGTCGAAGAGTTCGCAAAATCCTGAATCTTTAAACTACTCTCTGAAGTTCAATACAGAAAGAGAGTTCGCGTCCACAGGCAGAACTCGTGAATAGATCTTCTGTGTACGTGCGCCCACCACAACCACCTCGTGGGTGTCTTCGGGCACATTGTAAAGAATGAATCCACCGCCCGCGATGCCCTTGCGATTTTGCAAAATGCGTCCTTGCATATCAAAGTACACGATATGGCGAGGATCAAACTGATCGTAAGCCGCAAGATAGACTTCAAAGTCTTCATCCGGAACAAAGCCGACAATAACCCCAGCACTGGCCGAATCATCCAGGCGTAAGAATGTTTTTATCGAATTCAACCAAGACCAGTGAACCAGTGGGGCGTGAATAAATTCGTCATTATCGTTGTAAAGATAGCGAGCGGCAACATAATCTGCCCCTTCGGGCTGAATGCGCATCATTCCCAATCGACTTAAGTGGGGAAGGCTGACCGTTGTGACTCCGGATCTAACATCCACATCTTCTGCCAAGCTCTGCATTGAAACAACCGCCGGATGGGGTTCACCCGTAAAGGCATCATAGATACGCAAAGGGACTGTCTCTGACTTTAATGTCGACTCAATATCTCCTTGCGCAACAGAGCCCTCTTCCACCACCACATTTTGATAGCCCAAAATAGAATCCGCTCGGGTCGCCAACAAAGAATGAAATCCCGCAGGGGCATTCACAAATGCAAATAAACCATTTTCACCTGTCGCAGTCAGCTTCGCATCGGGAAGCATAAACTGATTAAAGTAGACGGGTTGTAAATCCGGTGCGGACTCTAAAACGACCTCTATGCCTGAAAGATTTTTGCCATCAAGACTGACACGTCCCCAAACGATTGTGGGGGCTCCCTCAAAGGACTGAGTTCGCTGTTGTGCCACAATGTCTTGAAGTGCTTGAATCATTGATGCGGGATACAGCTGCGTTTTAAATTCTTTTCCAGAAATGACGATCGCGGCTGTTTGCATGTGTTTTGGAGCCGCGGCTCTCATCACAGTACTAGAGCCCCTCATCACATTGTCCATCGCCACAAAACCATCTTTTTTAGCAACAACCTCGCTGGCCCCTTTTACGAAAGTTACTTTCGTCTGCGCCGGAGCCACGTCATTCGGTTTTGCGTTATAAGCACTCGTTACAATACCGGCAAAGTCCGGGTGCGGTTCGATACGAATCTTCGGACCTTGCAAAGATTTACTCTGCGAAGCCACAAGGCGGTTTAGGCGGAAAGACCCTTCACCTAAAGTTTTTCCGTCTTTATTCACAAGACGGGCAATCACCGTGCCGGTGACTTCCTCTACGTCGATATTATATAGACCTTGTTGCAAGTCCACGCGGCCCAGTTCTTTTAAAACACCTTCATCACTACGACGAATCTCAATGTGGTGTTCATTAGTGACCGCCAGTCCTCCGGTGATTTCGATAGGACCGACGATGGATTGTCCTCGCGACTCTTCCACCAGGCCGTAAGAGGGCCCTGCCTCTGATTTCTCTTGTTGAGTGGTGCTGTCGCCCGGATAGGCTCTGTTCGAAGGCAACTGAACCTGCACCTGCGGAACACGGGTTTGGGATTTCCCGGAAGAGTCCACTCCCGAAATAAATACTTTCGACGAAAGCGCCTCGCTTGCCACCAGAGCTCCTGATTTTTCAAGAACTTCTTTGGCCATGTCCGACCACGTTGGTGAAGACCAGTCTTCTCCTAACACCTCACTGCGTCTTTGTGCCTCTTGAAGTCGCAAAGCCTGGGTGCGAGGAAGGCTGTCAATCCAATCGTGGTCTTCGGGATCCGTTGTCGCAACAGCGGGCGAGCCTGCGTCTGGAAGAATGTTTTCAACACTTTTAGTAACAACCATCTCTTGAAGAGCGACTCTTTTTGAATAAAGCGGCACTGACGATGTTTTTTCGATCGCCAAATTCAGGGGTTTTATTTTTTCAATTTTTGCCCACTCCAGGTTCACACGATCGGCCTCTATAACTTCCTCAAAGGCGACATGGGGAGGAGAATTTTTTTGCGCTTTAATCGTCAAGGCATCATAGATAGGAATGAACTTCAAACCACCAACATGGCCTGACCAGCATAAACATCCCGCTAAAACTGCAAACGGTATAAACCGTTTAAGCTGCATTCCTTGCAACAGTTACCTCTTCAAATAAAAGGAATAGTCACTCCTGACTAGTCTCTATCGTATTTAGAAGGAACGGAAGTCGTCAATAACGTTACGGGTGTCGCGACTTTGGTTAAGCGCTTGGCGAATCTTTTCGGCAATGGCCGCAGCCCTATCATCATCGCGTTCTATAAGGTCGAAGCCGCCATCCACATTACGACCTTCGACTAGGACCTCGACCTGAACATCATACGGACGACGGTCACCCAGGATGGTGACATGCGTGGTGTAGCGTTCGCGCGCCATATCCATCTTCTCGATATTCTTATTTTTTTTGTCATAATAGCGAGAGTAGACCTCTCGCCCATTTTGGCTGACCGTTCGAGGCTCTCCAATGATGCTAACGACCACTCGGCGCGTTTCACTTGCGTTTAAAGGTGTCTCGCGAATAATCACCCCCCCAGTTCGGCAACTGGACAAAAGAAGGGTCGCGCCAAGAAGAAACCAAGAAATCGCCTTATTCATTATTTCTTTTGAGCCTTATTCCAATCGTCCATGAACTGCTTAATACCTTTGTCAGTTAATGGATGGTGAGTCATTTGTTGCATAACCTTAAACGGAATCGTGGCAATGTCAGCACCCATTTCTGCGGCGATTTGGATATGCATGGGGCTTCTTACGCTGGCGACCAGGACTTCAGTATCAAAGTCATAGTTGCGATACATTTGAATAACCTGATCAACCATTGTCATACCTTCAACGCCAATGTCGTCAAGGCGACCAACAAAGGGAGACACCATGGTTGCTCCCGCCTTCGCAGCAAGAAGAGCTTGCATCGGAGAAAAGACCAGAGTGACGTTGGTCTTAATACCGTCAGCTTTAAGTTTTTTTACAGCAATCATACCATCTTCGCACATGGGAATTTTCACAACCACATTAGAGGCAAGCTTTGCCAGTTCCTTACCCTCGCGATACATTTCTTCGGCCTGCAGACTGATAACCTCGGCCGACACGGGTCCAGAGATCTCTTTGCAAATTTCCTTAATCACGTCGTGAAATGGCTTTCCGGATTTTGCGATCAAAGACGGGTTTGTTGTCACTCCATCAACCCAGCCGCGAAGGTTGGCTTGTCTAATTTCTTCAATTTCTGCTGTGTCGATGAAAAACTTCATGGGAACTCCCCGTTAAATAGAAAATTTGAACTGTTACGATACACCCAATTTGTACGTTGGCCGGCTTTAAAAATCAACCAGGCTTTTACCCTGCATATAAAACTCCGCCTGCTTTACGGACGGTGCTGACTTAGAAATCTCACTTAAATTCTTTTGATAGATCGGATGCTCATATTGACCCCAGGCCTCTGCCGAGCATCTGATGATAAGAGGATCTTGGTGCATCTGAGGGTAGGGGAGGGTCAATCGCGGCGACATTAAAATCATATCATCGAAAACAAGAAGTATCACCTCTGAGTAGTTTTTCTGCGCAAGACCCGAAGCCCCCGGTTCGCACAAAGACAAAACCAGGTGAAGCATTTGATCAACCCCCAGGTAGGTCTCAAAGCGAATTACAAACTCCATTCGCGCGCTTAAGTCTTGCTGTTCTGAGGTTAAATATCTTTTGTATATCGAAGAAGTCGAAATGATTTCACCGCATTCAGCCAACTTGCGAAGATGATCTTTGGCTTTCTCCTGTCCGCCGACCAAGTCCACGGCAATATACACCAGCGTCGAATGGCGATGGGGACTCATGCCTTTTTCTTTCCGAAAAGGACGTCACGAATTTGATAAAGGCCCGGCTTTTGTTTGGCCAGCCACTCCGCCGCCTGAACAGCACCCTTTGCAAACACCGTGCGATTTAAAGCGGTGTGTTCAAACACCAAAACTTCTTCATCACTCATAGAATAGATTTTATGAACGCCAAAAATTCCGCCACCACGAATGGCGACAGGTTCAGGAAGCTTTTTCTGAACAGCTTTTTCCATATTTTCTTGAAGGGTGATCGCCGTTCCAGAAGGTTTGTCTTTCTTTCGATTGTGATGAAGTTCCTCAATTTGAAAATCAAAATGTGAAATCGCCGATAAGGACTTCAAAGCCTCATTGAGGACGGCCACGCCCAAGCTCATATTAGAAGACCATAAAACCGGAACTTTTTTTGCGTACTGATTTAAAAGATCCTTTTCCTTTTTTGAAAAGCCCGTCGTACCACAGACAACCGGCGTCTTATGTTCGGCCGCTCTTTTTAAAACATCCTTCAAGGCTTCCGGGGACGAGAAATCAATCCACACATCTACCATCGCCGCCTTTTTGGAATCCCATTTGTCTTCGCGATGAAACGGATAAAACAGTTCGCAGCGTGGATTGGCTTCGATCACTTTCACGATCTCTTGCCCCATTCTTCCTGAAGCGCCCACAAGGCCTATCTTGGTCTTCTTCACAGAACACCTACTTTTTTCATTTCGACTTTTAAGTTTTCAGTGTGCGCGGGAGACAGCTCCACCAGAGGAAGACGCAAGGATGCGGACTCCAAGATCCCCATCAGTTGTAATGCTTTTTTTACGGGAATCGGATTGGCTTCTACAAAAAGAAGATTGATCAAATCCATATACTTGTTGATGTCAGCGCGCGCCTTTTCAAGCTGTCCTTCAGACACCCACGTCTTCCACTGCACCATCTGTTTGGGAATAACATGAGTCGCAACGGAAATCACTCCGTGGCCTCCCGTCGCTAGGAACTCCACGTAGCTTCCGTCATCCCCGGAAAGCATCACAAAGTCTTTACCGCAGGCATTGATAATCTCTTGTGCTAAATCAATCTTGCCGCTGGCCTCTTTGATGCCCATCACACCAGGAACTTTTGCTAAATCACGAACCGTCTCGACGGCCAAGGACGTGATCGTGCGACCGGGAACATTATACAAAATTGTTGGGATGGAAATGGCCGAAGCCACCGCCTTAAAGTGTTCATACAAACCTCGCTGCGGAGGCTTGTTGTAATAGGGAACAACCACCAGTACAGCATCCGCACCCAACTCTTGAGCTTTCTTTGAATCTTCAATCGTCTTCGCTGTGTTGTTCGAACCCGTTCCCATGATAAGGGGGACCTTATCACCACACAAAGAGCGGACATGCTTAAAAATCTCAACCACCTCGGAAGAGGTCAGCGTGGGGCTTTCCGCAGTGGTTCCATTGATTACAAATCCATCAACGCCCGCATCCAGTTGCTGCTTTACCAGTCGATCTAAGGATGCATAATCTACTTTATCGTTTTTAAAGGGCGTCACGAGGGCCGTGAAAGTTCCTCTGAAATTCTTCATCTTACCACCTCAAGATTGTACTTAAATTCTCCAACAAAAACGGCGTCTCCCATCATCAGAGGATGGGGGTCTCCATCAATAAAACTCACATGCAAAAGGCCACCCGGCATTTGAACTTCAACTTCTCGTTGGGCTCGTTCTTTTGCGTAGACAAGGGCCGCCGCGACGGCCCCCGTGCCACAGGCCAGAGTGTAATCCTCAACGCCTCTTTCATAGGTGACCGCCTTGATCTTTCCCGGCCCATCTTCAACATAAAAGGTGACGTTTGCTCCTGCTGGCATCAGATCAGGATGAGAGCGAACCTCCCGAGCCATCTCTTTTAAGTTCGCCACATCTTTTATTTCATGTATTTTTTGAACCAGATGCGGAACGCCCGTATTTACCAAGACAAATTTTTCTGTGGAGCTTGAGCGGGTTTTTAGTTCCAAGTTTTCATTCAAGAGGCGTGCTTCGGGCATGCGCACCCGAATTCGATCATCGCCAAAAACTTGCGCCACAACCAATCCCGCGCCGGTTTTAAATTTAATCGTAGCTGATTCTGAAGACCGCAAGGTTTCGTAACAAAAGCGGGCCGCACAGCGAGCCGCGTTTCCGCACATTTCTGCGGTGGATCCGTCTGAATTATAAAAATCCCAATCAAAATCAAAACCCTGGGATCCGTTTTGAATAAAGAGAAGTCCGTCCGTGCTAATTCCCAACACTTTATCGCAAATCATCTGTGCAAAACGGGATCGGGACATTCCCAGATCTTTTTCCACAGCCTCCCAAGAGGAGTTCTTTCGTGCATCCACCAAAGCAAACGTGTTACCAGCTCCTGACATCTTGATGATGTTCACCGGCAGGACGCTTTTCATGGCTCCTCCGTCTCATCCCCAAAGTTCTCATTCGAGTCGACTTGAGGATTGCTTTTTTTAGCTGGTTTCTTTTGGGTGGATTCTTTATAGGTGGGTTCCCCACGTCCCAAAGGAGCTGGATTTAGCGGAGGAAGAGGACGCCCTTTCACGCCGCACCCCAGGGGGCCAAAGAATATCATCAAAATGAGGGCCGTTTTATTCAGGTGTTCCATTCATCCCCTTAAGATCGCCCTCAACCTCGGCGAGGCGACGGCAAAGCATGGGGTCTATCATATACTGTCTATACTGGTTCGCTGAAATGTTTTTGCAGGTCATCACGTATTTCTGTGCAACTTCGGGATTAGCTCTCTTTTGAGCCTGATCAAACCTCCAGAACCAATAGAAAAATTCCGGGTATTTTTCATCGCTCTTTTTCATATTTGCCAAGGACTCCTGCGCTTTAGCAAAGTTCTTAAGGCTCAAATACTTTTCTGTCTCTAGGGCCCACCAAAATTTTTGCTGAGGAGACTTCTTAATGGCAACGGCGTCCGCGATCTTTTGATATTCGCTCCATTTTGCCTGACAAACCAGGGCTTGAGCCATGCTCAGCTTTAAGTCTTCGTCAAAACTGACCAGATTCAGTTGTTTTTGCACCAACTCTTGCGCCCCCTTGCAATCCCCCTTGGCGATCATAAGGTGAGCCAGCTCATTCACAATGGAAAAGTTATCGGGCTCAATACGCGCGGCCTCATTCACTTTATCCAGGGCCTGATTCAGATCTGATTTTCTTAAAGAGACACCGCTTTCAAAAAGCTGCTGCGTTTTGTCGCTAAAAAAGACATTTGCAACTTCAGAAGCCGTCTTCTTCAGTTCGGCGATGGCCTGGGGGCGAATCTCTCGCTGAATTGCTCCAGAAAGAATATTGAGAGCTTGTTGCCGATCCCTTTGCAGAATTAAATTGTGAGCCTTTTCGATAATATCTTTATAGGTCTCAGACTTAGAGTATTTTGCCTGAGCGAACGCAAGGAGCGGGGAAAAAGAAAGAGCCACCGCAAGGGTGGCTCTTATCAAAATCAATTTCATTGATTAGTTCTTTTTGTATGATTTCAAAGCAACAGTCACTTGGCCGAATTGGCTTGGAGCAACTTGTTTCAACATACCAGACAAAGGAATAAGTTGTGGGTTGATCCACGCGTTGATTTCTTCGTTTTTGTCAGCATCTTTAAGACGAGCATGGATGCAATCAAAAGTTCCAGCAGGAACAGTGATTCTGTCTTCTTTAACTTCGATCACTTCGATGTTTTGTTTGGGCACTTGTTGTTCTTTGCCGTTCACAAGCATTTTTTTAACTTCGCCAGTGTTAGGATCGATCAAAGTTTCAACTTTTTGTTTACCAGCAAAACCAAGATCCATGTTTTGATCCATCCAGATGCCGTCAGCAGCTACTGAACGAACAGACATAACCATAGAACCCTTGATGAATCCCATGTCGATTGTGTAGCTAGCAGTATCGCCAACTTTCCAATCCAAACCCATTGTCTGAGCTTGATCCATAATTGCAGGCATTGAAACCTGAGAAACAACGTCGAATGCAGATGGCGAAGCCACAGCACTCACTGAAAACACAAGACCTAGAGCGGCGATTAAAGCCTTAACCATAAATTCCTCCTTGAATGGTTTTATTAGTGTCTTAATCACACCACGACCAAGGGAGGGAGAGTCAAGGCTCAAATCACTGTTCTCTAAAACTACTTACCAGAACTTGACGCGGCTTGCTGCCATTGGCTGGCCCCACCACGCCCTCTTTTTCGAAAATTTCAATCAGGCGAGCGGCCCGAGGATAACCCAAACGGAATTTTCGTTGAATCAAGGATGCTGACACTTCCTTCTGCCCAGATGTCCATGCAAGGATTTCGTCATATCTCTCATCATACTCTTCTTCCTCAAATCCCGCGCCACCAGCATCTCCGGCTTCAGCGCCCTCTCCACCGGCAAAACCATCCAAAGCACGCATCGCCAACGGATCATATTCGGGTTCTGCTTGTGTCGCCCAATGTTTTACGACATTGCCGATTTCTTTGTCGGATAGATACGGCCCATGATGACGAGTTGGTTTACCCACGCCCGGTGCCTGGAAAAGCATATCTCCATTGGGAAGAAGTCGCTCCGCCCCCGAGTCATCAATGATAATGCGCGAATCCATCTTCGACGCCACCTTCAAGGCTACACGGCCGGGAATGTTCGTCTTAATAAGGCCCGTTACAACGTCCTTGCGCGGAGACTGTGTCGCTAAAATCAAATGGATTCCGCAAGCCCGCGCTTTTTGTGTCAAACGCTGAATCGGCTCTTCGATGTTTTGTTTTTCAACGATCATCAAGTCGGCCAACTCATCAACCACAATAACGATGTAGGGGAGTGGCTGGTAGTAGTACTGATCCAGCTTTGCTTTTCCCTCTTCCAACTCTTGATTGATCTTTTCGTGCTCTTCAATATCCGTCTTTGAAAGAGCCCCGGTCTTTTCGTTGAACGCTTCGATTTTGCCCACACCAAATTTCGATAAAGACTTATAGCGCTTTTCCATCTCACGCACGGCCCACTTTAAGGCTGTGGCGGCTTTTTTTGGTTCTGTCACGTGCGGCAAAACCAGGTGGGGAACTGAAGAAAATGGCGCCAAGTCCACCATTTTAGGATCGATCAAGACCAAACGCAGCGTTTTGGGAGAATGTCGGAATAAAAGACCTGTGATAATGGACCCCACAAAAACAGACTTTCCTGAACCCGTGGTTCCCGCAATCAATAGGTGAGGCATTTTGCGTAAATCAACAACCTTGGGCTCTCCGTCGACGGCTCGACCCACGGCCATTGGTAAAGCAAGATCCTCACTCCAGAAAGTGTCTTCAGCGATCAAGTCTTTGTAGTAAACCGTCTCGCGCTTCAGATTCGCTGTCTCGATACCCACGACATCTGTTCCAGGAATGTGACCCACAACGCGCACAGATTCTGACGAAAGTGCCAGCGACAGATCGTCCTCTAGCTCCGAGATTTTACTGATTTTGACGTCCGCATTGGGCTTAAACTCATACATCGTCACCAGGGGACCCGGCTTGGCATCCTGAATCTGCCCCTCGATGGAAAAGTTTTTAAGTTTTTCCACCAAAGAATCCGCTTTTCTTTGAATTTCGGCCTTATCAATTTTGATTCGAGAGGCGGGTGGGTCTTCCAAAAGCGCCAGCTTCGGCATATCCCAATTTTCAATGCGACGAGGAGGTTTGGCTTTCATCACCACTTTGCGTTTTTGCGCCAGGCGAACCGCCGGAACTTCCTCTTCCTCAAGATCTTCTTCTTCGTCGTCGTCTAAGTCCGAAGCGGCCTCAACCTCGTCTTCGTCCTCATCCTCTTCTTCTTCATCTTTTCCAACAAATTTTTTGTCAGACAATGGAAACACCGACTTCGGCTTTTCTTCTTTAGTCTCGGATTTTTTTGCTTTCGATTTTTTCTCGTCCTTTATAAACATCCCAGCAAAAAAGGCTGCGATCTTATTCATGACTTTTTTCTTTTTTAACATGGCAAGGAAGCCGCGCGGGGCCTCTGTCAACTCTTGCAGCGACTTTTCAAAATAGAACACAATCAAAACAGCCATGAACGACAGAAGAATCACCTGAACGCCAATAGAGTTAAACGCGCGCATCAGGGCCTGAGAGACGCCCAAACCCAAAAGGCCTCCCAAATAGATCTGTCCTGAGAAAACTTTGGTTTCTGGCAAATACAGCGACAATAAAGACGCCACATTCACGATCAACAACAAAGCCCACACAAAGCGAATGTTTTTAAGATTCAGAGACTCTCCCTGAAAACTGGCATACGCCATGCGCAAGAAGCTACCGACCACCACCCAGGCGGCAAGGCCGAGAAACTGATAGAGCAGATCCGCCAGAAAGCTGCCGACGATCCCACAGTAATTGAGCGCTCTAAGGCCCTGGCCAATAGAATTCAGCGAGGGATCGCGAGGGTTGTAACTAAACAAGGCTAGGGCGAGAAAAAGCCCCAAACCCAAAAAGCTGATTGCAATGACGTCCTGTCGGAACTTTTTAAGGAATTGGTTCATTTAAAAAATTTACGAAATTCCAAAGAGTTAGTCATGCGCATGAAGCGCATACTTGACTTAGGACTGGCGGTGCAGGACAAAAAAGTCGATAAATCAGCAGCTTCTGTGGCAATAAAGAGGTTTCTGCTATCTTTGTGGACCTCCCTCTGGGGGTTGAAGGTAAGGGCCGTTAACAAATGCTTAAAATAAATGAGATTTTTTATAGTATTCAGGGCGAATCGACCTACGTAGGATGTCCCACAGTTTTCGTGCGTCTAACTGCCTGCAATCTGCGTTGTACGTATTGCGATACGAAATATTCTTATTTTGAAGGCGAGATGCAGGAACTTGACAGCCTCCTCAAAGAAATCGCGTCACACAAAGCCTCCCATGTTTGCATCACCGGCGGTGAGCCGTTGTTACAAAAAGAAGTGCACACCCTCATGAGTGCTCTTTGTGATCAAGGGTACAAGGTTTCTCTGGAAACAAGCGGTTCAAAAAGCATTGAGCTTGTTGATCCGCGCGTAAAAATAATTTTAGATGTCAAAACTCCAGACAGTGGTGCTGCAGATTCTTTTATTATGGACAACATCCGCTTTTCCACTCCAGGAACAGAATACAAGTTTGTGATTTGCTCTGAGAAAGATTTGGACTGGTCTGAAGAATTCTGTCGTCAACATAAATTATTTGAAAAATTTGATGTTTTATACAGCCCATCATATGGCCAAGTGTCTGAACGCTGGTTGGCAGAAAAAATTTTGCAGAAAAATTCATCTGCAAGGTTGCAATTACAACTGCATAAGTATATTTGGTCTTCCGAAACACGCGGAGTATAGGGTTACACTTTGGTTCCACCAAAGAAGTCCCTCCAACCATTAAGCTGACAATTTTGGGAGTTCCATGACGCCGAACCTGAACAGTTCCGATAATCTTTTTGTCGCCAATCTTCAGTCCGTAAGCTTAGAGAAGCTTGTGAAAAGCAAGCTCGAAGTTCTCTTTGCGCAACAAAAAGAAGCGCAAGTTGAATTGAATGGGCTATACAACGTCGTTATCGAACAAGTAGAAAAGCCTCTTTTGGAGCTGGCGTTGCGCGCCTATAACGGCAACCAAGTGAAAACAGCGCAGATGCTTGGCATCAATCGCAATACTCTTAAGAAGAAAATTGACAACTATAAGATTCGTGTAAAAAAAATGAACTAATTGCTTTTTCTTAGAAGCTGCTTCAGCGGGCCACCTAGAACCACCACCAATGCACGAGGCCCGCAACTTTTATTCGATTAATTTCGTTACTCTAGAGGGGTTCAATGAGTACGAGAATTCCACCTCAAAATCTTGAGGCCGAACAGTCTATTTTGGGCGGCCTGATGTTAGATCGGGAAGCTTTAGATCAAGTGGGTGACCTCTTGGTGGCTGAAGACTTCTATAAGCCAGCACATCAAAAAATCTATAACGCTATTAAAGAGTTGCATAGCAAGGGCCAGCCGATTGATATCATCACCGTGACGAACGTTCTGCAGGGCGAAGGCTCTATGGAGATGGTGGGTGGGCCTGAGTATCTGATCGGCCTCTTAGATAAAACTATTTCTGCGGCAAATATCACAAGCCACGCCAAGATCGTAAAAGACAAGGCGACACTTCGTCGTTTGATCCACACAAACAGCCAATTAATCGAAAAGGCCTACGCGCAAGAATTCGTCGACGTAGAATCCTTTGTGGACCAAGCAGAAAGTGAAATCTTCAAAATTGGTGAAAACAAAACTCAGACCGGTCTTGTCGGGTCTATGGAGATCGTTAAAGCCTCCATTCAAAAAATTGAAGAGCTTTATAAGAACAAAGCGGAGATCACGGGCATCGGCACCGGCTTTAAAAAGCTCGACGAGATGACTGCGGGCCTTCACCCTGGCGAAATGACGATCATTGCCGCTCGTCCGTCCATGGGTAAAACAGCGTTCTCTTTGAATATCGCCCAACACGTTGCCCTTCGACTGAAAAAAACTGTCGCCTACTTCTCTCTAGAGATGGGTAAGGAGTCCATGATGATGCGTATGCTGTCTGCCGAATCGAAGGTCAGCATGAGCGAAATCCGTAATGGACGCATTCAAGATTCCGCATGGCCCAAACTCATCAATGCGGCCAGCGCCCTCAGTGAAGCTTCGATCTTTATTGACGATACTCCCGGTGTTTCTCCATTTGAAATTCGCTCGCGTGCTCGTCGTCTAAAGGCTGAACACGGCTTGGATGTTATCATGATCGACTACTTGCAGCTCATGAGCATGAAACAAAAATATAATTCGCGCGAGCAAGAGGTGGCAGAGATCTCTAAGTCCTTAAAGGCTATCGCTAAAGAATTGCAGATCCCGGTTATTGCTCTGGCACAGCTCAATCGCGGCGTTGAAGGCAGAACTGAAAAGAAACCTATGCTTTCCGATCTGCGGGAATCTGGATCTATCGAACAAGATGCCGACGTTATCATGATGCTTTATCGTGATGACTACTACGACAAAGAAAACCCTGATAAACAGGGCCATGCCGAAGTTATCGTCGGCAAACAGCGTAACGGTGCGACCGGACCTGTGAAGTTGCGCTTTGATGCTCAATACAATAGATTCCGCGATGCGGAGCCTGAGGGGCCAAGTCCAATTATGCCCGCCCAGGCGCCCCCACCAATGCCAGGTGGCAGACCTAAAAACTTTGCACCCGGCGCTCCGGTTTAAGATAATGGGCCTCTATGAGGCCCATTTTACATTTGTTTCAAAGTAAAAAGAAACCACAACACTATCAGCCTGTCGTCCTTGTTACGGGGTGTTCTGCCGGGTTGGGATTGGCTCTGGCAAAGCTTCTTCACTCGCGCACGGAGTATCGGGTGATTGCCACCGCCCGCGAAAAAAGTCTTGAGAAAGTTCGCAATCACTTCCTTGATGATGAGCGTTTTATCGTACGCTCTTTAGACGTCACCTCCGAAGAGGATCGCATTCGCCTTTTTGATGAGATTCAAAAGCTGTGGGGTGGGGTGGATGTATTAATTAACAATGCCGGCATTTCCTATCGCGCCGTTGTCGAGCACATGACCGAAAAAGACGAAGAGCTGCAGATGGCGACGAACTATTTTGGTCCCATGGGGCTGATTCGTTTGGCCCTTCCGCACATGCGCAACACGGGACGCGGAAAGATTATCAACATTTCTTCTGTCAGCGGTATGTTGGCAATGCCCACCATGGCCGCGTATTCAGCGTCAAAGTTTGCCCTCGAAGGAGCCAGCGAGTCCCTTTGGTATGAGATGCGCCCCTTTGGGGTGACCGTCACCCTGGTGCAGCCCGGATTTATTCACAGCAACTCATTTAAGAACGTTTACCACACGCCCTTGTCCGATCCGACCCGCAACTGGAGTGGGCCGTACTGTGACTTTTATCTCAACATGACCCCCTTCGTTGAAAAGATGATGAACCTCTCTTTAACCACGCCTGAAAAAATCGCCCATGAGGTTCTGAGGGTCATAAAATCCGAAAATCCACCACTATGGGTGCCCGCCACCTTAGACGCCAAAGTTTTTTACTATCTTCGTCGCCTTCTTCCACGCAGGATCTTCCTGCCCTTTTTGTATTGGTGCCTTCCCAACGCAAAAAACTGGTCCAAGGAGTTCTCTCACCGCCGATAAAGGGCCCCGACTGGACCTTGGCCCTGATTCAGGATTAGCAGTTGAGTTCCCTTTAACCTCTTGATGGACTGGAACCGTCTTAAAAGCGAGACCCTTGGAAGCATGGAGGCTGATCATGGGAGAAACTTTAGCAAAGACGGTGATTGCGGCAACTGGACTGCCTCAGGACCCTGTCGAAAAAGAATTTAACGCCCTTCTGGAAAAGCACGGCAAAACCCCCGAGACCCTCACCATAGAGGAGCTGCGCGAAGTGATGGCCGAATACCTTCAAATGGTCTTTCTTGAGCTGCACGAAGAGATGAGCGCATAAAAAAAGGTCCTCTTGTGAGGACCTTTTTTCTAAATCTTATTTTTAAGCCACAGCTTATTTCTTTTGGCTTAACAACTTAAGAGCGCTGTTAATGAATTCAGATTGAGATTTCACTTTCGTGTACACGCTCACCAATGAACAATCGTCTTTACCGTCTTTGCCAGCCCCGCGGCTAGTCACACCCCATACATACTGAGTGCCATTAACATCGAGGAACGCAGGACCGCCGGAGTCTCCATGACAAGCGCCCTTTCCTTGAGTTTGATCTAATAAAACTTCTGTCTTACCAAAGTCTTCAACAACTTGGACGTCAACCTTGCGAAGGCGATCGTCACTTTTTGTATTCACGCCGTCTGTCTCAATCAAACCGTAACCAGCCAAAGTCACCTTTGTTCCTGGTTTTAAAAGAGACTCATCATCTAAGAATTTTGCCAATTGATATCCCGGAGCCATTGCCCCAGCAAATTTAATCAATGCAAGGTCATGAGCATCTTCACCCTCTTGGCCCACTTGACCGTATTGAGTGTGAATAACGTGATCCACCACAAGGCGAACATCGGCTTTTTGCATTTTATTAAGATCGGTATTGAAGATCACATAAAGAGCGACCTCTTTATACTCTTCTCCCACCACCGGAACGCAGTGACCTGCCGTCAGAATGACGTCTTCTTTCAATAAAGAGCCCGTGCAGATAAACTGACCTTCTTGGTTGTCCTTAGTAACTACGGAAGCCACGATCGCCACTGTAGATTTTGCAATCGCATCTTTATTTTCAACTGGAGTACCACCAATTATAGAGGAGCTGTCGGCGCCAAGCTGCACTGAATGCTGTTGCGCAGGAGAGCAGGCAATCAGAGAGCCCAAGAGACCCGTGACCAAAGCTGCTTTCAAAAATTTAATAGAATTCATAACCCCTCCAAGTTGGCGCTTTTAAACACCCAAAATGGAACCAGTGCAATACAATTTTTAAAATATTTTCCATAAAGAAGTCTTATGGGAAAAGAAAAGGGACCCTTTTGGGGTCCCTTTGAGAAATCTTCTCTTTTTCGTGAGCTTTAGCAGATTATGCGCGCTCAACAGAGATTTGGATTTTAGCTTCCAAGCCTTCAGAGTAGCGTACGATCGCTTTGTGCTGACCCAAAACCTTAATAGGCTCTTCCAGGTGGATGTCACGACGATCCACAGAGTGACCCATTTTTTGCAACTCTTTAGAGATATCTGTAGTTGTTACAGTACCAAAAAGTTTGTCGGTCTCACCGGCAGCCAATTTGAATGTCACAGTTGTGCCGTTGATTTTGTTCAAAAGCTCTTGGCGTTCAGCCATCGCTTTTTTCTTTTTTGCTTCCGCTACACGCTTCAAGTGTTCGTACTCTTTTACGCGTTTTTCAGTTGCTTCAGCAGCCAATTTGCGAGGGAACAAGAAGTTTCTTGCGAAACCTTCTGAAACGTTCACTAACTCACCAACACGACCTACATCCTTAACGTCTTTTTGAAGAATAACTTTCATGTGATCTCCATGTATGTTTCCCTAGTTGTTTTCAGTCGTCGGTATCTTGCGAATACGACCTCTAAAATCAACCCAGTAGTCGATCAAACCAACGATGCTCAAAAGAAGCAATAATTGGCCGACCAAGATTATGTACGTCAGAACTCTCATGAACACACCGGCTCTAATTGAGTTCAGAAATACCTCCAACACCGCCAGCCCTTGAAAGAAATAAAGAACGATAACTACGTTCACTATATTTACTGCGAGGATGGCAATGGCCTTACCGCCAAAACTCACCATTGTTAGAAGGAAGGCGATCATCGCAACCCAAATTACATAATCTGGAACGCGATATTCTAACAACTTGAGCTGAGAGGCAATTTTCTCACGGGGCAAATTGAGCCATGAAAAAACCCTTCTCTCAAAAATCAGCCCCAAACCTAACGCCAACACTAAAACAATGACGATAGCCGAGGGGATCTGCTGAACCAAAATCGCCGGATCCAACTTCACAACCGGGTTCATATCTTGAACTCGTTGAGAAAACTGTTCCGCCAATCTTTGGACTTCCGCATACGTGTTTATTCCGTTCTTCCGAAAAGCCCCAAAAAGGCCCAGGCCTGCGGCCAAGGAACCTAGTGCGACACTCAAAAGCCCAGAGATCCACCACCCAAATCCTCTTTGCTCCATTTCCATATAGGCCCCTAAAGTCATCCAAATCGAGCCCAAGAAAAGTGCTAAAGGTTGTGCGTTGAGGAGCCACGCTGCTCCTGTTGCCAATAGTCCCAAAATCCAAAAGGCGCGGGGACCATAGGCTTTACGTAAGACACGAAGAAGAGGCGCTCCCAGAACTACAGTTAACATCGACAACAAAATCGAGAGTGATGAAATTGTGATGAACTTCTGCGCGGTCGCGGTCTTCTTCATGGATTACGCTCTTTTAACTATTCGCCTTTGTCGTAACGATCAGAACGCTCAGCTTTTGCTGCAGCAAAAGCGGCTTTACGAGCAGCCATTTTTGCTTCGCGCTCTTTTTCACGAGCTGCAGACTCAGCAAGACCTTTTTTGAAGCCTTCCATGAATTTGCCCAAAGTAACACGCTCATCAAGACGAGTGTGCATAAAGCGAAGAACTTTGTCGTTGATACGCATAGTTCTTTCAAGCTCTGCAATAGCTTGAGTGTCTGCTTCAAACGTAGAGTGGAAGTAGACAGCTTTTTTTAGTTTGCCAATAGGAGTTGCCAAAGTTCTCTTGCCCCAAGTTTCCAAAGAGTTGATAGAACCTTTATAAGATTCGATCGTCGCTTTATTCTTTTTGAAGAGCTCTTTTTGATCTTCAACAGTTGCATCTGGGTGCATAAGAACCACAACTTCGTATGGCTTCTTTGCAGTCGTTTTAGAAAGTTCCATGTAAACTATCCTTTCGGTTTATAGCCCCCACCATAGTTGAGTGGGAGCAAGGATGACTTTTAAAATGTTTAACGGGTTTAGCACGGCTTAGGCCCAAGCACAAGGATTAGGCATTTGAATACCCAAGAAACCAGCCTTAGAATGTGTAAATGGTCACTTTTATTGAGATTGTGGACGGTCCCAACGAAGGCTCCCGCTTTAAAGTCGAAGAGGGGTTAACGCTAGGCCGCTCCAAAGCCGACATCATTATTAAAGATCCCAAGGTCTCAAGCACCCACGCCCAATTTGCTATTGATGGAAAAGGTCAGTTTGTTTTGGTCGATCTGGATTCCTCCAATGGACTGCATATTGCCGGACGCCGTGTGAAAAAAGTGGCCTTATTATCAGGGGTTATCTTCGAGGTTGGGCGAACCCAGTTTCAGGTCGTCACGGTGGAAGAAGAGGCCGCCATCGACTTCAGCCGCCTCATAACCTGGCGCAGCATTATCAAAGAACGGCTGCAAGATCTTGAGGTGCCCCAAAACTTTTCCTCCCGTGTTTTGCAAAGCTTCAGTCCCGCGCTAAAGCTGAGTTTTATTCAGGGTATCCAGACTGATGAGGAAATTATTTTAGGTTATGGGCCTCGCCACGCAGGGGCCGACTCTTTGGATATCGAGCTTTTGGACGAGGAGGCTCCCAAAGAGGCCTTTGAGCTTCATCCAGGCCCAGGGATGGTGGAGATCAAAATCAAGGCGCTCGGGCGCGTAACTCTTAACAATAAGTCCATAGATGCCGAAATGCTTAAAGATGGTGACTTGATTTCTGTGGGAAACACCCTCATTAAAGTCACTTATCTGTAAGAAGGTTATCATGGAAACAACTCCCAAAACGACAGGCAGCTTTGAAAGTTTTGACGGAACTCCCATCTATTATGAAGTTCGGGGTGAGGGCGAGCCTCTAATTCTGGTTTATGGAATCGCCTGTATTATCAATCACTGGCATCATCAGACAGAATACTTCTCAAAAAAATATCAGGTCATCACGTTTGATTTACGTGGCCACCAGAAAAGCAATCCCATCATGGACATGAATCAAATTTCCATGGAAGCTCTTTCCAAAGATATTCTCGGATTGATGGCCCACCTCAAAATCAAAAAAGCCCATTTTGCCGGGCACAGTTTCGGTGCCCCCATCATTCTGAAGGTCTACGACGAAAATCCTCACGTGTTCTTCTCTATGACTTTTATTAACGGCTTCGCAAAGAATCCGATCAAAGGCATGTTTGGTCTTGATGTGATTGAGCCCTTCTTCTACTTCGTAAAATCACAATACGAAAGCCAACCAGACTTGTGGAATACTCTGTGGAAATTAGCTGTTGATAATCCCATGTCAATGTATCTTGCGGCGTTGGCCGGCGGCTTCAATCTTAAAGTCACTCACTTCAAGGATATCGAAGTCTATATGCGAGGAGTGGCGCGACTCAATCTCGAAGTTTTTTTGACGATGTTCGAAGTTTTGATGGAGTATGACGGGGAGCCCGTTCTAGAGAAGATTCAGGTGCCGGCGCTAATTATTTCCGGGGAAAAGGACATGGTGACGCCGATTCGGTTTCAATATCACTTCAAAGAAAAGATTAAACACTCTGAGTTTGTCTTGGTTCCATATGGATCTCATTGCACCCAGCTTGATTTTCCCGACTATACAAATTTAAAAATAGAAAAGTTTCTTGAAGACGCCAAGGTCGAGTCTTAAAGCGGTCGCGAAAAAAAAGCCACCCCAAACGAGGGTGGCTTTCGAAAAACCTTGTTGCCGACGAGGAACTACTTCCAAGCCGCTTTTGTGATATCGAAACCATAACGGTTCACAGAATCATCTGACGTGAAAACAATTTTCACGTACTCTCCGTCAATAGGTGTCGAGAAAGAGTCGTCGTTCTTACCACTCATCGTTGCAACTTTAGTACCTTTCGCATCGAAGAGCTCCACTTTGTCGTAGTCTCTCTCGGTATCAAACTTTGAGAAGTAAAGAGCAATTTGTTTCGCGCCAGGAACGCGAACTTCGTACTCTTCCTTTGCTTTCTCTTTATAGGGATGCGCCGAAGAAACGCTCACGCTCACTGATTGCCAGTTTACAGGATCGTTGGGATCTGGAGCTGGCTGAGTGTTTGTCAGCATTGTGTAGGCATTCACCATGCCTGTCTTCACTTTGCCACGAAGACCTGCAATCGGTTTTGCCGTTGCCATGATTCTTTCTTTCATTTCAACATTCGTCAGGTTCGGCTCATTGGAAGCCAACAGAACCGCGATGCCTGACACATGAGGCGTCGCCATGGATGTTCCCGACCAAGAATCATAGCCGCCGCCCTTAACAGAAGAGTAGATGTTTACGCCCGGAGCGCCAACATGAACTTTGTTTCTTCCGTAGTTTGAGAACGAAGCGATTTGGCCTCTGTTGTCGACAGCCGCAACAGACAGTACGTTAGGAACATCGTAGGTTGCAGGGTAGGTGGGGTTTGCATCATTGTTGTTTGATTCATTCCCGGCAGCCGCAACAAACAAAGCGCCCGCTGTGTTCGCTCTTTCGATCGCTTGTTTTAAAGTTTCAGAGTAGCCACCGCCACCCCAAGAGTTCGACATGATTTTCGCACCCATTTGAGTGGCATAGTCGATACCTTTTAAGGCGCCATCCAACGAACCAGAGCCACTCGCAGAGAGGAACTTAACGCCCATCAGACGCACGTTCCAAGCAACACCCACAATGCCTTTGCCATCATTTCCTGTGGCGCCGATTGTGCCAGAGCAGTGTGATCCGTGACCATGATCATCAAGAGGGTTGCCGGTGGGTTTCGCAGCATCTACAAAGCTTGCACCGTAAATGTCATCGACGATTCCGTTACCATCGTCATCAACGCCCGGCTTACCATTAAGCTCGGCCTGGTTAGTCCAAAGATTGTCCTTCAAATCAGGATGATTGTAATCAATACCTGTATCGATTACAGCGACAATCACATCTTTAGATCCTGTTGTGATGTCCCATGCTTGTTCCGCACCAACATCGATTCCCGCGATGCCGGCACGACGTTGAGAATCTTGCTGTCCGCTATTTTTCAGACCCCACAATTGCCCCAACATAGGATCATTCGGAGTACGGTTGATTCTGTAGATATAGTTCGGCTCTACGATATCCACCAAAGGATTTTCAGAGAGAGACTTCACAACGTTTGCTTGAATTTCAAAAACAGGGCGCTTGATTACAACGATATTTTGCCCAGGAATGGTGTCTTTGATGTAAGAACCCAGTTCTGCACTTAAAACATTGATTGAGGATTTTGCAGATACAGAGTCTTTGAGTTTTACAATGAATTCGCCAGGAACCGCTTCGGGTGTATTTGCAAATGCCGTCGCTCCAGTGACAAACAAGCCAACCATGGCCGCCTTGGAGGCTCTTCCAATAAGCCTTTTCATATAATCCCCTCCTTCATTGGGTGATTTCGAACGGACGAGGAATATAATATTTCCTCAAACGTGCTAGTTCCAAAATGGTACCAATGTGAAGGTGAGCTGGTTATCAATTTTTAGATTTGCGAGGGAAAGCTGTTATTTTTGGTTCAAGGTCCTGAGGAGTCTCTACAAAGGTCGTGAAGAAATCACGACCTCTCTCTAGGAATCGAGACTAAGACACTGCTTTTTTTCCAGACGATGGGCGAGGTGGCTCTTCAGCAAATTCAAAACTCAATTGCTGAGGAGTTTTGAATTGCACAATTCTTTGGGGATTTTCAGCGATCTCCCGTTTCTCAGAAGGAGTCATCACATTCACTCCGGTTGACGCTTTGATAAGATGCTTAACAAAGGCCTCCTTCACGCTGTCTGGAGCATTTTTGTTAAATCCTAATTCTGCCATTAACTGATCAATCTTCTTCATAAGCCAATCCTTGGTCTAGTTTCGGAAGTTTGATGATGAAGCTTGAGGGGAAATTCAGAGGTGTGAAATATCTAAAGATGTCTCTCATTGAGACAGACCGACAACGCAGAGTTTAAAGGTTAAGGCCGACGAAAAAAAGTTACAAACACATCGCAGCACTACTACTAAGCACCTAAGATCTCTCTGTTTTTAGAAAACAAAAAGGGCCCTCATCGGGCCCTTTAAATACGGCGTTTTTAAGAATAAATCTCTCTTAGCCTGCGCCGCCGTCTTTGTGCTTGGGACGTTTGGTTGCGCTAGCAACAAAAAATTCACGATTCATGCGAGAGATGTTTGTCAGCTGAATGTCTTTAGGACAAGCTGCCTCACAAGCTCCCGTGGTTGTGCAAGAGCCAAAGCCCTCAGCATCCATCGCTGCGACCATGCGAATCGCACGCTCTTTTCTTTCCACTTGTCCCTGCGGCAGCAAAGCCATGTGAGAAATCTTCGCCGATGTGAATAAAGCGGCAGAAGCATTTTTACAAGCGGCCACACAAGCACCGCAACCAATACAAGTCGCTGAAGACATCGCTTCATCCGCGTCGGCCTTAGGAATCAAAACCGCATTGGCGTCGACAGCATTTCCCGTGTTGGCAGAAATGTATCCACCCGCAGAAATGATGCGATCAAAGGCCGAGCGGTTCACCATCAAATCTTTAATCACAGGGAATGCTTGAGCGCGGAATGGCTCCAACGTCAGAACTTCACCATCTTTAAAGTTTCTCATGTGCAACTGGCACACTGTAGTTGATTTCAGGCGGCCATGAGCTTCACCGTCGATAACAAATCCGCACGCTCCACAGATGCCCTCGCGGCAGTCGTGGTCAAATGCGATCGGCTCGTCACCTTTTGAAACGAGTTCTTCATTAACCGCATCAAGCATTTCAAGAAAAGAGGCGTCTTCAGAGACGTTCTTCGCATGATATTCAACAAATCCACCCTGATCTTTAGGGCCTTTTTGTCTCCAAACCTTCAAAGTCAAATTGATATGTTTTCCTGCCATTTTACGCCTCTTATTTATAGCTACGAGTTGCTAAATGTACGTTTTCAAAAGTCAGTTCTTCTTGGTGACGAACTTCCGCTTTGTTTTCACCTGTGTATTCCCACGCAGCAACGTGACAGAACTTTTCATCATCACGCTTCGCTTCGCCATCGACTTGATACTCTTCACGGAAGTGACCGCCGCAAGATTCTTTACGCTCCAAAGCGTCGCGACACATCAACTCACCAAGCTCAAGGAAGTCTGCAACACGACCGGCTTTTTCAAGCTCCACGTTTAAGTAGTTGGCGTCACCAGGAAGGCGCACGTTGTGCCAGAACTCTTCTCTCAGCTTAGGAATCAGCTCAAGAGCCTTCTTAAGACCTTGTTCATTACGTCCCATACCACAGTATTCCCACATGATATGACCAAGCTCTTTATGGAAGCTATCCACCGTACGGCTGCCCTTGATGCCCATTAGTTTTGAAACGTCGTTTTTAACGCTGTCTTCGGCAGCTTTAAAGGCGTCATTGGAAGTAGAAACTTTCTCAAGCTTCGTACCGCCCAAGTAGTTGCCGATAGTGTAGGGAAGAACAAAATAACCGTCGGCCAAACCTTGCATCAACGCCGAAGCGCCCAAACGATTGGCTCCGTGATCAGAGAAGTTCGCTTCGCCCGCAACAAACAAGCCCGGAACTGTCGACTCTAGGTTGTAGTCAACCCACAAGCCGCCCATCGTGTAGTGAGGAGCCGGATAGATTCTCATCGGCATTTTGTACGGATTGTCTCCGGTGATTTTGTCATACATTTCAAACAGGTTGCCATAACGCTCAGAGATCTTGTCTTCTCCCAAACGCTTGATGGCATCGGCAAAATCCAAATAAACTGCTTTACCAGTTTCATTCACGCCACGACCTTCATCACAACGATATTTCGCCTGACGAGAAGCCACGTCTCGAGGAGCCAAGTTACCAAAAGACGGGTACACGCGCTCAAGATAATAATCGCGCTCACTCTCAGGGATTTCGTTCGGATGACGTTTATCACCCACTGCCTTAGGAACCCAAACGCGACCATCGTTACGCAAAGACTCAGACATCAATGTCAGTTTTGATTGGTTCTCACCGTGAACAGGAATGCAGGTGGGATGAATCTGCGTATAGCAAGGGTTCGCGAAGTAGGCACCACGCTTGTGAGCTCTCCAGGCCGCCGTTGCAGAACAATTCATCGCGTTTGTGGAAAGGAAAAAGACGTTGGAATATCCGCCCGTCGCCAAAACAACCGCATCCGCCTCGTGAGACTCAATTTCACCCGTCAAAAGATTTCTCACGATAATACCACGAGCTTTACCATCGACGATGACAAGATCCAACATTTCGCGACGATAACGAAGCTCAACGTTCCCGGCATCAACCTGTCTCATCATCTCAGAGTACGCACCCAAAAGAAGCTGTTGTCCCGTTTGACCACGAGCATAGAAAGTACGTGACACCTGCGCGCCACCGAAAGAACGGTTCGCTAAAGTTCCGCCGTACTCACGAGCAAAAGGAACACCTTGCGCAACCATTTGGTCGATGATGTTCGCAGACACTTCTGCCAAACGATAGACGTTGGCCTCGCGAGCGCGGAAGTCTCCGCCCTTTACTGTGTCATAGAAAAGACGATAAACAGAGTCACCGTCATTTTGATAGTTTTTCGCGGCATTAATACCTCCTTGAGCGGCCACAGAGTGCGCGCGACGAGGAGATTCATGTTGGCAGAACACCTTTACTTTATATCCAAGTTCACCCAACGAAGCGGCGGCAGACGCCCCCGCAAGACCCGCACCAACAACGATCACAGAGTGTTTACGTTTGTTCGCGGGATTGACAAGCTTGTATCCAAATTTAGTGTTTTTCCATTTGCTTTCAATGGGTCCACTAGGAATTTTGCTATCAAGTTTATTAGCCATTTTATTTCTCCTTAGTGAGCAAAGAAAAAGAGGTAAAGAGGTTGAGCGATAAAGCCTAAGGCCACGATTGCCGCATATGCACAGCTCAGCTTTTTCCAAAGCTGGCGATAAGTTCCTTCCATCAATCCCAGAGATTGAAACGAGGAGCCCACGCCATGGCTGAGGTGAAAGCCAAGAAGGATCAAGCACACAACATACCAGCCAACATAAGCGGGGCTTTGGAAGACTTCCGCCATCAGCTTAGCAAGGTCGCGCATCACAACACCATTCACGGTCGTTTCATAGTAAACTCCGTACTTAAAGGTGATGATGTGAAGGATAATGAAAACAAGAACCAGAGCACCCTGCGCCGCCATTGTTCGCGACGCCAAGGAAACTTTTTTTGCCCCTTTAGCTGGAGCCGCATAAGCTTGCTGTTTTGCTCCGCGGTTGTGAATCGTTAAACTCACTGCCGTGTAGATATGCGTAAGAAGCGCCAACACCAGCACGGCTTCTGCGACATATATAATATTGCCACTAGTTAGCGCATGCCCATACGAATTGTAGGCGTCATGACTTACGAAGATTAAAAGATTGCCGGCCATATGGGCGAGAACAAACCCCGCCCAAATGAGACCCGAAATTCCCATAAGATACTTTTTCCCGACGGTTGAACCGAGAAATCCAGACATGGTGTAGAACCCCTTGTTTTGTTGGTGTGTATTTTCTCAATAAGTATCCAACTAAGTTACTCCTGGGGGTACTAAGTTGTCCATGATACCCGTCATGTATCGCGACACGTTAAATATGGAATTTAGTTTTGCCTTTCCTGGACTTGCGATAGAACTGGGCCTCTAAAAACGGGGTAAAAACATGAAGATTTTTGTGTGTATCAAGCAGGTGCCTGACACCGAGACAAAGATTAAAATCACTCCCGACCAAAACGGCATCGACGCCGCGGGAATCAAGTGGGTTTTAAATCCTTACGATGAATATGCAGTGGAAGAAGCGGTCAAGCTTCGTGACGCAAACGCGGGATCCCAGGTTTGGGTTTTGAGTGTTGGTCCAAAAACTCGTGTTGTTGAATCTTTGCGCACAGCTCTTGCGATGGGCGCGGATGAGGCGATTGTTGTAAATGCTGAAAATCTAGACAACTACTCCACGGCGAAAGCCTTGGCGGAAGTCATTAAGGCCGAAGGCGGAGCCAAAGTTATTTTCTCTGGTAAGCTGGCTATTGACGACAATGCTTCTTCTGTCAGCCAAATGATGGCGGAGTTCTTAAACGTTCCCCACACAACCGTTGTTTCTAAGTTTGCTTATAACGGCGAAAACGTGGTTGTTGAGCGCGATGTTGAGGGCGGAGCTAAAGAAGTGGTGCAAATGATGACTCCGGCGGTTGTGGCTGCCAATAAAGGTCTCAATATGCCTCGCTATGCAAGTCTTCCTGGCATCATGAAAGCCAAGAAAAAGGTCATCAAAGAAGTTGAATTCTCCTCTTTGAACATTCCGGCTTCGGATATCAAGGTAAAACACTCAAATTTCTCTCTTCCTGCTGAAAAACCACCTGTCAAAATGATTGCTGGTGATTCTTCTGCTCAGGCCAGTGAGTTGGTTAAACTTCTTCGCGACGAAGCGAAAGTTCTATAGGGAGTGATCATGGGAAAAATACTAGTTTTCGCCGAACAAACAAACGGAAAGCTTAAGCGCAGCTCTATGGAACTTCTTCAGGCCGCTGCAAAATCTGGAAACACAGTCGTTGCGGCTGTTTTCGGAACCCACGCTGGAGACGTCGCGGCAGCAGCTGGACACAATGGCGCGAGCGAAGTTCATGTCGTTAAAGACGCAGCCTTGGATGCCTACAATCCAGAGTTGTTCACTGCGAACGTAGCCGCTCTTGTTGAAAAAGTTCAGCCTTCCATCATTTTGGCTTCAGCTTCTTCCACAGGAAAGGACCTGTTTCCTCGCGTGGCAGCCCGCTTGGGCGCTGGCGTAGCCAGTGATTGCACAGAGCTTACTATCTCTGGTGACTCCGTCACAGCAACAAAACCAATGTATTCTGGAAAGTGCTTCGCAAAGGCTAACTTTGAAAACACTTCTTTAAAAATCGTTTTGATGCGCGCCAATCAACTTCCTGTTGCAGTGGCGGACACCTCCAAGAATGCCACTGTGGTTGAGCAGTCTGCTGTAAAACCAGACCTTAAAACTCTTATTAAAGAGGTTGTGAAGGGTGCTAGTGAAAAGTTGGATTTAACTGAAGCAAACATCATCGTGGGCGGAGGTCGTGGTCTAAAAGAGGCGGCGAACTTTAAGCTTCTTAATGATCTTGCGGATGTTTTGGGTGCAACTGTCGGCGCTTCACGCGCGGTGGTTGATGCGGGCTGGGTGAGCCATGGCATGCAAGTAGGACAAACTGGAAAAACAGTAGCTCCAAGCTTGTATATCGCAGTGGGCATCTCTGGAGCTATTCAGCACTTGGCTGGCATGAGCGGCTCCAAGGTCATTGTTGCTATTAACAACGATCCGAATGCTCCTATTTTCCAAAAAGCGACCTACGGCATCGTTGGTGACGCTATGGAAATTCTTCCTAAACTTACTGAAGAGTTTAAGAAAGCCCTTCACCATTAATCGTGTTTAGAAAGTACTTTCTTCCGATTATTGTATTTGTTTTCTACCGAACCCTTTCATGGACATGGAGGGTTCGGATTATCGAACCTGATTCTCTTAAAAATTCTCTGGAAAATCAAAACCCCGTCGTGCTCGCACACTGGCATGGCGATGAATTGGCTCTTTTATCGATCGTCAAACGCTATCGAATTGCCACCATTGCCTCTCAATCCAAAGATGGAGAGCTTATGGCCAAGGTGCTCAAATGGCTTGGGGCAAAAACCAGTCGCGGCTCTTCCACGCGCGGAGGCGTGCAAGCGCTTAAAGGTCTTTTGCGTTTAGTAAAAGACGGGGGAAATTGCAGCTTTGCAGTTGATGGCCCAAAGGGTCCGTTGCACAAAGTGAAGCCAGGGGTCTTTGAGTTGTCGCGCATGATTTCGGGTCCGATTTATGCAGCCGGAGTCGCATGCGATCGTGCAATTCACTTTCCAAGATCTTGGAATAAAACTTTTCTTCCAAAGCCTTTCGCAAAAGTGATCATCTACTGGGAGGGACCACTGGCTCCCGTATCCCGAGACGCTGATCCACGAAACCCAGACCTTGCTCTAGAGTTAGAAGCCCTTTTACATCACGCGAGACAGCAAGCTCTTAAATTCATTGCGGATAATGATGCCTAGTGCTAGCGTTTTTAGGTGACGTGTATTCAACTTTTTAAAGGGACTTTTAAAGTATGAAACTTTTAATCAGCATCTTGTTGCTCATCTCTGCGACCTCTTTTGCACAAAAATCCACGGAGATCGTGGCTCAAGTAGGCAAAAAATCTATTACTCTTGAAGACTTCAATAAAAAGTACAACGAAGTTAAGTCGCAAACCATCAACCCACCCACCAAGGAACTTTTCCTTGAGGACTTGATCCGTTACGAAGTCGGCCTCCAAGAGGCTGAAAAGCGTGGTCTCCAAAAAGATCCTGTCGTTCTTGAGCGCCTCAATCAAGAGATGTACAAAGCCTTGCTTGAAAAAGAACTGGGTCCGCAAATTCAAAAGATCCAAGTTTCAGAAAAAGAAATGCAAGCTTGGTACGCAAAGAACCCTGAGCTTCGCACCAGCCACATTTTGATTGAGTTCAAGCCCGGTGCAAATCCACAACAAATTGCGGAAGCAAAGAAACGTGCTTCTGAAATTTTTGAAGAAGTTAAATCCAGCAAAAGACCTTTTGAAGAGCTTGTGAAGCTTTACTCTGACGACGCTCTTTCTAAGCAAGCTGGTGGCGACATTGGTTGGCAATCACGCGTAACTCTCGTTCCCGGTTATTATGAAGCGGCAGCGTCTATGAAGGTCGGTGAAATCAAGGGGCTCATCGAATCTCAATTCGGCTTCCACATCATTAAACTCACTGGACGTAGAAGCTTTGAAAACGCAAACAAGCGTCAAATCAGAGCGGCTGTTTTCGATGAAAAAAGAAAACAGCTTTTCAATGACTACTTCGACAAACTGAAGAAGTCATACTCTATTAAAGAAAATAAGAGTGCCCTTAAATAAGGAAACCTTTCTATGAAATTTCTAAAGAGCCCCGCTTTGACGGGGCTTTTTATTTTGAGCGGTCAGTCGAAAACCCCAACCCACAAAAACAGTCTTCTGGCGTTTTTATGTTTTATGACCTTGGGTCTGGCGGGATGTCCTTCGAGTTATCAAAAGCTTTCAACGAAACCCGTTGAGAAGGTCAACGATCACGTTCTGACCTCCAAGCAGTTTGCCAATCAGTTAGCTCGTCGTTTGCGAAACTTCGATGCCTTGGCCGCCAAAGATCCCAACAACATTCATCGCGTTAAAGAAGAGATCTTAAGGGACTTTCTGGTGAAGAGTCTGACCTTGGATTGGGCCCGCGCTCAAAGCATCGTTATTTCCGAAACCATGTTAGACAAAGAGGTCGACGCCCTTCGTGCAAACTATCCCGACGATCTTTCCTTCCGTCGCTCTTTGGCCCAAGAAAATCTCTCGTTCTCAGAATGGCGGGAGGAGCTTCGCTATTCCTTGGTTGAAAAAGAAGTATTCAAAAAGCTCAATGAAAAGATCAAGCCCCCCACAGAAGAGGCGATCAAACGATATTACGAAGACCATAAGGATCGTTTCAAACGAAAAGAACGTATCTATATTCAACAGATCGTGGTCGATGAAGACGCCAAAGCAGACGCCATCAAGGTCGATCTAAAAACCGAAAACTTTGCAGAACTAGCCAAAAAATACTCCATCACTCCCGAGGGAAAAAATGGCGGAGTTGTGGGGTGGATTGAAAAAGGATCCGTGGACTATTTTGATCCTCTTTTTTCCGCCGGATCGGGATTACAAACGATTAAGAGTCCCTTCGGAATTCATCTTATTCGGGTCGAAAAAAAGGCTCCCGCAACGACACTTCCCCTTGAGGAAGTTAAGTCGCAGATCATCAGGGCCCTCAAAGCTCAACGCGAGCAGGCAGAATACGTCGCTTGGCTTGATGCTCAGCTGAGAAGTAGTAAAGTCTTAAAGGACTATGAGTTAATGAACTCTATTAAAGTAGATACACGAGGCGCAAATGATTAATATCCTCTTTTCCTTGCTCGTCGCGGCTCCCACCCATGCAGAGATTGTGGAAAAAACCGTGGCTATCGTAAATAGCGAACTCGTTCTGGAATCTGATTTTAAAGAACTTGAAAAAAGGATTGGAAAGCCCGGATTGATTGATGAGTCCCTGCTTTTTGATAAGCCCAGCTCTATTCTTAAGGGAAATCGCAAGGCTCAGTTGGATTATTTGATTAACGAAAAGCTGCTTCAATCTGAAGTGAAAAGACTTAACCTCGTAGTAACCAATGACCGCGTTGACTCTGAAATCAAAGACATGGCCAAAAGAAACAATGTCAGCGAGGCCGAGCTTTTAAATATTATCAAAGGCCAGGGCCTTACAGCGGAAGAATACAAAGCCTTTCTTAAAGACAGTATTGAAAAGCGCTCGTTGATGGATGCTGAGATCATTTCTAAATTGCGTATTTCCGACGAAGACGCTTTGAATGAATATCTAAAGACCAGCCCCAACAGCCGGCCGTCTATTGATGAGTTCGGCGTATCACACATCTTCTTTAATCCCAAAAAGGGTGGGGCCGAGGCCGCCATTAAAAGAGCAGAGACAGTTCTGGGAAAACTTCGCGGCGGAGATAACTTCGAAACGCTTGCGCAACAATTCAGTGAGGATCCAAATTTTTCTGCTGGCGGAAGTCTTGGAACATTTAAGTCGGGAGAATTTCTTCCTGAGATCGAAGAAGCCATTTCAAACCTCAAGGTTGGCGAAACCACTCCCGTGGTTAAGTCGCGCATGGGTTTTCACATCGTGAAGCTCACAGGAAAGAAGCTGACTGCAGATCCTAAGTTTGAAAAAGCAAAAGAGCGCATCAAAGCTCAACTTCTTGAAGCAAGCTTTAAGCGACAACTCAAAGCCTGGCTTCAAAGCAAGCGGGATGAGTCTTTCGTAAGAATCAATGAGTAACATGAGGATCGCCCTTACAACAGGGGACATCGATGGGATCGGCTTTGAGGTCGCCGCCAAGGCTCTTTATAAAATAGGGCCACAAAAGAATGTTCAAATTCTTTTGTGGCGCTCTGAGGGGGCCTCTAAAAAGTATCTTGCTCTGATAGACAAAAAGTGGCCTCGAATCACCGTGGATTCGCTGGAAGAGGCTCTTAAAATCAAGGGCCCGTACCTTATCGACATTGCTTCCGACCTGTCTCCAGCAAAGTGGGTCGAACTCAGCGCCATGGGTTGCCTGGATAAAAAAATTCAAGCTTTGGCAACAGCCCCTCTATCAAAGACAAGTATCAAAGAGGCTGGATTTAAAGATCTTGGCCATACTGATATTCTTAAACGCCTTTCCAAGACTCAAT
>NZ_JBLJBT010000034.1:0-68440 GCF_047637665.1 Bdellovibrio sp. | reverse complement strand
CGTTATCGCCGCCGCCGTTATCGCCGCCGCCGTTATCGCCGCCGCCGTTATCGCCACCGCCGTTATCGCCACCGCCGTTATCGCCACCGCCGTTGTCGCCACCGCCGTTGTCGCCACCGCCACCGTTGCCGCCACCTGGGTTGCAATGAGGATTGTGAGCATTTGCAGGAGTGTTACAACCGTTGCCTGGATCTGGAAGAGGATCAGTAGAGTGTCCAGGGCCGCCGCCGCCGTCACCGTGTCCAGGAGGGTTTACGCCGCCGCCACCATTGCCGCCGCCGTTATTAGATCCACCACCGTTATTAGATCCACCGTTGTTAGATCCACCATTGTTAGATCCACCGTTGTTAGATCCACCGTTGTTAGATCCACCGTTGTTAGATCCACCACCGTTATTAGATCCACCGTTGTTAGATCCACCACCGTTATTAGATCCACCGTTATTAGATCCACCATTGTTAGATCCACCGTTGTTAGATCCACCGTTGTTAGATCCACCGTTGTTAGATCCACCGTTGTTAGATCCACCATTGTTAGATCCACCATTGTTAGATCCACCGTTGTTAGATCCACCGTTGTTAGATCCACCATTGTTAGATCCACCGTTGTTAGATCCGCCGTTGCTAGATCCACCATTGTTAGATCCACCGTTGTTAGATCCGCCATTGTTAGATCCACCGTTGTTAGATCCGCCGTTGTTAGATCCGCCGTTGTTAGATCCGCCGTTGTTAGATCCACCATTGTTAGATCCACCATTGTTAGATCCACCATTGTTAGATCCGCCGTTGCTAGATCCATCACCGTTGCTAGATCCACCACCAGCGTTTCCATTGCTGCCGCCATTACCTTGATTGCCGGGGCCGGTATTGCCGTTGCCGCCGCCGCTATTGCCTGTGCAAAGCTTAGGGTTTTTTGTGCAATCAAACGTTTGGCCATTCGGGACGTTATCAGTTTTTGCAAAACCATAACTTGGACCATTCAGTACTAGCGAAGCAATTGCCGTCGCTATTAACATCTTCTTGTTTGAAGTGATCATTAGTTTCTCCTGTATTTTGTAACGAGGAGGAAACTAAAGAAAATTCGGGATATTTGCAATAGTATGATCTGTGACATTAAACCAAAAATTGTTACACCGTTGACATGCTGCTTAAAAATCTAACAAAGGTAGGGAGCCAATATGTCCGGAGAAAAACGCTTTAGTTAAGAAAAATGGGCTCCAAAGCGCAATAAACTTGTTTATAGGGCGATTTTCGTATTTGGGTACAAATGTTGTCGCGCTTTTATGAAAAAATGAAATTGTGTTTAATGAAAATAAATATTTTTTTTAGCTCAAAAAATTCCACGTCGGTTGGAATGAGAAAAAATTCACTCCTGAGGACAAAAAACGTCATTATGGGGTGGTTTGAGTGTCTCAATCCACCCCTTATTTAGAGTCTATTTTCCTGGCTTGGGCATAAGGACATCAAAATGCACGTAAGGTGTTTGAGGTTTTTCTCCGGGAGGAAGTGCGTCTGGGATCACCTGTTGATTGTCTCCCAATGACTTAATAAAGCGATACAAAGAGCGCGAGTCATTTTCCCTGAGGGCATTGACGGCGAAGAAGGGCATCGGAGGTCGTGATCTCAGTGTTTTTAAATGGTGGACCCATTCATCTTCACTCATGCCTGCAACTCTGCTGCGTAAATTTGTGGCATACGTGGTTCCCCAGGGGCCCATCCATCCGATAGGGCTTCCAATGAGCCAGTCTTTTTCGGGGACCTCGCCATTTTTGAGACCATACATGGGAGTGTGGCAATCGTTACAGCCGATCACTCGTGCCAAGTAGCGTCCTTGTTCAATGCTCGGAGCTAAAGCTTTATTTCTATTCTGTGCCCAGGTCGGAGTGGCGATAAGACAGCCTAGCAAAATCATTTTATTTAGTGTCATGTTTGTTCCTTTTCTAAACTTGATGAAGACAGTGTACCGTTTTGCCGTACACGGGATTCCTAGAAATGTACTAAAAAAATCTTAAATTTTTCCTAAAGGGCCTGTAGGATAGGCAGTCATGGATATTAATGAGCTAAAAGACATTATCAAATTGGGAGTGGGCATGGTGGTCGCCACTCGCGATGCCCAGATGAGGCCAGATATCTGCGATGGCGCTGGGATTAATATCTCTTCGGACGCCAGCAGGATGACGATCTTCCTTGTTCAACAACGAGCCACTCGTACTTTGGCTAATATTGAGAACAACCGCAGTATTGCCGTATCTATGTCTCGTCCTCCAACCTATGCCGCCGCACAAATCAAAGGGCACGTGACTCGGGTCAGACCTTTGGATCCTGCGGAACAACCCATCGCTCAGGAGTGCGCGACAGCTTTTCAGCGAGAAATTCAATTGATTGGTGTCACTCGAGAAGCTGCTATGGGACTTAGACTCGTTCCTGATATTGCGGTTGATGTGAGTATCGAGAATATTTTCATTCAAACACCCGGCCCTAAAGCGGGGCAATCTATGGGGTCACCTTGAGTATAAAGTTAGCACAACTGGATTGCTGTTTTGAAGGAGTCATCCCATCGACGATTGCCACCTGTTCTCAGGATGGAACTCCGAATGCGTCTTACTTGAGTCATGTCTATCGAGTTGATGAGAAACATGTTGCGACTTCCTTTCAATTTTTCAATCGAACCCGCGCAAACTTGATGGAAAATCCTTACGCCGCGATTCGAGTCAGACATCCTGTGAATTTGCAGTCATACCGACTTAGAACAAAGTATGTCCGCAGCGAGGATCAAGGGCCTGTGTTTGATCAAATGTCCGTGAAAATGGATGTGATCGCCGCTTATGAGGGGATGGGCTCCATATTCAAGTTGAAGGCTGTCGATATCTACGAAGTCCTTGAGATCGAGCAGGAGGAGGGTGAAACAGACTATCACCCTCCGATGACGGATTGTCCGTTTGAGAGTCGTGAGGATCTTGAGCTTTTGAGAGTCATCTCAGATAAGATGAATCAAGTCATGAGTCTTGAAGAGTTGTTTGATCAGTCGATGCAACTTTTAAATCGGTATCTGGGATGGACCCATATGATTCTTCTTCTTGCTGATGAAGATGAAAAGTTGCTGGTTACTCACGCAAGTTTTGGTTATGCGGTGGGTGGTGTTGGGGCCGAAGTCAAATGGGGAGAGGGGCTGATCGGACTGTGTGCAGAACATCGCCGTCTGCTTCAGGTTAATGCCATGGCCGAGGTCTTTCGTTATGCCAAAGCCGTTAAGCTCGGGGTTTCTTCGGAGGCACTCACTCCGAGAATTCCGCTGCCAGGACTCACGAACCCGGCCTCTCAAGTGGCTGCCCCCATTAAAGCTCACGGAGAGTTTATCGGAGTTTTAGCTGTTGAGTCTGAAACCAAAAGTAACTGGGGTCCGCGGGATCAACTGTTTCTATCTACTATCACGAATATGTTAGGCGTTGGGATTAGCGCTTTAGAAGCCAAGGGCAGAGCAATGAAGGTCGCAAGCCAACAAGACTCTCACGCTCTCAAAGAACAAAATCCGATCTTGCGCGTTCGTTATGTTCCTGGTGATGACTTCATTTTTGTTAATGACCAGTATCTTATAAAGAACATTCCAGCTCGAATACTATGGTATTTGCTTCAGACCTTTTCTAAGTCCGGACGTTCCGAGTTCTCCAATATGGAGCTTCGCGCGGAAAAAAGTCTAAATTTACCCGAGATTAAGGACAATCTTGAAACGCGGCTGATCCTTCTTAGAAAACGACTCGAGGAGCAGGCGTCAGCAATCCGATTGGTTTCTAGTGGACGAGGTAAGTTCAGGCTGGAAGTTTCCGGGCGTTTAGATTTTTCCTCGGGCGAATAAAATTAAATTTTTTAGCGATTCACTTTGTTCCAGGCTAACTCGGAAATGGGTGTCGGAACGTCTATTTTGAAAATGGTCTTCATTGTGTTCTTTAGATCGTCGGCATTTCGTAAAGGCGTCCTTTGTGTGGGGACAAGTTCTTCATTCAGATGAATGAGGTCCGTTCCTTGTAGCGTAACCAGGCCCTCCCTCGTGGGAAGAAGACACATGAAGATGGATCTGAAGGGAGAGCGTCCCCACGTTGAAACGAAGTGGTTGGCTACTTCGATGTCGATGGGAAGGATCGGCTCTTGAGAGATAATATAAAGACCTTCCCATTTTCCAGCGATTTTTCTTTGCAGGTGCATGTTATTATGGGGCTCTTCGACAAAGCGATAGGTGGCGCCGTTTTGAGTGAATTCGAGTCCTGGGCGGAAGAGAGCGGGCTCTGTTAATCCGGGGCCGCCAAAGCCCACATCGACGAACCACTCTTCGTTGTCGCAGTCCACAGCGAAAACAAGATGAGTTTTGGGGCCGGGGGTGGGTCGCCCATAGCTTACGCGAGCCATTAGTTTTCTATATTTAAAACCAAGGGAATCAAGGGCGCCGCTTAAGAGGCCGTTGACCTCAAAACAATATCCCCCTCGCCCCTGATTCAGAATTTTCTCAATCACTTGATCCAAAGAATAAAGAATAGGGATGTCGGCGAGGACGTCGAGGTTTTCAAAAGCAATGGAAAAGCTGTGGGCTTGAACAAGATCTTTGAGGCCGGCGAGATTTGTCGGAGGCTGCTGTTGGAGGCCAATTCTTTTAAGATAGGACGACATAGGAAAGGAAGATGTATTCATTTTTTAGACTCCTCTTTAGACTCGAGATCTTCAAGAAGCATCAGATATTTTTTTAACATCAGATTCATTTTGTTTTGTTCTGTTTTGCTGACAAGATTTGCTAGGAGGGTGTTGTCCTTAATGCGTTCTCGTAGCACGGCTTCGACCTTGTTTTTTCCTTTGTTCGTGAGGCGAATTTGTATGCGTCGGCGGTCTTCGGAGTGCAGATCTCGTTCGACCCATTGGGCTTTGATCATCTGATTGATCATAGCGGTGACGGACCCGGAGGTGAGAAGACTTGCTGCCATCAAATCTTGGGCGCAGAGAGGCTCGGGGTGTTTTCGGCGAAGCGCCGCTAAGGCTTCGAATTGGGAGCGCGTGAGTTCGTATTTAACCAAAGTTCTATCCAGACGTTGCCCCAGTATCTTACTGAGTCGAGCAATTCGATAAATAAATTGTATGTCTGGAGATAACGCCGGAAGGGACGCTCTTTGCTGGAGCCATTCTTCAAAGAATATGTCTATGGAGTCATTCATCTTGATATCAAGATAATATGGAAATATCTTGATATCAAGATGATAATTATCTCGGATCTACGTAAGACATCCCGGAGGAGAGCCTGGGCCTAAATCGGGATTACTAAGGGCTCCCTAGTACTTTTCTTGAGAGCGAGTTTTGTGCGGGCTAACATAAAGCCTTACGAGGAGATCTTATGTTGAAACGACAGGTGGCCTGCGGACTTCTTTTATTAATGGGACCTTGTCTGGCTCTTGCAAAAGAGTTTCCAGTTCAGGCGCGCTTTTTCTTGGGATCAACCGGTGTCGATCCGCAGAATGTGAATCAAACGATTGAACCTCTCGGGTTAAAAAAGATGGAGACACATAATCAGATTGGTCTTGAAGTGACTTATCCGATTGTGAACTTTCTTGAAGTCGGTCTTCGCTATTCTAAAAAATTTGCGAGCAGTGATGAAAAAGATACGGATCTTATGACAGATTATAGCGCCAAAGTGGACCAGGACGCGGTCTTGCTTTTGGCCAGAGTCCCTATCGTTAAGACCGACATCTTCCGGGCGGATGTTTTTGCGGGCTTCGGAGGAACAAACACGACATTCAAGTTAACGACCGCAGGGCAAAATGGCGAACTTAAAAAGTCTGCAGCGGAGGGGTGGTTCTCAACTCCCTATACGGCGGCCGGGGCTTCTGTGGGATTAGGGTACAATAAGATCTATTTCTTCGCCGAAGGGGGCGTTGAAACGAATAAAGTGGATGGATTTGAGCGCTCAGGCTCTATCAATGGTAGCCTTAGCACTGTGGATCTCTCGGGATCGTATTTTATGATCGGGTTGATGATTGATGGAATTCCGGGAAGTTTTAAATAACCGTTGTTAGATCGCAACGAGAACAGAATAAGATGCAGATTGTTCGGGGGGGCAGATGAGCCCCCGTTTTTTATTTCAGAAAAGGCATGCTTAAAAGCAAGAGTGGTCTCTTCGTTTATAATAGATATGTAGCGCGATCCGTGTGTTTTTTGCTGAAGAGGCTAAACAAAGATACCAGTTTTCCTTTTTCGAAGGACAATGAGGTGTCTGGAGGAACGTATGTGCTTTTCCGCGAGTGTAAGTTATGGCTCGGCAGCGCTATTGATATCGACGGGGGCAGTGACGACGCTGGGGAATACGTCAAAGCAACACCGGATGATCGCGGCGATTCCTTTTTTGTTTGGCATTCAGCAGGCGGCGGAGGGAGTTGTTTGGCAGTCGACGGGATCGGGGCTGGTGGGGAATCTCAGTCAATATGGAGCCCTGCTGTTTGTCGCGGTGGCACTTGTGGTTTGGCCGAGTTGGCTTCCGTGGTCGCTGTATCAAGTTGAAGAAAATGAAAAAAGAAAAACAATACTAAAGGTGATTGGCTTCATGGGGTTGGGGGTGTCGCTGTTGGCGGCCTCCGTGCTTTATACTGTGGAGGTTCAAGCCTACGTCGTTGGTCATAGTTTGGGATATTCGTTTTTAAATATGAAAAGGTTCTGGCCAGCGAGCATTGATTTTCTAATATACGATATTCCGACGATGATCCCATTTTTTGTATCGAGTCTGCGAACGGTGAAAAAAGCGGGCTATTTGGTTTTTGCGGGGATGGTTCTTGCTCAAGCAATCAATCGAGAGGCGACAACGTCGATCTGGTGCTTCTTTGCGGCCGTGATTAGTTTGTATATTGCGGTGAATGTTCTATGGGGGCAGAGGGGGAGGTTGGTGTGAGGTGGCGTTCGGGCTCGCATCCTGCGAGGGCGATGAGCCCCCGTGCCGGAGCACGTCGCGTGTCGCGAGCTTTGTGAACTATTTTTGCGCCGGCCTTCTAAGTTCAAAGCCCCTTGGGAAAACCAGGCTGGGAGACGTTCTTTGAGTAGTCCTGATAAAATTTTAAATAGAAATCAGATGATAGCTTTCTTTCCATGGCTTCAAATTGATGATGTGATTCAAGTTGGAGACTGGGAGCTATCGCCAGTTACTAAGAACTTACCGAGTCAGAAGACGATCTCAGTATAAAGCAAGTACTAAAGCCCTATCATTTGAATGTAAAAGTTCAAATTCGACATGCAGCTATCTTGCGCCAAAAGGAAAAAGGACGTTTTGATGTTCTATCAAAAGAGGAAATGAGTGATTATTTCTTAATGGGCGAGCTTTTATCATTCTCTGCGACCGTTACCCGAGATCTTTTGGGGTGGACATATGCTAAGACCTTTGGGGCAATATTCATGAAAGCATTTTTTGCTATTTGAGAGCCAATTCCGATGACACGCAAACTCAACTCCAAGCTGAATTGATGTTCGCAATGGGCGCATTTGAGCCTCTGTTTGAAGTCGACAATGGCAAATGTGATCTATCTGCAAAAGCGTTTGTTCAAGCTATGGGTCAAATTATATTGGAGGAACCAAAGGCCACTTGAGAAAATGTCCAACTTCGAATCTGTGAGAGAAATCTGGATGCGTGCTCTTTGCGTCAGTAGAGGAGATTTAGCCCACCGTCGAACCAAGCAAAAATATAAATCTATTTGGTCGCCACACGAACACCTTTTATTGGCATCTGATATTTTTCCGATTGCGCTAAAGAGTATCCTCTCGAAATTAAATCTATATACGATTTCAGAAGATGATCAAGAACGTTTATTTTACTTGATAGAAGACTTCGAGTTGTAACCTTATATAGTATTTCTGGGAATTCCGAAAATGAAGATTTCGGCTGGAGCGAGGTTCGAAAGTCTGCCGTTTGGGATTGGCAGATAAAGAAAGAAGAGCTAAATCCTCCTAAGAAGAAATCAGAACTCGCATAGCTTCAGACATTTAGAGCATCCCACAGATCCGCTTCGCATATTAACGCGGTTGTGGAGCCATTTCGACGGTGCATGATCACACCTTCAATTTTTCGACCATAGGTCGCGTGAGTCCACGCAACATTAGCTTCTTCGCAAACAACAAGATAACCAAGAGACTTAGATATTCCAGTTACAACTTTTCCTCCGCGTTCAACGATCTCTTCAATAATCTTTGCACGCGGTCCTCTCTTGGATCCTCCAGTGATACAAAAAGTCTTTCCTTTAAAAGTAATCATTGGATCTACTTCCCAAGGAATCAGAGGGCAACTTGTTGAAATTGATTTGTTCTCGGTCCAAGAGCACGCTTGAATCAGGAAATCCTTCTCTTGTTGGCTTAAAGTCTTTTGATGACCGATCTGCATAATTAGCGAGTAAATTTCGTCATAAGGGAACAGACCTTTTAAGACTTCATTGTCATTCAACCATGTCCACAGATAAGACAACTCGGAGCTTAGGATCACTCGATCGGCGGCTATCCCGATAAGCAAGCCATGCAACTCTTGGCATCTTTGCGTAATGTCGTCATAAAAGGTAGTGGAACATTTATCAATAGCCCAGAGAATATCTTTACACTCTTCAACTGTAAAGACTCCGTCCTCAAGTGCCGAGTAAAGAGATTCAAATACAGAGTGGACACCCGCGTTTCCTTGGAGGAATGAATAGTTGTCTATCCAATTCTTTATCGTTGTATATTCAAGGTCATTTAAAGCCTGATCGGAAATAACGCCTTCAATAATACCCTTAAGAACCGTAAGAGCTTTATCGGTCGTTGATTTATTATGAATATACGTTTCGCTGTATCTGATTTGCTTTTTCATGATTTATATTTCGGAATATAAAAGAAGTGAGTTTAGTCCAGATTGAGCTAATATAGGCAGCATCTGACTGTGTCGAAAATGCTCCAAGATGAGACAGTTCATTCAATAATGTATATTAGTTAATAAAAATCTCTTGGCTGTTCATTCGCAGGAACAAGCATCTCTAACCCGATTTTATTCTCTTTAGCTCTGAAATCTGAGTTTTCAAGTCTGCAACGGTTTGTGAAAGATCTCTATTTGCTTTTTCAATATCAGCAATTTTTTGAGCAACCCCATTAAGAGCGCCAGAAATTTGATTTGCAGCCTCGATAAACACATCAATCTTTCGTCTACTATCGGTGTGGCTATGTGACTTTACCAACAAATCCGCTAATTGTTTTATTATCTTCAGTGCGTCTTCCGTTTCTCTATTTTCCAAAAGCCCTCCCGCAAATAAAACAGTATATCGGTTTGTGTTTAATATCAATTCGTCGTGTCAAATCGATACATTAATACCAAGCTCGACTCGGCAAAGCGCCGCCGCGCCCGTTAGGCCGCAGCAAGCTGAAGAGCGGGCCTATCCGCTACCCTCAACTGCAAAGGAGTAGAGTATGTCTCACCGATCAAGATCACCGCAACTGTACAGTCGGCAGCATGCGAACAAGCTATCGACAAAGATGGCAAGTCCCTATTTCAACTGTTAGTAGCGATTGAGCGAAAGCAAAAAGTGGGAGCGAAAGAAGTTGAGGCTGAGGATTTTTCGAAACGCTAACAAGTGAATTAGAAATTAAACCCTCTGACAAATCTGTAAACGTCATTCTCGAGCAATACGCAATTTATGATGAACGCTCGAAGAAAGTTACCTTTATTGCCGAGTTAAAGTTGAGTAAAAATAAAAAACCCGAATCTTTCGATTCGGGTTTTTTATTTTTAATACAAAATTTGGCGTTCCCAAGGGGATTTGAACCCCTGTATCCTCCGTGAAAGGGAGGTGTCCTAGGCCCCTAGACGATGGGAACGTGTAGAGAAAAAAACGAACTAAAAAATGGTGGCTCGCGATGGATTCGAACCATCGACCCCTTCATTAAAAGTGAAGTGCTCTACCAGCTGAGCTAGCGAACCACTGTCCGTTTAGGAAGTGCTAATTTGTAGTAAGAGGGGAGCAAAGTCAATACTCTTTCTTGCAGTTTTTTAAAAAAAATCGTGATTTTTTTTGGTGTTTTTAGGGCTTTGCACAGAGCTTAAGCAAAGCCCTAAAACAGGCTGCAAGTATGCTTATTTATTGAACAAAGGTTTGACCCACAATGTCTGTTCGCGCCCCGGTCCGACAGAAATCACATCGATCGGAGTTCCTAACTGAGAACCCAAATAATCGATATAGTTTGTGGTAGGACGTGGCAGATCCGAGAGGGTTTTTACTTTCGTCAAATCCTCTTTCCAGCCAGGGATCCACTCAATGACCGGTTCGACTTTTTCAAGTTCGTAAGGAGATGTCGGAAGTTCCGTGATGATTTCACCATTGAGTTTGTACGCTGTGCAAACTCCGATGCGATCGTGTCCTGTAAGGACATCCAGCTTCATCATGGCCAAGTTTGTAATTCCATTCACGCGAATGGCGTATTTCAAAGCGACAAGATCCAACCAACCACAACGACGTGCGCGGCCCGTGGTGGCGCCAAACTCGTGACCATCTGCTTGGATTTTTTGTCCCACTTCGTCTTTAAGTTCCGTTGGGAAAGGGCCACTGCCCACGCGAGTGGTGTAAGCCTTAAAGACGCCGATAACCTGTTGTACGCTCATGGGGCCAATACCGGCACTTGCGCAGGCGTTGGAAGAAAGGGTCGAAGAGCTGGTTACGAACGGATATGTTCCGTGCATGATATCCAACATGGTTCCTTGGGCGCCTTCAAAAAGAACACGCTTCCCGGATTTTAGATTTTTGCTAATAAACAACGAGGTGTCTTTGCAGCGGTACGGAGCCAAGTCTTCCGCAACTTCGGCCAAAGATTTTAAGATCTCGTCAATTTTGAAACCTTGAGCTTTGTAGTAGTTCTCAAGCATGAAGTTCTTTTCTCGCAAGGCCAATTCAATCTTCGCTTTCAAAGTCTCTTGATCGAAGATATCGCCAAACAAAACGGCACGACGAGAAGCGCGGTCCTCGTAAGCAGGTCCGATGCCTTTGCCAGTGGTGCCGATTTTATTATCACTCAACGCAGCCTCACGAGCAGCATCAAGAGCCTTGTGATAGGGAAGAATGATCGCCGCTGTATCTGAAATTAAAAGCTGTTTTGGGTTTTGCAAAAATCCCGAGTCTTTGAGTTTTTTGATTTCATCGCGAATCGCGAAAACATCAATCACCACGCCGGAGGCAATTACGCAGGTTGTTTCGGGGCGAAGAACGCCACTGGGAACTAAGTGAAGAACTGTTTTTTGCCCGTTAACGACAAGAGTATGTCCTGCGTTGGCTCCCCCTTGGTAGCGAACAACCATGTCCGCTTTTTCCGCGAACACATCAATCAATTTACCTTTACCTTCATCGCCCCATTGGGCTCCGACAACAACGACACCAGCCATGGAAAAATCCCTTCAAAAAAGACCTTAAAAATGTCTCTCAAGAGGGCAGATCAGGCAAGTTTTATTCGCCTTTAAATGGAGCCGCTCCATACCAAGGCGCTCTTGGCGGGAGGGTGTCAGACGTGGAGCCATCCACAAAGAATGCCATAAGCTTATTAGCTGCGATCTGGGAGGCTTTAAAAAAGGCGTCTTCCGTATTTGCTCCAATATGGGGAGTCAAGACCACGTTGGGATAGGTCAACAGGTTTGAGTTCCTTGAAAGAGGCTCTTTTTCATAGACATCGAGGCCCACAGAACGCAACCAGCCCTTTTCAAGCGCTTCACACAAGTCGTTTTCGTTAATCACCGAACCTCGTGAGGTGTTGATTAGTATAATTCCGCGGTGGATATATTCGAATTGGGAGCGGTTGAGCATATGTTCGGTCTCAAGAGTTTTCGGGACATGAAAACTGACGATATCCGCCGTTTTTAAAACCTCTTCATAGCTGAAACGAGGAATTTGCAGGCGTTCAAAGACATCATCTTCTTGGTAAGGATCAAAAGCGACGACCTTCATTCCGAAAGCTTGGGCGATTTCAGCGACTCGGGAACCGATTCTTCCCAGGCCGACAATGCCGTAAGTGCGACCACTCAATTCGATTCCGGTGATGAGATCACGCTTCCATTCTCCGGCCTTCACCATTTTGTGCGCCTGTTGAATGTTGTTTACGCAGCTCAAAACCAAACCCCAGGTCAGTTGGGACGCAGACTCAATGTTGGCCGTGGGCGTGTGCATGACCGTCACGCCCCATTTTTGAGTGGCCTCAAGATCAATGTGATCAAAGCCACTCGTGCAGGTGATGATCAACTGAAGCTGACGGGCTTTTTTTAGAAGATCTTCATCAATACGGGTGCGACTGCGAATGATCAGAGCATGAGCGCCGACCAAGTGTTCCAAGGGTAAATGATGAGGGTGATCGCTGCGCACCACTTCAAGGTTGCTGTGTTGTTGAAGATATAAAAAGCTATCTTGAGCAAAACGATCCGTTATGAGAATTTTTTTCTTCATGGATTTTGCTCCAGATAGTTTTTAGCGTCTTGGGTGATATTGGAAATATGTTCCAAGGACATAAAGTCAGGATCGAAGTGGCGCAGGGTGTGCCCCAAACACTCAATGAGGCGAATCTGTTCCTGATCTTGGATATAACCCATGTGCCCAATGCGAATGATCTTTCCTTTGGCTTGATCCTGCCCACCCATGATGGTGATTTTGTGAACTTGCTCTAGATGAAGGCGAATTTTTTGTCCGTCCATTTGCGGTGGAACCTGGAGGGCCGTCACGGAATCACTGGGAGATTTCGAGTAAAGAGTGAACCCCAGTTTTTGTCCGAAGTGGCGAACAAACTCGGCACGACGCTGAATAGTCTGGAAGAGTTTTTCCAAACCCTGCGCCTGAATCATTTCTAAAACGACATCCAAGGCGCGAATAACGGCGACGTTGGAAGAAAAAAATGTTTCTCCATTTTTGTTGGCCGCTTTTTCTTTGCGAACATCAAAGTAGAAACGGGGACACTGTGCGGTTTCAATGAACTTCCAGGCTTTTTGCGAAAACGAAATAAACGCCATTCCGGTCGGAAGCATGAAGGCCTTTTGGGAGCCGGCGACAAGGCCATCAATTCCCCAAGCGTCCATGGGCAGGGGATAGGCTCCAAGGGCGGTGATACCATCGACAAGGAAAAGAGTTTCGGAATAGTTCTTAATAAGCAAGGCAAGTTCTTGAATCGGGTGCGCCACGGCTGTACTCGTTTCGCAAGCTTGGCAAAGAACGGCGCGGGTGTTGGGTCTTTTCTTTAAGAGACTTTCGACTTCAGAAACTTGCACAGCTTCGCCCCAAGGGACATGGATGATGCTGACGTCTGCGCCATAAGTTTTTGCCATCTCGGCCCAACGTTCGCCGAATTTTCCAGAGACAATGGCGATGATGTGATCTCCAGGGGAAAGAACATTGATAAGTAACGCCTCCATGCCTCCAGAGCCGGTGGAGGTCAAAAGATAGACATCTTGTTCGGTCTGAAAAACAGTTTTGATATTGGTCAGAACTCGCTTCAGAATTTTATCAAACTCAGGGGTTCGGTGATGAATCATCGGAAGTGCCAAGGCTTTGCGCACCTCGGGATGAAGATTCACGGGGCCTGGGGCTAACAAACTGTAATCATCATTGAGCGATGTCATTTTTCTTCCTTGATATCTTAATCAATTTATACTCAACTGGGGTTGTGGACGCAATCTTTAAAGGCCTAGTCATACTGTCTCTTTGTCTCTCCGGATGTGCCTATCGTTTGGGCGCTGCGACTCGCAGCATTCCCGGGGGGTATAAGCAGATCTCTGTTCCTGTGTTTAAAAATAAAACTCAAGAAACCGGGATCGAAGTGGCTTTCACAAACTCTTTGATTCAGGAGTTTCAGCGATCGCGGATTGCGCGCATTGTGGACAACTCTTTGTCAGAAGTGGCTGTCATTGGACAAATTGATTCGGTTCAATACCTTCCTGGAGCCAAGCGGGTGGCCGGAGATTCATCAGCGCCTTATTTGCCAAACGGAACAGTGATTGCCTCAGAATACCGCATTCTTTTGACGGTGACGGTAAAGGTGGTTCGTCAAGCCGACGGGACGGAGTTGTGGAGTGGCTCCTTTAGTGGAGAGCGTACTTATGCAGCACCTCAAGTGACGCTCGCCGGTGTGAACTCTGTAAATCCTCTTTACAATCTTTCTGCGCGGAGGCAGAACATTGACGTCATGGCATACGACATTATGGCCGAAGCCCATGACCGTATTACCGAGAATTTCTAATAGGACTTAAGCAGCAAGATGGCACTCATTGACGCGCAGAAATTTTATAAAGACCTTGAGAAAGGTCAACTTGCGCCTTTGTATTTCCTTTTTGGTGAAGAACCCTATCTCCTCAATCAAAGTGTCGATCGTTTTAAATACTCTGTCCTAACAGAAGGGGCAGTGGATTTTAATTATAGTTTGTTTTATGCCAGCGATGCCGATGTGGTGGTTGTTCGTGATGCGGTTGAAACATTGCCGATGATGGCGGCCCGTCGTTTGGTGATTTTAAAAGAAGCCCAAGAATTGACTGACAAAGAGTGGGCTGAGTTTGATTCTTTGATTGAAAGCCCTGTCGACAGCACGGTTTTTGTGATTTTAGCGTCACGCGTGGATAAAAGAAAAAAGCAAATCCGCCAGCTTCTAGATAAAGCCGATTGCGTTGAATTTAAAAAACCTTATGAGAATCAAATTCCTTCATGGATTAACTATATCGCGCAAAGCTTAGGGCTGACGATTAGTAACGATGCCATCCATTTGTTGCATAAGTTGGTGGGGCATCACCTGACTGAGATCGAAGCAGAACTAAAAAAACTTGGGGATTTCGTCGGTGGTCAACGTCGTATTGAAATGACGGACGTGGCACAGGTTGTTTCTCGCTCTAAAGAGGAAAACGTGTTTGATTTCACTAAGGCGATTGGTGAAAACGACCGTGTGAAGGCCTTAGAGCACCTTGTTCACTTGTTGGATCAAGGGCAAAGCGAGATTGGAATTGTGTCTTTGGTGGCTCGTCATGTGCGCATTCTTCTGACTTTAAAGCGGGGGATGGATGAGGGTCTTCATGGTGCGAAGCTGGCTCACTATGCGCAGATTCCTCCGTACTTCCTTGAGAACTATCTGGATCAGGCTCGACTTTGGACTGCGAAAAAGCTAGAGCAAACTTTGGTGGTTCTTTCTGAAACAGACAAAGCATTGAAGTCCTCACCATTGTCCAGTCATATATGGCTTGAGAACATGGTGCTTAAGACCTGCGGCTCCAGTGCGTCTTTAGCTCATTAATTGAGTTTTCTTCCGGGGATGCCGATAAGATCCCTAATGGATAAATCATTTGAAGATAAAGGCTATTTTCGTCGTCAGTATCCACGACGAGTGATGAAGCGCAAAGTAGGTATTCTTTGTGATGGAACTTATTTTGTGTGCGATTCTGGAGAAATTGGAGAAGGGGGCATGTCAATTGCCTCCGACTATGTTTTGACGGAAGGTCACGAACTGGTTGTGAGTTTCCAGGTGCCTGGAGGCAACTTTGTCTTTTTACGTGGTGTTGTTCGTTCCACGCAAAAAAAAGAGGGTGACGTTAGAGTCACCCATGGCTTGAGCTTTGCTGAAATCGAATTCTCTATCAAACGACAGATTCGTTCATTCGTGTCGGCCCGAAATAACTCCGCGCCGACAGCAAACTAACTTCGACCTAACAATTATTTAGCAGCAGCTGCGCGAGATGAAAGGCGGCTGATTTTGCGAGAAGCCGTTTCTTTCTTAATAACGCCAGTTTTAGCAGCTTTCATTACTTGAGAAGTGAACTTCTTCATCAACTCAGGAAGAGCTTTGATATCTTTTGCTTGGATTGCTTTTACCAAGTTCTTTTCAACTGTTTTTACAGTGCTTTTACGAGCATTGTTAACAGCAGTTTTACGGATAGACTGACGAGCTCTTTTTGCTGCAGACTTATGATTTGCCAAGGGATAACCTCCACAGTAATCTTTTTAAAACGAACCAAAGGGATTAACATAGGGTGTCTCAAGAAGCAAGGGGATTAAAAGAAGATCGCAAAAAGGTCCTTAAAAGAGCCTTTTTTATGGCGTCAGGGACCCTAACAAGCCGCATCTTGGGGCTTTTAAGGGATATGGCGCTGGGGGCTCTTTTTGATCGGGGGGTGACCGATGCTTGGACTGCGGCCTTCCGTCTTCCTAATTTTTTTCGTCGTCTTTTAGGCGAAGGCTCATTGTCTGTGAGTTTTATTCCGGTTTTTATGGAGGCTCATGCCGGGGACTCCTCGGGGGTCCGAGCGCGGAATCTCATGAACTCACTCTACTCATTTTTGCTGATCGCCCTGGGGATTGGGACTCTTCTGGGGATTATCTATATTGAGCCCCTTTTTCATCTACTTCTCTCTGATGCCTTTACGGCGAACCCCGCAAAGTGGGAACTCACTTTGCGCCTGGGTCGTATCATGTTTGGTTTCGTGTTTTTTGTAAGTGGTTATGCCTTCTATATGGGGATTTTAAATGCCTTGGGGAGCTTCGGTCTTCCTGCGGCGGCCCCGGCGCTATTAAATATCTCGATGTTGGTCTTTACCTTTATGCCGCAGGAGTGGTTTCCCCAAAAAGGAGACGGGTTGGCGTGGGGGGTTTTGGTTGGTGGTCTTTTACAAGCTGTTCTTTTGGCGATCGCCTTAAAAGGCCGCGATTATTTTCCGCGCTTCCAGCTTCTGTTTTGGAGCGGGGATTTGAAAACAGTCCTTCGCGGCATGGGACCTGGGTTGGTCGGGATGGGGCTTATGCAGTTTTCTACTTTGGTGAATCTGTATTTTGCCAGCAGCCTTTCGGAAGGTTCCATTTCTTATATTTACTGGGCGGATCGACTGTTGGAGCTTCCTCTTTCTTTGATTTCCGTGAGTTTAGGAGCGGCTCTTTTGCCAACCCTCAGCCATCTGGCTTCGCAAGGTTTGTTTGAAAAGTTTCGCGAGACAGCCCAAGAGAGTTTTCTGATGAATCTTTTCTTGGCTTGGCCCGCAGCTTTGGGATTGTTTTTCTTAGCGGAGCCCATTGTCGAGACTCTTTTCTTGCGTGGACATTTTGGGCAGGCAGATCTTGTGGCGACGGCCTCTATTCTCAAAATCTACGCTATCAGCTTGGTGATGATTTCATGCAGTCGTGTTTTGATGCCTTTATATTATGCCATGAAGAACACGGCGATGCCTATGGTGCTCGCTCTTTTTTGTCTGTTGTTGCATGTTTTGATGGCTCCGATGTTCATGCGTCAGTGGGGTCTTCAGGGGCTTTTGCTGTCGGGTTTGTTTTCCGCTTTCGTCAATGCTTCGATGCTGATGCTGGGGTTGGCGCGATGGGGCGTGGGATTTGAGTTTAGAAAAATTTTTTTCTCTGGCGCGAAATTTTTGGTCGCAGGCGGTGGCCTTGTTGCAGTCTTGATGTCTTACGGGTTCCTTTTGGAGTTTATAGGAAGAGGGCTGCAGATGCTAGCCCTCTTGATGACGATCGTTTTTGCTACGATCGTTTACTTTGGTCTTGCTGCACTTTTAAAGTGCGAAGAGTTTTCTAAAATCCGTCCGTCGTTCCGACCTTAGATCTTTCGTCGTCATCAAAGGGGATGACGTCGTGGGAATCAGGTTTCTTCTTTTGTTCAGAAGCTTTGGCTTTCAGAGGGATGACATTGCTCTTCTTGGGGGACGCGAAAGAAGCTTTTTGTTTTTTCGCTGTAGAAGAGGGCTCTGAATTCTTAAATTTTGGAACTTTATCATCGCTTCCGATGACAACTCGATTTAGTTCGGCAGTCAAATTCTGGGCAGTGATGGCCAGATTGTTGATCTCTCCACTGGTGGCAGCGATTTCCTCAGCGGAAGCTGCGTTGGACTGGGACGCTTGATCCAACTGGTTCATCGCTTTGCCGATTTGCTGAATACCTGTCGTTTGTTCGGCGCTGGCGGCGGCAATTTCATTGTTGAGGTCGGAAACTTTTTTGATAGAGTTCACAATGTTCGTAAGAACGGCGCCACTCTTATCGGCGGTTTCGCTGCCTTCTTCAATTTGTGAAACGGATTCTTTAATAAGAGAGGAGATGTCTTTGGCAGAAGCGGCACTTCGCTGCGCCAAAGATCTGACGGCCTCGGCAACAACGGCAAATCCTTTTCCTTGCTCCCCAGCGCGAGCCGCTTCAACCGAGGCATTCAGCGCCAAAAGATTGGTTTGGAAGGCGATGTCGTCAATAACATGGATGATCTCTTCAATCTTTTTAGAAGACTGAGAAATCTTGGTCATGGATGTGATTAGATTGTGAATCTCTTTTTCCCCTTGTTCGGCTGAGTCGCGGGAAGAGGCAGAAAGCGCGGCCGCTTGTTTGGCGTTATCTGAATTCATCTGAACCATAGAGGTCATTTCTTCAAGAGCAGCCACTGTTTCTTCCAGGGAGGCTGCGGCTTCTGTGGAGGATTGAGAAAGACTGTTTCCAGCTTCATTGAGCTGTTCAACAGATGAGGCGACATTGGCTCCGGCGACAGTGAGGCGGTCTGCGATGGATCCGACAGATTTGGAAAGGCGAACGCCGATCCACATCAGAACTCCGAAAATCGAAAGGCCTGAAAGAAGAGTGACCAGAATCAACATATTGAAAACGTAAGAACGATTTTTGGTCGCTTCTTCGGTTTCTTGTTCGGAGATTTGGGAGTAAAGTTTATCGGCTTCAAGGTTGAAGTCGCGAACGACGGTGTTAAGAGTGGAGAAAGACCCATTCAGGAGTTCCTTGGCTTCAGCCACCTTTTGGGGCTCGCCGGTTTCGACCAACTGAGCGATTTTCTCCATCACCTTAATGAATTCGGGAATCTGAGCTTTGACTTTGTCGTGAATGACGGCTTCGCCCTCGGCAAATCTTGCGTTGGCATACTTTGTATAGTTGCTAGAAAACTCTTCTATTCCTTCACGAGCGCTTTTGATTCTTTTGGTGCGTTCTGCGGAATCATTAATGTTCTCAATCGCCGCCCATGTATGATAGCCGAACTTGTTACGTGATTGGCGCATTTCTCCAATCGACTGAATGTTGGGGATCAAAAGAGAGTGAGCGTCCTCAAGGTAGGTGTTGGTTTTATCTAGGCCACTCATTGCGACGAAAAAGATGATGGCAAATCCTATCATCGGGATGAAGGCGGCCATCAGTAAATTGCCTTTGATGCCTTTAAACCAACCTGTCATTTTAGTGCGTTCCATTTTCCAGTACTCCAAAGTATTTTGTTTATTATTTCATAAAGTGTTGCGTGATATTCTTCGGATCCCTTAGGAGTGGAACTGAGTCTAGTTCTCCAAACGCGATTCTTTATTGGATCTAAAAAAGAAAGCCCCCTCGGTGGAGGGGGCTTCTAAATAAACATTGATATTTTTAGTCTGGGATTATTATTTCACTTCAGCCAATGAGTTGTAGCTGTCGCTGATTTTTTGCTGGCGCTCAACCTCTTTTGTCCAGCGTTTGACTTCGCCCTGGTAGCCTTTTTGTTTAGCCTTCCACTCGTTTTCCTCACTGGCTAAAGAACGGATCTTCTGGCCAACCTGGTCTTTTTGTTCTTTCAGATTCGCGGCGCGAGAATTCCAGATCTTCTTTTCTTCTTGAAGCTGGGTCAACTGCAGTTGGTAGTCGTTGATATTCATCTCGCGCTTCTTTTGATTTTCTTTAATTTTGGCGATCAGCGCTTCGTATTCCTGAATCTTCTGATTCTCTTGAGTGATCTTATTTTTTTCGTCCGTCATCAGCTTTTGCAGTTCTTTTTCCTGATTACCGATGCGGGTCATCGCCTGGTTGTTTTCCTCAACCTGTTGAAGAACTTGTTTTTGCTGTCCTTCAACCTGCGACTTGGCTTTACCTACTTCCGTAATATTGCCTTCCACTGTCTTCAGGTTTGTTTCATATTCCTGCAAGTTTGTTTTTGAATTCGTAAGATTTGTTTTGATACGCTCCAAACCTTCTTTGGCAGAGCTCTGCGCCCAAGCCGTTGTTTGCAAGCTCATCAAAACACCGATTGTCAAAGTCGTCATTGCTTTTGCTAGTTTCATCTTGAAATCCTTCCTTTATTGTCCAGACAAACCTGCCACATTCGAATCTTGTGGGCAGACATTTTTTAGAGAAGAACGGTAGTGACCTACTTCGTCTTCCCAAATTTCACCTTTAAATTTCCAGTTCAAGCTTTTCTCATCTTGAACTTTCAACTCGGGACGTTCCTTGTCGTTCACCTCACCTCCGGCCATTTGATAGCGGATGTGCTCACCAGCCCCTGAGTACAGTTCGTACTTAAGGACTTCGTTTTGATCGAGAACTTTATCCAAGCCAGCAAGCATTTCATTGAAGCGCGACTGTAGGGCCTTGGAGGCTTGAGTGCGAAGGGTGGTTTTTTCCTTTTCAATGCGAGCTAAACCGATCGTGCGCAAATTCTTAATAGAAACGCGAGCTTTTTTGGCAATGTGATACTGGATGCGGTAGCTCATCAGCTTCTTTTCAGCATTTTGCACGCTATCAGCCCGAGCTCCTTTTTTTGCATCGTCCAGTTGTTTGGTGGCATCATTCTGTTTGGCAATCAACTCGCGCTCTTTTTTAACCAGCGTTAACGAGATCGTATTGAAGCGATTGATCTCATCTTCGTATTTGTTGATCTGTTTTTGCAAATTCATAAAAGAGGGATGACGGGCCAGTTCAACGATGAATGAGCGGGGAAGTCCGTCTACTTCTTTTAAGTCTGAATTTCGCACCCAGTTTTTAACCGTATCATAATAGTTCGTAGAGGCTTTGTTGGTTTTCTGATAGTCCTCAAGTTTCTTCTTCCACGGAGCGTATTTTTTATTCATCTCAGTCAGAACCTGCACCCCGTCACCGTATTGGCAAAGGTTCAAGTAACCTACGGTTCTTACGACATAGGACTCAGGAGAAAAAGCGTTTTTAAAGAAATCCGTATGCAAAGAGAACATGTTTCCTGCGGCGCCCTCATAGTCTTCACCTAAGATCTGAGTCCATGCGCTTTCGACCATGGCTTGCAACCACAGAGGATTGGATTTGTCGATCTTCAAATAAGATTGGAAGGCGGCTTTATAGTCGCTCTTTTGGAACTGCATGCGGGCTAAGGTCATTGCTCCGACATTGCGAATCTGTGAAGTTTTATCACCGGAGGTCACCTTCATAAGGTTTTCTAGTTGCAGAAGCGCTTCGTCGACCTTGCCTTGACGGTAGTTAAAGAGGGCGCTTAACAACAAGGCATCAGGATAGCGGGGAGACTTTTCCGTGATGAACATCAAAGCGTCTTCCATCAATCCCAGTTGTCCTTTTTCTGAATAGTATTTGGCGCGAGCCAGTTGGTAATCATCGTTCTTCGTCACATCCAAATCATGTTTGATAACCAAAGGGTCAATCATCGCAATGTCAGAGACTTCCAAAGCATCAATGTTTTTGACCAGAGCTTCTGTGGCTCTTTGCTGCCATTCTTTATTTTTTGTTTCCTGCGCCACTTGCAGCATGTATTGTCGGAACTCCGAGTTCAACTCAAGTCCTCTTGCCGTCATGGCATATTGATATAGAACCTCGGTACGATGTTTAGGATCGTCCATCAGCTCCGCAAAAAGTCCCATTGCTAATTCGTAGTTCTTTTGAATCTCTAAGAAGATCAAGGCTTGTAAAAGTTTGTAGTCGTTGGGCTGCATATCGTCCAATTGTGCAAGCTGCACCAAAGGGTCTTTGGTGACGGGATCTTTGATGGGATTCAACATTTTCACATCAGGAATTTTCTGAAATGCCTCTGAGCTTGTCAGCGATTTTGCATGTTCCACTGTGGCGTTATAAGGAGCCACAGAAGAGTGAACAAATGCAGGGGAGTCATGGCGGCGAAGCCCTTTGAGTGCGACTTCCCGAGCTGCGGGCAAACGCAGGGGAGTGAGGACAGACGCCTCGACCTTGCGTTCTTCGCCAAGATCTAGAAGAGGGATGTTTGTCACTTTGACGACCTCAACTTTACCTTTGACAACTTTCTTTTGGTAAACGTCATAAGCCGGAACCATACTTGATTTCACTTTCAAGTTAGAAGCGGCTGGACGACCAGATTTTTTTACCTTCAGTGCAGAGTCCGCCGCCCAGGCAGAACTGCAGAGAAGGGGAACCACGATTGCTAATTTAAACGGCTTAAACATATATCCCCCGCCTTGGAGAAAATTAATGCCAATAAGTAAGACCTAACAACAATTGAGTATCATTTGTTGTTTTGGGTCCGAGATCACGATTCGGAGCAATGGTGCTGTACTTAAAACGGTCTTCGTTTGTGAACTTGTTGATAAAGTCCATGCGTACGGCAAAGTGCTCAGAGAAAAAGATCTGCTGGTTAATGCCAATTTGATAACTCATGGCATTTTTGGACTCATCCCCATCTTCTTTTTTGATGATGTAGTCCGTGGTGCCAAGCCCCAGTGAGATTCCCATATCAAAATAGATAATGGATTTATCCAAAAAGCTCATCTTTGCGTAAAGGGGCACGTAAGTCACCGACACCATTTTTGAGCTATCAAAGAAGTTATAGTTGGGAGCAACGCCATTTTCGTCAATGAACTGCTTGGTGTTGTCATTGTTCTTCATATCGGCTTTGGTGTAGCTAAAGTCCACGCCCCAGCGTTCATTGAAGAAGTATCCCAATTGCAGGGACGTGATGGAGCCTGTTCCGAAGGGGTCATTGATAGGCACACCTCCAGACAAGGTCAAATAGTATCTCTCCGCCTTGGTGTAGTGACGGTTTTGTACGACGCTAAAGTCGTCGTCTTTGGCTGCCCAATATTTCTGTTCCAGTTTTTTTATGTCCAGCTTGTCGCCGCCGCTTTGTTGTGCCATAGCTTGCGATGCCGCCAAGATGATCATTAATATTGTTTTCTTCAACATGCGTTACCCCCGTCCTAGTTTGTACTCTTGAATAAGAATGGATATGTCACAAGCACGCGAGTCCCTCCTTGTGGAGAAGGAAACTTCCATGCGGCAACCCTATTCAAAATACATCCCTCAACGGTTGCGTTCTTAAGCGTTGTATCCCCAATCAGCTGTTGTTCCACTGAGCCGGAAGGCCCAATCGTAAAGCGCACAGCGACTTTACCGAACAAATCGGGATTGGCGCTGAGCTGTCTTTCGTAGCAATAGAGGATTTGACCTAATTTAGATTTGATATATTGAGCGATGATCTCACGATCCAAGCCGCCCGTGATTTCACCTTCTTCTTCGATGAGACCGACGCCAGCACTTCCGGTGCCGCCAGCAGCAAGACCTCCCATACCAGAGGCACTACCGCCCCCACCACGGCCCGCAGTTGAAATGACCACGCCGGTTCCATTTCCTTCGCGTCCCCAGTCTCGTCCGGAACGTTCGATCCCACCCACGGCGGCCAGAGCGCGACCTGAAGGACCGCTACCGGCTTTCACGCCATTGGCGAAAACCACGTTTCCGCTTTTCGCCGCTTGTGCAGAGACTTTACCGATCAACTGAGAGATGCGACCGCCAGTCAGGGATTGCATCATTTTTGAAACCTTGCTGCCACCACCACTATTGGTGGGCATTTCAGCCTTGGGCGCACCCGCAGCCGCAGGAGTTTCTTTCACCACAACTTGTTGTTGGGGAGCGGCCGCTTTTTTGCGTTTGGGTTTAAGTTCTGTTTTTACAATAATTTTTTGTGCAACTTTAGGAGGTGCCGCGACGGTTTCGATGGTTTGATTCTTCGGAGCGAAAATACCAATGGTGACTAAAAGAAAAGCCGCACCGAGAACGATAAAAAGTCCTCTTTTAGACTCTTCATCCACAAGCTGATCGGCAGAGATATGGGCCCACTTTGCGGCATCTTCTAAAGAGACCGTTCTTTGACTGATCTCCAGAGCTCCCACGGTTTGTTTTTGCCACTCGTCGCTAGGCACGCAGGGGATTGTTACGGGAGTCAGAGCCAAGGCGGGCTTGAATTTCTTATTTAAAGGCAGAACTTTGGTTTCAACGACATTGCCACCTTGTCGGACAATAAAAAGTTGAAACTGTTTTCCTGATTGACGTTGTTCTTTACCTACGCGATCAAGGCGTAGGTAAAGATCTGTTTCTTTTGTCACGGGAGTGAATTTAAGAACACAGTCTTCAAGTTCCAGGGTCTTTTCTTGATCTAAGGAAAGAGCCGGCGACGCAGAGCCTTGAGCTCCGCTCATCATATCCATGTCAACATACCACCACTGACCATTGCGAAATTCAAAGAGACCTTGAATTCCTTTGGTCGCGGGAGCAATAGAAATCACATCGGCCAATCGGGATGAGCCGAAGGTGTGTGTCGTGCTATTGGAACGAATTTTCCAGGTTTTGACAGTCCCATTTTTTAGAGACTGACGTACAATCAGCGTGAGCATGTAACACCTCTAACTTCTTAGTTATTCAAATAGAGAGCGGATTCACGAATACGGCCATCCATATCTTTTTGTACATCGTAAAGAGGCATAAACTTAATACCTCTTTTTTGCACAAGATAGGCACCGTCAGGGTTGCGAATCGTCCCCTTGAGGTTCATCTCACCGAAATTGACTTCCTGGACTTTACGGACTGTTCTTTGTTTGGCAAAGCCAGTCGATGTTCCCAAGAGAATGAAAGCGATCATCGCCTTGATGAAAGTTTTCACTTGTACCCTCCATACTACAAGTCTCCCGAGATAACGTGCTGACCGACTTTGTTTTGAGTTTTCAAATACTGTATTTTCTTACCTAACCAATCACGCATATCCAATTGCTGACTGGCTTTAAAAGCTCTTTCATAAGAATCCAACGCTAGCGTCGGACTCTGTTTGTAGGTTTCAAAGATGTGTGCTTGCTGTAAGAGGAAATCGGCATTTTCTTTCTTAACATTAAGTAAATCTTTTACGACACTCAATGCTTTTTCGATTTCGCCCTTCTGAGCATAAGACTCACTCATCAGAGTTCCCACATTCAAAGTATACAACTGTTCTTTAGACAGAGAAGAAAATTTTTCGATTGCTCTGGTAAAATCTCCCTCTGAGAAAGCCTTCACGCCTGCGAAAGTTTGCATTTCTGTCGAGGGCATTTGCATGTCCAAAACTTTTTCGAAAAAAGGCATTGCGCTATTCAATCCATCTTCCTTATACAGAAGGCGAGCTTTCTGGTACACATAAGGAGACACTTCGGGTTGCGCTTTTAAAGCGGCTTCAATCATCCACAAAGCCTTGTCGTTGTAACCCTTGCCTTCGGCGCCAAGGCTTACGAAAAACAAGCCCAGAGCCCGCGTTTCTTTAGTTTTCGCAAGCTCTAAACCAAGTCGTTCCACCATTTCAAACTGTCTAGAAGAATAACAATTTCCCGCAATTTCAAAATGATTGAGATTGTTCAGTTGGCCCGTTAGGATTGCGCTCTTATTGCAGGCTTTTGCGGCCCGAGTATCAAAGCGAGACACCTTGCCGATACTCATATCGGCGGAAGCGGGTAGGAAGGCAGTCATCTTGTCGGCGCCTGGGTATTGAACAAAAGGAGGAATGCTTTGGTCGACGCGAATGTTGGCATAGACGCGTTCATTGCCGGCGGATTGTCCCTTGGAGGCAGCAAGAACTTTAAGTTTTGCCTCGTTCTCGTTCTTCTTATCCTGGATTGGCGCTGTCAATTTAGCGATCTCTGCGCGAAGAGCCGTTTGATCCTGAGGGCTTAGCGAGGCAGGCAGAGGCATTGTTTGCAAGCTCTCAATGAAGTTTCCATAACAACGATCAATGCCACGCATGGCCTCTAACTGCTGATATGGATCTTTACTCATTTTCAAAGTAGAGAAATATGCAGTGTGCGCTTTATCCAGCTTTTCTGTTTTAAGAGAAAGCACCAGGGCAAACTTGTCTTCACGGGCTTTCACACTTTGTTGAGCCAGCTCATTTTCAAGGATACGAGCCTGAATCAAACGCGCCTCCGCGCGGACTTCCGCAGCTACGTCGCGACCATTGGCCTTCATGGCAAGATCAAAAGCCGCTGAAGATTTACCGGCGTTGAGAAGGGCTCTTGCGCGGTCAATCATGATCTGAGTTGTGTACGGTTCGATGCCCTTGGCAAAGATCTGATTCTGCAACTTTTCAAACTCTGCGGATTTCGCTTCGTCTTTATAGGAATCCAAAAGTTTTCCATAGATGCGCTCAAGAGTTTTATTATCTGCCGCGCTAAGAATTCCCAGGTATGCCGTCCGAGATTCTTTGATCTTCTTTTCTAGAAGATAGATGTCCGCAGCCAGCTCCAAATGGGTGTTGCGATTCTTTTTATCAAGCTCGGCAATTTTAGTGAGAGTCTCTGCGGACTTTGAGATCTGACCAACATCGGCGTAAGCTTTTGCGGCCTCTTTCAAGGCATCAAGATTGCGCTTGTCGTCAGGGTACTTACTTACGAATTTCACGGATAGTTCCGCAGCATCAAAGACTTTACCTTCGGCATAGAGAAGACTGAGAGCCTGCCATAAAGCATCTTGAGAGAGCTTTGAGCTTTCGTGTTCTTTGGCGAAAGCCATTAACTTCTGAGAAGCCTGGCTTTTATCTCCTGTTTTAGCGAATTCTTGGATCTCTGTAAAGTGAGCTTCCTCCAAGATTTTATTCATGTTCTTTTTGCGGGTCTCATCCGTTGTGGACGTCAGAACCTGCTTTGAGAAGTCTTTGATTCCAACGTAGTCCTTACGAATGTTGAGAATATCTAAGATAAGGTCTTCGGACTTCTTTTTGATATCCGCATTGTCGGCCCCTTTGAGTTGAGCCAAAGGCTTCAACCACTTTTCCGCTTCAACATAGTTGCTTTCTTCGTAGGCGATATGGCCGACTTTGAACTTCACCAAGGTCGCAAATTTTCCAGTAGGGTGTTTGACCAGATAATTCGTCGCCAAATCCTTACGTTCGGCCTCTTTGAGAGAGTCCTTTTTCTTTTCGATGCTCTTTTCTTTTGAATAGAGAGCGGCATAATTTGAATCATGACGAAGGGGCTCTTCTGTGGACTTGTCACCGACCATTTTGTACTGAGCGCTGGCTTCGTCATACTTTTCAAGCTGGAATAAAAGTTCTGCATAAGCGAAACGAGTCTTCAGATCCGGTTTCATCGGATCTTCATTGTCTAGAATCAGCTTAAATAATTTTTGCGTAAGGTCAGAAAACGCTACGTTTTGTTTGTTCTTAAGCCAAATCTCCCACCATTTTTTTGCCATATCCAAACTTGTATGGCGGAAGGATTCATCGCAAGAAACCTGGATGACATCGGCTTTCTGCAGATGTCTCCAGGAGGAGTCCTTGCGACAAAGGTCGCTGGCGTACTGCAGATGATCAATGACTTTGTCTCTTTTTTTAAGAGTTTCGTTGGCTTCCACTAAAAATAAGTGAGCGCGAACAACATCAGGTCCGGTTGAACGTTTATCAATATACTCACCCAGAAAGGTGTTCATTTCTTTTTGACGACTGTGAGATTCGTAGAGTTTGGCCAGGTCGATCATGGACTGACCCAGTTCTTCTTCACTGGTGATGTCTTCAAAGAAGGAATAAAGTTTGTCAGCAGGGTAGGAGTCACCAATAAAAATAGTTAAATCGCGAAGAGCTTCGCGACGGAGATTGTGGCGGTTGGTGGGAATTTCGCCTTCTTGAAGGGCCGGGTTGGTTTTGACCACTTCCACGAGTTTTCTAATTCCATTTTCACTGTCGCGGAGATTGTAATAAGACCAAGCCGCCTTATACATGCCGTACGAATAAACGCGACTTTGTGGGAACTTTTCTACACGTAGAAAGTGCTCAAGAGCATCTCTAAATTTTCCTTGATCATACAGAAGTTCCCCGATCGCCAAAGTTCCGTCCGCAATCAGCGGAGATTTGGGGAATCTGGTCAGAAGTTTTTGATAAAGAGCCTCAGACTGTTTGTAGTTTGAGATCTGTTGATTGGCGAAGGCATTGTTAAATAAAACGGCATCCATCTGTTTGAAAGAGGGAAAGTCGATTTCAATTTTAGTGTAGATTTTGCTGGCGCGTTTGATGGCATCGGCCCCCTTTTCATTAGGGACGGGGAACGGAGAGAGCTTCATCAGGGGGGTGTCTTTGTGAAGATCAAAAAAACGACCTGATTTTGAGCGACGCATATAGAGTTCTGCAAGACGATACCAAAGATCCGCCTCGTCTTTGGAGCCTTTTTGTTTTTTGATAATAGCTTGAAGTGATTCAATAGCTTTATTTTCAGATCGTGTGATCATGATCTCACTGCTAAAGGCCTTCTTGTCGTTTTCGACTTCACTGCCGTTATTCAAGCGAACTTCCGGCAAAAGACCTTTCGAGTTTCTCTCTGCGGCGAAGCAGTAGATTGAAAACAGATGAAATGCTAGAAGTAGAATCACTGTACGCAACATAAACTTATTCTCCGACCATGGTCACAAGTTTTAATTGAGGAAAGCCTGCCATTGATGCCGTATACATGACCTTGCGAAGGGTGGCGTAAGGGAGTTCCTTATCTGCCTGGAGAAGAATACGGCCTTCCTTGATATGAGCCTTATCGGAAGAAGACTTCGCAAGTTTATCTAATTCTTCAAAAAGAGGTTTAATAAAGTTTGTATCTTTGTCTTCCAGATCCTGAGGCAAAAAGTCAGCATTCTTCACATCAGCGATCTTCGTCTGGTCAATTTTCAGTGCTTCCGAGGACAAAGAGATTTTAACCGCTTCTGTGGGGTTCGCCATAGAGGCGGACGTAGGAAGACGTAAGTTATTGTCAGGAATAATCTGCACGTCGGACGTCGAGTAAGTTTGCAACAAGAACACCAACATAATGGTAAACATGTCTGTCATGGAGGTGATATTCAGGGTGAATGTTGAGTTCTTTTTAATATTTGGTTCGTATCTTTGACGGCGTGACATCTTTTAGCCCTCCATCATGTTGGCGAAGATGATTTCTGGAAACATGTAGTTGGTCTCCACGTTCTTACCTTGTTTGGTGTCGAACACGGGGAACTTCACGTTGGTGTCATGGGCTTGGCGGGCCTCATCCATGATCTTAACGATCTCGTTGTAGGGGACTTTGCCATCAGGATTGAGTTCAATCTTGAAAACTTCAGGATGAGCTTTTTTTACAGCAATCAACTTTTGGTGAAGACCCGGATAGTCGAAGGCCCCGTCGCGCATGGGAATTGTTTCAACCTTCTCTTGTCCCTTCTCGGTGATAATGATGCGAATGCCCTCTTTACCATCCACCTCCAGAGCCACATTGGTTGGAGTTTGTTGTTGATCTTGGCGCTGAATGGCCTCATTTACGACCTGAGGCAATTCCGTTTCAATCACCATCATTTGCACGAAGGCGGAAGAAACCAGCAGAACGGGCACCAACTTCACCATCACGGCAAGAAGGGGTGCCAAGTCCAATTCAAATTCACTGTTGTGATCTACTTTAATCTTACGAATGCGTCTCATAAATCATCCCATCCTTGATAAGGTCCACCGCGCCGGGAAAAAGGCTTCTTTATGAAGCCTTGGATCCAGGTGACGGAGGAGTCACAGTTGGAGGCACGACGTGATCCGGGAACACGTTTTGGCGAGTCAGGTTCGGGATGTGCGCACTAGTTAAAAGTTCGGTCAGTTTTGAGCACTTCTCTGATGTTTGCTCGATCAATTGGTTTTGGCGAGCCGTCAAGAAAGAGAAGAACACCATCGCAGGAATTGCCACCGCAAGACCTAATGCTGTCGTATACATCGAAACTGAAATACCGTGTGCCAGCAAAGCTTGCTTTTGAGCAGGGTCCGCTGTTGCCACCGCTTGGAACGAAAGGATCAGACCGTGGATCGTACCCAAAAGACCAAGAAGTGTTGCCACGTTGGCCAACATGGAAAGGTAGTGCAAACGCTTGGTGTAAAGAGGAATATTTTCGCTCAAGGCGATGTCATGCGCTTGAAAGATCGTGTCATCATCGCGATCTGCTTTTTCCAAGATCGTTTTGAACGCGGCGGCCAATGGTTTCTTCTCGAGCTGCGCGCACATCAAAAGAGCTTCATCGACTTTTTTAGCCAAGATCAAGTTTTGGATTTTACCCATGAATTCTTCGACATTCATTCCATAGTCCTTGTAAAGAGCGCGAGCGCGTTCTGCGACAAGAACTAAAGAACCAATTCCCACCAATAGAATACACCAGCCGACAAAGCCGGAATCATTCATGAACTTTAAGAATGCCATTTGTTTCCTCCTTGGAAACGCCACCGCGTGTCCATTTTGTTAATTGCGCTTTGCCTTGGTCTTGCACTTGGAGGAAACGAACTGCGTAATGCAAACCTGATTTTACATTGAGTCTTTGCTTTGAATAGTTCTTACGAACGACTTCACAAAGAACGTTGAAAGTCTGAGGATTTTCCTCAGAAGATCTAAAATGAAGAAGAATCTTTTGTCCGGGAAGCAGCAAGGGGTCGTTTAACAGAACCAACGCGCCATTTTCACTGACGCTGATTGTGTGACCGTCAAAAAAGCTGTGATCATTGTGGGCATAAATCGGCACCTCAAGATTCACGCGGGGAAATTGACGCTCTTTAAAGGCGCCAGCAAGATGATCTTTGGTTTCGATCAAACGGCACAGGCGGTCTTTTGAGAACTCTTGAAGATCCCCAAGCAATGTCCAATTTTCAAGATGTGAAGCCCATACGTAGTTGTAGTCGTAGAGCTCACTGTTTTGAATCATAGTGATCAAGGATTTGTAATCGTAGGGACCGTATTTCATTTCCCCACGAAGAATGTACCACTGATCATTTGTTGTCGCTGTTTGTACCCCACCCATACAATTCCTTTTATAATTTCACCGACGTTGGATAATAGTCGATTTGGATATTGGCGTTAGCTCCGGGCACCGCACTTCCGTGGAAGGTGATGGTCAAGTCTGTGGCATCATAAGTCCAGCCGTTGGTAGCATCTTGCGGAACGGAGACTCCATCGACCGTAACTTTGATGGTGTCGACTTGGGCTGCACGCGCCAGTTTAAACACACTGGAAAGCTGTACGATGGAATCAGAAATAAGCGACAAAGACTCTCCGAAGTTGGAACAGAGGGAGGCTTTTACGCCGCCAGTAAGATCCGCAAGTTGAGGCAAGCGAGTTGAAATTTTGCGCGCAAAACCATCCGTTGAAAGTTGGGTTTTGCAGGCGTTATCGGGAACATAGATGGTGTTCACGGAATAGTTTTTACCATTCACGGCCGCATTGGTATATGTGTTCAGAAAGTCAACGTAGCTTTGTACGGTATAATTTTTTGAAGCGTCTTCAAATGCCGTCAAAGAGGAACCAGAGAAGTCTTCTTCATCGCTGACAATGATGACGGCCAAAAAGGCGTCGTCACGACGGAAAGCCACATTCCAAGGCTCTAACAAAGTCTGTTTGAGGCTTTCAAAGGCCCGTTCGTCACCGTTACCCAGCGTTCCTTGCTTGATATTTGTCGAGAAAACGCTGCTCATGTTCGGAGTGTCTTTGTCCATCACAAACACGCCGGAATGAGTTTCAATTTTGGTTGGAGTCTTTTGTAAAACCGCACCATCCTTGATGCGGGCTTTAGTGCTTGAAGAGTTAAACTGTTTTTCCCAAGCTTCTGTGGTTGTCACGGCCATGTGAAAATCATAGTTTTGCTGGTTAAAACGATAAATGAACGATTGAAAGTTCGAAGCGAGACTGTTTTGAGAGGTCTCCATAGAACCGGAGTTGTCAACCACCCAGAGAACGTCAATCTTCTTAGGGACGAAGACAGCTTGCTGCTTATAATCAGAGCCATCTTTCAAGAGCGAGAATGAATCTGTGCTCTTGTTGCATCCGGCGAACATTGCCACAGCGGAAGCCATCATGACTGCTTTGCGTGCAACTTGATTTAACATACGGTTTGCCCTCCTGAGCCCCACCATGCTTCGTAATGGATTCAGTTTCGTTCAAAGAGGTGAAAAACTGAAATCGGCCATAACTGCCTGATTTTGTTTTTTATTCGTTGAGGGGTCTCATTGTGAGACAGTCTAAGTTGTTGAAAATATTAGCAGTTATAAAATCAATCACTTTTAAAAAAATATTCTTCTGTTGAACTCGTCGACAGTTTCCAGAGGATTCTCCTGGCTCTGTGGGGCTAAGTCTGCGTACTTTTGGGAAGTTCTTTTGAAGCGGCGAACTTTTATACGACAGTTTGACTCGGCGAATTGAGACGCTTGTAAAGTTGATCCGTGGTCGCAAGAGTGCAACAGTAAAAATCTGCAAGGAGAGGCTATGAGACTATCAATGTTTGTTACTGTGTTATTGGCGACTTTTGTTGCGAAAGCAGAAGTTGGTTTTAAAAACGGAAACAATATTACCGCTGTTCTTTCTCAAGGGGAAATTACCGTTCATTGTCAGGATTCTGGGATGCCTGGTGGCCCCACTTTTGGTGCCTTCCGATGTCAGGAAGAGATTCTTTTGACCGGGGAGTACGATTACTTTGTGGGTCCTCAAGGTGTTAAAGGCGATAATGTCTCTTTGACAGCCACTCATGAAGATGGATCACAAAGAACAAAGTCTGTTGGCTATGATTCTGAAAAGGGTCAAAGCACAAAGACTATTAATTTGTGGATTGCGACTCTTTTGCAAAGACCGTTGTTGAATCCGGGTAAAAACGTTGTTGCCTATAAAATCTCGCTGGATGGTAAAACAACTTCAAGCGGACAGTTTGTCGCCACGGTGAAAGATGGTGGACGCAAGGTGTGCTCTCGTCGTGGGGTTTACTGGTCGAACAACAGCAGTGACTGTCAGTCCGGCAACAATATGTGCTGGAGATATTTCCAGGACAATAACTACTGTTTGTAGTTAGAGAGTGTCTTCGATCAGTTGAGATTGTATCAACTGATCGAAGCTTTTCCCTTCAGTGCTGCCTTGGCTTTTTGCCAAAAGCCCTCTTTTTCATCCAGACTTAATTCGCCCCAATTTCGACCTTCACTTTGAGCGATTTCAATCATCTTACTAAAGCGTCCCTCAAAACGTTGATTCGCGCGGCGAAGAACTTGTTCTGGTTCCATCTCGAGATGTCTTCCTAATTGCGCTAAAGAAAAAAGCACGTCTCCCAGTTCGTGTTCGACCTCTGCATCCGAGCCCTCTTCCAAGGCTTCGCGTAGTTCTGCAAATTCTTCCTCTACTTTAACCATGACACCTTCGGCGTCTTCCCAGTCAAAGTTCATTTTCTCAGTGCGCTTGCCGATTTTGTAGGCTCTTTGCAGGGCGGGGAGTGGGGGGACATTCAGAGCATAAGGGGAGGGGGCGCCTTGTGCGGACTTTTCCTGTTTTTTGATTTGCTCCCAGTTGCGAATAACTTCCGCGGAATCCGCGACCTCCACACCCGCGAAAACATGGGGGTGACGACGAATGAGTTTTTCGGAAATAGAGGCAATCACATCCTCAATAGTGAAGGCTCCGCGTTCTTCCGCCAATCGAGAGTGGAGGATCACTTGAAAGAGAACATCGCCAAGTTCTTCTTTGATCTTTTGGTCTTTGTGGGGGCCAGCCGGTTCTTCCAAAGCTTCCACGAGTTCGTGAGTTTCCTCAATTGCGTATTGAGTCAAGGATTCGTGAGTTTGCTCCTTATCCCAAGGGCATCCCTGGGGGCCGCGAAGGCGCGCTATGATCTCGACTAAGGACTCAATTTGACGTAAATTAGAAGGAATCTGTGACATAAGGAGCCTCGACTTTCCGATGGAATCTCCTCATTGCTATCACAATTACAGAGTGATTTCGACAATTATTACAAAACAGGGTACGGTATAAAACTGGATATGCAGCGAGGCAAGCAAACTAAAAAAGGCGAGAGTCCTGCGACTCGAGTCAACTATGAAGATCACAGTCTTAAGTTTTTGGACTGGGTGGACTCCATTGGTTTGGAAAAGACTTTTTTCGGGCGTGCCGTCCAGATCATGGAAGAAAAGTTTTTTATTCGTCGTGCGGCGCTGATTTTCCTCTATTGCGTGCTGCTCTCCTATACGATCTTCTACCAATTCGATATTCCTTATAATTTTAACGTTGGTGATGTCGCGAAGTTTGACGTCGTGTCCCCCATCGGCTTTGAAATGACCGACGAGGTGACAACCGAAGAAAAGCGTTTCAAAGGGGAGTACTCCGTTCCCATCGTCTACGATTACGACACCGGAGTTTTTGAGAGGGTCTCAGTTAATCTGATTCACTCTTTTAGAACCATGCGGGGATACTATCGCGAGACTGTGTGGCCCACGAATTTGGCAGCTCGCCGTGCGAAGGTGAAAGAGTTTTTTCAATACAAGAAGCAATTCGAAAAGGAATTGGGAGTCACGGTTTCTGATTTCATGTTTGAATGGCTGATTGATCTGAAGTTCAGCCCTCGCATCGAGGCCGTGATCATTCGCAATCTGGAAAGCTGGTACGATAAAAAAATCGCCGAGGCGCCGGATCGTTTTATTCCTGTCAACCAGACCAGCGTGTTGGGGCGGGTGGTTCATAGAAACAACCTGGGTAAAGAGTTTACGATCACGCGCGGGGAAATTCTTGATCTTCAGGCACCTGAGAACTTTGAATTCGATTTAAAGAGGGATCTCAATAAGTTTTCTGAAAGTGACCAAGCGAATCTGCTTTATTTTGCTCGTTCATTGATTATTCCGAATTTGACTTTGAATAAACAAGAAACGGCGTCTCGTCGTCAGGCGGCTCGTGAGGCGGTTATTCCTGTGACCATCACGATCAAAAAAGGTCAGACCATCATTTCCCAAGGAACGGTGATCCAGCCTTTCCAAATGGCGGTTATTAAGCAGATTGAAAATATTCGCGCGGATAAAAGAAAAGACATCATGGCGTTGTCGATGGCTTTTATGCTGTCGATTGCAATTTTAGTTTTCTTCTCTTACTTGAAGCGTTTCACGATTAACAAGGTGAAGATTGATTTTAAAGACGTCTCGGTGATGATGTTGATCGCCTTCGGGGTGATCTTCGTGACCAAGATCTATCTTTTTATTACTGATGCCGCGTTTGTATCTAAGTTGGGTCATCTTTTACCTCCTTCTATTTTCCTTTTGGCAGCGCCGGTGGCGGCGGGCCCGATGTTGGTGGGTCTTTTGATCACCTACGGGGAAGTGGTTTGGCTCTTTACGGCCTTTTTGTCTGTGTGTTTGGGGATCATGGTCGACTACAACTTGAGTTTTATGTTCGTGAGCCTTGTCGGTGGTATTGCGGCGGCGCGGGGAGTATACAACTGTAAAACCCGTAACGACGTGTACTATGCGGGGGTCCGAACGGGCATCGTCAATGCTTTGATGATCGCCTTTATTATGACCATGACTAAGTTCGACCAGGAAGGGGGCGGCAAAGAGATTCTTTTGTCGATCCCAGCCGGGTTTATTGGCGGTATCTTCAGTGCTTTGTTTGCGATGATGTTCATTCCTCTTTTGGAGTCCATTTTTAATTACACCACGGATGTGAAGCTTTTAGAGCTCAGCAACCTCAATCACCCCTTATTGAAAGAGATGATCGTCAAGGCGCCAGGCACGTATCATCATTCGATGATGGTGGGCTCCATGGTGGAGGCCGCTGCAGAAGAGATCGGTGCCAATCCTTTGCTGGGTAAAGTGATGTGTTACTATCACGACATTGGCAAGATGGAGCACGCGAACTACTTTATTGAGAATCAAAAGTTAGGTCATAATCCGCACGATCATATTTCTCCGTTCATGAGTAAAACACTTCTGGTGGCTCATGTGAAAGACGGAGTGGAGATGGGGACGGCCTATAAGCTGGGGAAACCTATTATCGATGGTATTATTCAGCATCATGGGACGACGCTGATTTCTTATTTCTATAACAAGGCGTTGGATTTAAAGAAGGAAGATGATCCTGAAATCAGTGATCAGGACTTCCGCTATCCTGGTCCGAAACCCCAGTTCCGTGAATCTGCTCTTTGCATGCTGGCGGACAGTATTGAGGCTGCGGCTCGCTCTTTGGATGAACCGACTCCGACGCGACTTCAGAACATCGTCAGAAACATCATTCAACGCAAATTCTCAGACGGGCAATTGGACGAGTGTAACTTGACCCTGAAGGACATCTCTAAAGTGGAAGCGGCATTTGTGCGTATTCTTTTGGGGATCTACCATCAGCGTATCGATTACCCGAGAAGTGCCGGAGGCGGTTTGGGTGATGTCGGTGGCGCACAACCGCAAGGATAGTCTATGCAGATACTGATCGTGAACGAATCCAAACACGCAGTGCCAAGAAAGTTCCTTCAAGGTTGGATTGAGAATTTAGTTAAAGAACTTCAAAAGCGTCGTCTTATAAAGGCTTCGCGACATCAAAAAGAATTCACGCTGGTCTTTCTTGATAAAAAACCTGCACAAAAGATCAATAAGGAGTTTCGTGGAAAGGATTATGCCACGGATGTTTTAAGTTTTGACTCTATGGATCCGTCCTCTTTTGGAGAGCTGGTGTTGTGTCCCGAAGTTCTAAAGCGACAGGCTCAAGAGCATAAGTTGAGCTATCAGGTGGAGCTGGGGTATATGGTTCTTCATGGGACCCTTCATTTATTGGGGTATGACCACGAGACGAACGAGAAAGACGCTCGGGAAATGTTCGCCCTTCAAGATGCTCTTTTCGAGAAGCTTTTGAAAAAAGTTTCTGGATAAAAGCCCTTCAAAATCTCTTATATTTGTTGTGAGTCGACTTCGGCGATAGAAAATCGTTTGAGGGACTATTTGCGCGCCTAAAATTGAATAAACATTGGTCGATGGCCTCAACGGGGGCGGAGGTTGTGGGGTCAGAATCGTTTATTTCGCAAGCGGTCGAAAGAAAGTCCTGTGGCACCGAGATTGTATTAGGGATTTGCGTGTGCGATCTCACTGTCGCCTCCGAGAGCTTTCCCCCTCCCTGTTCTCGGAGGCGTTTTTCTTGACAGCCCCCCTTTCGCGGATACACTGGGGCCATGTCTATCGTTACCGAATCATCTGAAATTAAAAGCAGAATTGCCGCTCTCGAAAGTTTCTCAAAGGAACTTCGGGGGTATCTTTGACCTAGATCGAAAAAAGAAGCGCTTGGACGAACTTGCGATCCAGGCCGAGAATCCCGCGCTTTGGGAAAAGCCTGCAGAAATGCAAAAACTCAATAAAGAAAAAACATTGCTTGAAAGAGCAGTCGGGGAGTTTGACTCTTTTGCCAACCGCTTAAGTGATGCGGAAGTTCTTCTTGAGATGGCGATGGAAGCTCAGGATGAGGGCAGCTTTGTCGAGGTCAAAGGCGAAGTCACGGCTCTTGAAAAATACGGCCAAGAATTGGAACTCAAAAGAGTCCTTAGTGGAGAGCTGGACGCCAACAGTGCCTATCTTTCCATCAACTCCGGCGCTGGTGGGACTGAGTCTTGTGACTGGGCGCAAATGCTACTTCGAATGTACACGCGCTATGCGGATAAACATGGTTATAAGGTGCAGATCGTAGAGATGACCGAAGGGGAAGGTGCGGGAATTAAATCTTGCACGCTCCTTATTGAAGGCCCTTACGCCTATGGTTATCTGAAGGCAGAATCTGGCGTGCATCGTTTGGTGCGAATTTCTCCGTTTGATTCGAATGCCCGCCGCCATACCTCTTTCGCCTCTGTTTTTGCTTGGGCCGAAGTGGACGATGATATCAATATTGAAGTGCGCCCGGATGATCTTCGTGTAGAGACTTTCCGTGCGAGTGGTGCCGGGGGGCAGCACGTCAATAGAACAGACTCCGCCGTTCGTATGTACCATATTCCCACCGGGGTTGTGGTTTCCTGTCAGATGGAGCGCTCGCAGATTCAAAACCGTGAAAAAGCTTTGAAGATGTTGAAGGCTCGTCTTTATGAAATGGAAGTCGAAAAACGAAATGCCGAAAAAGACGCCATGAATTCGCAGAAAAAAGCCAATGAGTGGGGATCTCAGATTCGATCTTATGTGATGCATCCGTATCAAATGGTGAAAGATCATCGCACTGATTTTGAGACCAATCAGGTGGATGATGTGATGGATGGGGACTTGGATGGTTTCATCATGGCTTATCTCAAATCTCAGATCACGATGGAGGAAAAACCTTCGTGAATAAATCCCTCGCCTGGATTGCCTGGAGACTATTGATGTCCCGAAAGACTCTTTTCGGAGGCTCGGCCCCTTTGTCATTATTGGGGTTGATTCTGGGGGTGGCGGCTTTGGTGGCCTCTATGGCGGTCATGAGTGGGTTTGAGTCGACATTGAAGAATGCCATGGCTGATGTTTCGGGCCATGCACAAGTTGTGAAACGTTCACGTTTTCCCGATGATTGGAAAGAACTTGAAGAGCGTATTAGTAAGGCCGAACCTACTTTGGTGGATGCCAGTCGTTTTGTATTTATCGAAGCGGTGATGGCTCACGAAGGGAAGATCTCGGGAACCTTGCTTCAGGGTGTAGATACAGAGCGCGTTAATAAAGTATTGAACTTCAGCAAACGTATTGTCAGTGGTTCATCGGATTTGTCGCAGGCAAGTGAAACTCCGTTGGCCTTGATCGGCAAGGGGTTGGCGACGAAGATGAATCTGAAGGTGGGGGATCACTTTCGGGTCGTGGTGCCGGTGGCAGATACAGTGGATCCGGCCAAATTCACCCGTCGCGTGGGAGAGTTCCAAATTCAAGGCATTTTGGATTTAGGGAAGTATGATTGGAATGAACGTTTTATTTTGACGGATCTTGGGGCCGCACAACGTCTTGCCGATATTGGGGATCGATATTCAGGATTGCTGTTGCGCTTTCAAGATGTGAACTATGCGCGGCAGGCCGCCTTTAATTTAAGTCAGGTTTTGGGAGCGCCTTACTGGGTGCGCGATTGGCGAGAGTCCAATGAAAATCTTTTTGAGGCAGTTCGCGTAGAACGCCCGGGAATTTTCTTTGTGGTGTTGATCATCACTTTGGTGGCGGCTTTTAATATTTCGGCGACATTATTTGTTAATGTGGTGAGACGTTATAAAGATATCGCTATTTTAAAAACTGTGGGCTTGGGGCGAAATGATATTATTAAAATTTTCGCTTTTCAGGGAGTTTTCTTGGGGGCCATTGGAATCTTTTTTGGATTTCTTTTGGGATTTATTCTTTGTGGTTTGTTTGCGTTTGCTCAGTCGCGCTTGGGTTTGGTGGCTGGAGAAGTCTATCGGTTGGATTCGATTGAACTGAATATTCGCTGGGTGGACTCTTTGATGATTTGTGCGGCGACTTTGTTGATTTGTTTTGTGGCGACTTTGGCCCCCGCGCGCCGGGGTGGAAAGCTCAATCCGGTAGAAGGACTTCGCAATGAGTGATAGCAATGTATTTCTGAAGGCCGTTGATATTCATAAATCCTATACACAGGGAACGGGAGAGCTGGAAATCCTGCGCGGAGTCAGTCTTGAAATTCAAGAGGGCGAGGCGTTGGCGATCCTAGGGGCGTCGGGAGCTGGAAAAAGCACTTTGTTGCAAATCATGGGAACGTTGGATCGTCCAAATCGGGGCGAACTCTATTGCAATGGGCGCGACCTTTTGGCGATGGGTGATGAAGAGTTGTCGCGCTTTAGAAACTCGGAGATGGGTTTTGTTTTTCAGTTTCACCATCTTTTAAGTGAATTCACCGCTCTTGAGAACGTCATGATCCCCTGTCGTGTGGGGGGCGAACCGGTAAAACTGGCTCGGGAAAAAGCGTTGCACCTTTTAGAGTTTATGGGGCTTGCAGAACGACATCAGCATTACCCCAATCAGCTTTCGGGCGGGGAATTGCAGCGAGTGGCGATTGCTCGTGCTCTAGTGCGCCATCCCAAGATCCTCTTTGCTGATGAGCCCACGGGAAACCTGGATTCACAAACCAGTGGCAAGATTCAGGAACTCTTTTTCCGTCTGAAGGAAGACATGAAACTCGCTCTCGTGATTGTCACGCATGACCTCACCTTTGCGGCTCGTTTCCCCAAAGTCTATCGCATGAAGGACGGACAGTGGCTCTAGGGGGGCTGCTTTTAGTGGCAACGGAGCGTCAAATGATGACGCCTTGTTGCTACCAAAAGTAAGCCCATACTTCTGTCTTCTTTGACAGGATCTTGGTCTTAAGTTACGATTCTCCAATCAAATTGTAAGTATTGAGAAATCTTATAGATTTTTAAAAAACGGGGCGAAGCCTGTTGGGGAATTAAAACTTTGAGTAAGCTTCTTTGTGTACTGCTAATCACGACGTTCACTTCGACGGTTTGGGCGCAACCAGCTAAAAAGAAAACCGCCAAGGCAAAAGCTCCTACGCAAGCCTCTGCTGCATCCGTTTCTTCTGGTCTGACAATCAAAAAAATCGAAGTCTCTGGAAATCGCAAAATTGAAAAAGACGCTATTCTTGCGAAGATCCTCTCTAAAACGGGAGAGGTCTATTCGTCTCAACACATTCGCGAAGATGTGGAAGCTCTTTTTAAACTGGGATTTTTCAATAATATCGAAGTGGATCGTCAGGTGTCTGGGAAAGATGTTGTCCTGACCTACAAGGTTTTAGAGAAGCCTTCCATTGTGGAAATTGCTTACGAAGGCAATAGCGAAGTGAAGTCCGAGGATATCGGGGACGCGACGGGAATCAAAGCTTATCAGCTTCTCAATATGGCCAAAGTGAAAGAGGCTGTCGAAAAAGTTCAAAAGCTTTATGAAGATAAGGGCTTCTTTCTTGCGAAGGTGGAAGCAGACGTTCAGGTTCTGACCAAGGATGAAACGGTTCGGTTGGTTTTCAAGATTCGTGAAAACGATAAGGTGAAAGTTAAGAAGATTACTTTCTTAGGTAATAAACATCTGGCGGACGGGCAACTGAAGTCGAAGATGTTGACTCAAGAGGGTGGTTTCTTTTCGGGCTTAAGTGGATCTGGTCAGTACAAACAAGAGATGTTTGAACGGGACGTGCAGATTTTGCGTTTCTTGTATTGGAATCAAGGTTATGTCCAAGCGAAAGTGGATCGTCCACAAGTGACGGTGACGCCTGATAAAAAGAATATTTACATCACGATTCGCATTGAAGAGGGTGAGCAGTACGAAGTCGGTGACGTGGATTTTGCCGGCGATATTCTTTTTCCGAAACAAGAACTTTATGAGACCATCAAAATCGACGACAACGGTGTCTTTGCTTACGATGTGTTGCAAAAAGACATCAGTGATTTGACGGCAAAGTACGGCGATTTGGGATACGCCTATGCCAACGTGATTCCTCGTACGGCTTTCAATGCGAAAGAGCGTAAGGTGAGTTTGATTTTTGAATTTGATAAGGGTTCAAAAGTTTACTTCGGCAAAATTAATATGGTGGGGAACAGTAAAACCCGCGACAAGGTTATCCGTCGTGAGTTGAAGATCAACGAAGGCGAACTGTATAACGAAACTCGCCGTCGTCAGTCGCTCGAAAATATTCAGCGTCTGGGATATTTTGAAGAGGTGAACTTCAAGACCTCTATCGATGCGGAACGCACTGAGATCATGAACGTGGATATTTCTGTGAAAGAAAGAAACACCGGTCAGATTCAGTTGGGAGCAGGTTATGGCACCTCTCAAGGTTTTACTCTGCAAGGTTCAGTCAATCAGGCGAACTTCTTGGGTAAGGGCCAAAATCTGGGTGCATCTTTGAATTTGAGTAATACAGGAAGTTACTACAGCCTGTCTTTCACCGAGCCGTATTTCAATGACACTCTTTGGTCCGTGGGTGCAGATCTTTATCAAAGTGCGAACTCAGCCCGTGCGGACTACGACGAGAATCACAAAGGGGGAGCTCTTCGTTTCGGCCATCCTTTGGCGGAGTACACTCGTGGTTATCTTCGTTATAAGTACGACGACACCGAGCTTTCCACGAAGTATGATTCGGCGGGGAAACCTATTACGGATACGGATCTTTTCCCGCTTGCGACGGCTTCAGGGGTGACAAGCTCACTGACGGGAACGTTGGAGTACGACACTCGTAATGACCGACAGATGCCGACAAAGGGGCTTTATGCCAGCGCCTCCTATGAGTACGCAGGTCTAGGTGGAGATTTGAAATACTCTCGCATGAACGGGAGTTTCCGTTACTACAAAAACCTTTTCTGGGATGTAGTGTGGCGAAATAACATCCAATATGCGCGCATCGATTCCCTTGAGGGGCAGGAAGTTCCGTTCAGTGAGTTGTACTTGCTGGGAGGTCCTTACTCATTAAGGGGTTACCGTTCTTATCGTGTCGGTAAAATGAAGTTCTCGAAGAAGATTTTTGATGAGATTAAAGCTCAAAATCCTGGCATTAGTGACAAAGAAGCCACAGATCGTGCGATGCGCTTCTTTGGGGGCACTCAGCAGGCGATGTACCAGACAGAAATACAGTTCCCTTTGGTTAAAGAAGCTGGCATCATGGGAGCTGGTTTCCTTGATGTCGGTGCAGCGGACAACACGTTGGCAGAAGGTGATTTCTTCGCGGACGTTGGTTTTGGTATTCGTTGGTATTCTCCGATTGGGGTGTTGCGCTTTGAGTGGGGCTTCCCGCTAAATCGTAATCCGCTTTATCAAGATGCCACAGTGTTTGAGTTCTCGATCGGTCCTAGCTTCTAAAGCCGGGTCCCTGGATTTTTTAAAAAGACCTTTAAGGAGGATTTTAATGAAAAAAATGTTGATCGTGCTAAGCATGCTAATGACGGCATCTTTCGCACATGCGGAAGCTAAAGTTGGTTATGTAGACATGCAGAAGGCTATCCAAGCAACGGCAGCTGGAAAAAAGGCGAAGACCGAGTTGGAAGGTGAGTTCAATAAGAAGAAAAAAGAACTCGAAAAGAAAGAAGCTGATTTGAAAAAAATGGGCGAAGACTTGGAAAAGAAAAAGTCTGTTCTTTCTGAAGAAGCGCTTGGTAAAAAACAAGCTGAGTTCCAAGAAGAAATGTTGAAGTACCGTGATGTCGTTGGCAAAAGCCAAGTTGAAATCCAAAAGAAAGAGCGCGAGTTGACGGCTCCTATCTTGGATAAAATGAAAAAAGTTATCGCGAAACTTGCAAAAGACAAAGGCTATGCAATGGTCATCGAAAACTCCCAAATGGTGCTTTATGCAACACCAGAGACGGACTTAACTGATGAAGTGATTAAGGCCTTCGATAAAGAAAAGTAGTTCATAACGAAAGGGCCTCTAAGAAGGCCCTTTTTTAGTTTTAAGGTATAGCTCCATGGCAAATTATAAAATTCATCCAAGCAGTGTCATCTCTCCAGAAGTAGAAATCGGCGACGACGTAGAAATCGGCCCTTACTGCTTGATTCAAGGTAAAGTTAAAATCGGCAAAGGCACTTTTGTCGAAGGGCATGTCACCCTCGGTTCTCGACACGGGATTTTAGTGATCGGCGAGAACAATCATTTTTCTCCAGGAGCGGTGATCGGCGGACCTCCGCAAGATCTTTCTTACAAAGGCGAGCCCACTCAATTGATTATTGGAAATAATAACACCTTCCGTGAGTTCTCAACCGCAAACCTCGCAACCAGCAAAGGGGATGGTAAAACGGAGATCGGGAATAATGGATACTTCATGGCCTACACACACGTGGGACATGACTGTAAGATTGGTAACAACGTGACCATCGCCAATGATTCCCATCTTGGGGGACACTGTGAAATCGAAGACGGCGTGACGATTGGTGGGGTTTGTGCCTTCAATCAGTTCACCAAAGTCGGGCGCGGTGCCTTTGTGGCCGGTTCTTCGGTTGTTAACAAGGACATTCTTCCTTTCTGTCGCGCTCAAGGGACTTATGCCACGATCCGTGCAACGAACAAAATTGGTTTGGCTCGGAAGGGTTTCCCCCGTGAAGAGATCGCCAATGTTCATAAAGCCATTCGTATCATCATCATGGGTTCTCATACCGTGGAAGAAGGTATTGAGCGCATCAAGGCCGAGTGCACGTTGAGCCCTAATATCGAGTACTTCATCAACTTCATTCGCAATTCAAAACGTGGTATTGCCGTAGATCGCAGTCCCAAAGGATGGCAGGACGATGACTAATAAAAAATTACGTGGGGCCGTGGTGGGAGTTGGTTATCTTGGTAACTTCCACGCTCAAAAATATAAGAACAATTCCCATGTAGAGCTTGTCGGGGTGTGTGACCACTTCCCCGCTCAAGCGGATAAAATCGCCGGCGACTTAGGTGTCAAAAGTTTTCATCGCCCCGAGGATTTAATTGGTCAGGTGGATCTGGTGACGATTGCCGCCAGCACCTTGAGCCACTTTGAGTTGGCGAAACTCTTTTTGCAAAATGGCATTCATGTGAACGTTGAAAAGCCTATTACGGCGACAGTTCCTCAGGCGGAAGAGTTGGTGGCATTAGCAAAAAAACACAACTTGAAGTTGGCGGTCGGGCACATCGAACGTTTTAACCCCTCTGTGATTGAACTGAAAAAATATCTTAAGAATCCACGGACGATTGAGTTGACCCGTATGGCTCCTTATAAAGCCCGCGGGGCGGACGTCAGCGTTCTTCATGATTTGATGATTCACGATATGGATCTTCTTTTGTGGTTGAGCGGCAGTGAGATTGAAACGATGGTGGGTTCTGGAACTAAACTGGTTTCAAAAGAACTCGACACGGCGTCGGTGTCTTTCAAAATGAAAAATGGAATGCACGCGATTATCAATGTCAGTCGTGTATCTCCGACAACGCAAAGATCTATTCGGGTGACTCAAGATGATTGCACCTTGTTCGCGCACACGGGAACTCATGAGCTTGAAAAAGTTGAAGTGGGACCTGGAGGTGACGAGCTTGTTAAGATCACCAAGTGGACCGTAAATAAAGAAGATGCTCTTCAAAAAGAAACCGATGCGTTTATCGACTGTGTTCTTCATGATAAAGCGCCTGTCGTGACAGGGCTGGATGGTCTTAAAGCTCTTCAAGCGATTGAAGATGTGCAAAGAATGATTGAGGCCTAATGGATGAAGTATTGATGGTGGCGGCGGAAGCCTCCAGCGTAACGTATGCTCAAAGAATTCTTGAGACCTGGAAGAAGCAGGGACGTAAGGTCCACGCCTTTGGCGTCGGCAGCCAGGATATGGAAGATCAGGGATTTGAACGCCTCGGAAAAGCTGAAGAGATGGCGGTCGTGGGTGCTGCTGAAGTTATTTCTCAGTACAGTCACTTAAAGTCTGTCTTTGATCGTCTGGTGGCGGAAGCAGAAAAGCGTCGCCCCAAAGTGGCCATCGTGATGGATTACCCCGAGTTCAACTTGATGTTGGCTAAAAAGCTGCATGCTTTGGGGATTCCTGTTGTTTACTATATTTCTCCGCAGGTTTGGGCGTGGCGCAAAGGCCGGGTCAAAACCATTAAAAAATACTGTCAAAAAGTTCTTGTGTTGTTTCCCTTCGAGGTGCCTTTTTACGAAGAGCACCAAGTTCCTTGCGAATTTGTTGGTCATCCTTTGTTGGATGAGCTGGATGAGCGCCTGGTGAATGATGCTGGCTATTTGAAAACCCATCGTAATCAGTGCGGCATTCGTGATGATGAAATTGTTTTGGGACTCATGCCTGGCAGTCGTCGTATGGAGCTTAAGCAACACTTTCAAATTCAATTGGATACTGCGAGAATTCTTTCGAAAAAATATCCGAACTTAAAGGTGCTCATACTGACGGCGCCAACCTTTAGTAAAGAAAAAATGCAGGAGTATCTGGAAGATTTCCGTCTGCCTTATATTTTACTCAAGGACGAACCCTTCCGTATGATTCATCTTGTGGACATCATGTTGGTGGCCTCGGGAACGGCCACGTTGCAAGTGGGTCTTTTGAAGAAACCGATGGTCATCATGTATAAAATGAAATGGTTGACCGGAGTTTTTGCGAAGATTTTTGTGCGTGGAACAAAGTACTTTGGTTTGGTGAATTTAATTTTGGGTAAAGAGGCTGTTCCAGAAAGATGGCAGTCGGATGTCAATCCAGAACATCTGGCCTCTTTAGTGGAACGTTATATTGTGGATCCTGACTACAAAAACCAAGTTCTTCATGATTTAGGACAACTCCGCCAATATCTTGGCGACAAAGGGGCTACGCAAAGAGTGGTGAAGGCCCTGGATGAGTATTTGACGAAATGAAGTTTTACCTAAGACCTCTTTCTTTTCTTTACGATCAAGTGGTGGAAGTGAAGAACTCCCTTTATGACCGTGGGGTCTTGGGGGTTTACAAGGCTCCAATGCCGGTGATCAGTATCGGGAATTTGACGGTGGGGGGAACAGGAAAGACGCCCATTACGGATTTCTGTTTGAAAGCTTTGATCGCAAACGGAACGAAAGTAGCGGTGATCAGTCGTTCGTATCGTGCGGATGCGGAAAACCCCTCAGAGGTTGACGTCGGACACCCCTTTGCTGCTCGTTACTATGGTGATGAGCCCGTTCTTTTGGCGCAGGCCAATCCCGACGCGTCGGTCTTTGTCGGGCCCAGTAAATGGCAAACAGCTCGATATGCGATCTCTCAAGATAAATTTGATCTTTTGATTGTCGATGACGGCTTTCAACATCGCAAACTTCATCGTGATCTGAATATTGTTATTTTGGACGCGACCGAGAGTTTGGATAATTACGCAGTCCTCCCTGAGGGGCGCGCCAGAGAGTCTTGGAATAACTTGAATCGCGCAGATGTTTTGATTTTATCGAAATGCAATCTGGCCAGCGAGGACCAACTCAAAGCTCTGGAAGAGCGAATTCCCAAGGATAAAGAGATTCTTTATTTTGGGTATGAGATTAAAACGTGTCGCAATGCCAGGACCAGGGCCACTCTGACTTGCGAAGAGATGCGTGGGAAAAAGCTTTTTTTAGTGTCAGCAATTGCTCGTCCGGATGTTTTTGAAAAGATGATGAGAGAGATCGGTGAGGTTTCAAAAAAGAGTCTTCATTATCGGGATCACCATCAATATACGGCTCAGGACGTGAAGCATATTGAAGAAGAGTTCCGCAAATCTGAGGCGGACTATTTGATAGCGACCGAAAAGGACGCGGTTAAACTTATTCATCTTTTATCAGACCCATCGATGCTGTGGAGCGCTTCTTTAGAGGTTGTCGAACAAGGGAAGAAGGGACGCCTTCATGAAATTATTAGTCAATTTCTTCGTTAAGATACTTTGTTTTATTAGTTCTCTGTTTCCTCGGACGTGGCTTCGAAAATCAGGCTCCTGGCTGGGATTTCTTTGGTTTGATGTTTTTGGTTTTCGCAAGAAAATCATCATGAATAACTTGAGTATTGCGTTCCCCGATTGGAGTGAAGAAAAAAAACGCCAGGTGGGACGAGAATCTGTTTATCATCTGGGATATAATTTCGGCGAATTTTTTTATCTTCCTTCGATCACTCCAGAGTGGATTGAAAAAAATGTGGTCTACGAGGGATGGGAGAATGTCGAAAAGGCGCGAGCCTTGGGAAAGGGAATGTTCTTTTTAAGTTTGCACATGGGAAATGGCGACTTGTCGGCCAGTGCCATTGCGATGAAAGGACAGGAGCTTTATCTCATCACCAAAAGTTTTAAAACCCAATGGTTTAACGATCTATGGTTCTCTATTCGCGGCGCTAAAGGTGTTAAGTACATCGATGCCCATGGTTCCAATAATGCGTTTGAGATATTAAAAGGGCTTAAGAAAAATGCGGCGCTGGTATTTGTTCTTGATCAGTACATGGGAAAACCCTTCGGTATTGCGACTACCTTCTTTGGAAAAAGAACCGGCACCGCCTACGGTTTGGCCTTGTTCACTCAAAAAACGAAGGCGCCAGTTTTACCCGTTTACGGGTATGAAGGGGATGATAAAAAGCTTCATGTCGTCTTTGAACCAGCCATGGAAATCGCACCCTATGTCACTGGTGATAAAGACCAGACTATCTTGAATCTTACTCAAGCCTTCAATGACAAGCTTGAAGAGATTGTTCGTAAACATCCAGAGCAATGGATGTGGGTGCATCGTCGCTGGAAAGATTTCTAAGACATCAATATCTGACTTGCCCTTATCGAGGGAATGATTCTCAAAATCGAAATCTTCTTTAATAACGTTACTCTGACGGGATGAGTTCTTGTTTTTTAGCAGACATGCCAAGGTTGGGCTGTCACGGCTAAAAAAGAAGGAAATGATCTAATTCATGTTTAATTCAAAATCCCACTTTGGTGAAACATTTTATAAGATGATCATACAAGCTTCTCCGAATGCACTGATTGTAGTGCATAAGGATGTTATCGTGCTGACGAATGCTCAGGCAGATAAACTTTTTGGCTATGAAGAGGGGGAGTTGATCGGCAAGGTCGTGGAAACGCTGGTTCCCGAAAGATTCAGGGCAAATCATCCACACTTACGTGCTGAGTACCTCAAAAATCCCCATGCCCGCGCGATGGGGGCCGGGCGTGATTTGTTCGGGCTTCGCAAGGATGGCCAGGAGATTCCGGTGGAGTTGGGCCTAAACCCCATTAATGTCGAAGGGGAAATGTATTTCCTCACTGCTGTCATTGATATCACCGAACGTAAAAAAGCGGAAGATAGGTTTCGAATGGTGGTTGAGGCGGCGCCGAATTCCATGATCATGGTGAATAAGATGGGAGAAATGGTGCTGGTGAACTCCCAAGCTGAAAAGCTTTTCGGTTATGCTCGCGAAGAGATGATTGGGAAACCCGTGGAGCTTCTCATTCCCTCGAAATTCAAAGAATCGCATCCTACTTTACGAAGAGCATTTCTGGAACACCCGCAGGCGCGACCCATGGGAGAGGGGCGAGATCTTTTCGGCCTTAGGAAGGACGGACGAGAGGTGCCGGTGGAAATTGGTCTGAATCCATTGGTACGCGATGGGGAAGTGTTTGTACTGGCATCTATCATAGATATTACAGAACGCAAAAGAACTGAAAGTGAGCTTGAACATGCTCGGGATTTGGCTATTGAAGCAGCACGCGTCAAATCAGAGTTTCTTGCGAACATGAGTCACGAAATCCGAACTCCCATGAATGCCGTACTTGGAATGACCGGTCTTCTTTTGGAGACCCCTTTGGATGAAGAACAAAAGATGTTTGCAAATACTGTCTTGAATGCCGGTGAGGGACTTTTGCAGGTTATAAACGATATTTTGGATTTTTCTAGGATTGAGGCAGGACGTTTTTCCATCGAACCCATTGATTTCAATCTAAAGACGGCGATAAAGAGTGCCGTAGAATTGGTCAGCCTTGATGCTCAAAGTAAGGGTCTTTCCATTACATACGATATGGGCAGAGATCTTCCCATTTATGTGCACGGGGATCCTGGACGTGTAAAACAAATTCTTATTAATCTTTTAAGTAATGCAGTGAAGTTCACGGAACATGGGGGCATTGTAATCAGTGCTGAAAAAATAAGAGAGACCGATCGATCCTACTATGTTCGTCTTGGAGTCAAAGATACAGGAATCGGTATTCCCGCAGAGAAGCAAGGCAGGCTGTTTCAGCCATTCAGTCAGGTCGACTCTGCCTCCACTCGAAAATACGGCGGTACGGGGCTGGGGTTGGCGATCTGTAAAAAGATTGCAGAGGCCCTTCACGGATTTATCACTTTTGAAAGTATTTTGGGGGCGGGAAGCTCCTTCTATGTGACCTTACCGTTTGAGTTTCCGATTGAGCGTCAAGAGCGAGATGTCAGTCCTCGCGGTATGGATTTTGGTAATCTACGTATCTTAATTTTGACGGAAAGCAAATTGATGGCTGAGGACTTTGGTAAGCAATTCAGCAGTTGGCATATTCAGCACCATGTGAGCGCCAACTTGTCGGAGCTATCCGGTCGTTCGCATTATGATCTGGTGATATTCTATGGACAAAATTTGATAGACCCTATGTTAAGCCATCTAGAGGAACACTTACAGGAATTAGAGAATACCAAGACGGAACTGATTGTCATTGTACCCCTCGGCGCAAACTTGGGAGGAGCTCTTAGAAAAAGTCGTCATGTGAGTGTCCTCTATCATCCTTTGGATCCCTCGAAGCTTCTCGATAAAATACAAGAGATTAAGGTGCTTAAGTCCAGAGGTATTCGCGGAGGCGGTGTATCGTCATGGTCCAACAAAGAGATACCCTCTGTCAGGAAGAAATTTTTTAAAGTTCTTTTGGTTGAGGACAATACTGCCAATCAAAAGGTTTCCACCTATCAGTTGAGACGGCTTGGATATGATGTCGAGGCTGTCGCAAATGGAGTGGAAGCGATCGAAGCTTTTCGGAATATCCAATATGATTTGATCTTGATGGATTGCCTTATGCCAGAGATGGATGGTTATCAAGCGACAAGGGAAATCAGAAAAATAGAGAGTGAGAAAAAACTGTCTCGAATTCCTATCATCGCCATGACGGCGAATGTTCTAGAGGGGGAGCGCGAGAAATGCTTGAAAGCAGGGATGGATGATTTTCTGGGGAAACCTGTTTACATAGAAGAGTTGAACCATGCTCTATCCCGCTATGATAGGCCTTGGCGTAGGAGTGAAGAACACCGCCCATAGTCCAGCTTCCTCTTCCATTTTTGAAAAACTTCACTGCAGTTTTTAGCCAGAGATGGACTCTGAGGAAAGTGTGCTTGAAGATAGAGAACGTAACCATCTTAAGAAGGGTCTCCCGTGAAGTTCTCAGTGCCTTTTGGAACACTCCTATTTGCATTGTTGCTGGTCTCTTGTTCCACCGGCTTATTGAAGTATGACAAAGTGGAGCAGTTAAAAAAGAATGAAGAGTTTGAAGAGGCCGTGAAGATTGTAAAACCTCCGGAAGCCACCGTGGGCAGCGAGACCGATAAAAAGGCTGAGATCCAAGCTCCGCCAGAGAAAAAACAAACACCGAATCTGCCCCAAGCCAAAAAGAAAACCCCCGTCAAAAAAAAGCCCGTGAAGGAGGCGAAAGAAGCGCCTAAGGCGGCACCGGAAGAACCCAAAGTGGTGATCCGTCAACCTGACATTGAAGATACCGTGGGATTTGAAGAGGGAAGTCGTCGTCCTATCGCAGATCCGTTTCGTGTGGGCGAAGAAGTAATTCATGATGTGCATTATTTTAAAGTCTCTGCGGGAGAGTTGCGAATCAAGGTAGAGCCGTACTCCATGGTGAACAATAGAAAGTCCTACACGTTTTCTATGGAAATTAAAACCAGCTCCCTGTTCAGCACTTTCTATAGTGTCGATGATCGGGCTGAAATTTTTGTTGATTATGAGGATCTTGTTCCCAGAGTATTCCAACTTCATGTGAAAGAGTCGGGCCAACTGCGGGAAGCCAAGATGTTGTTTGACGTAGAAAATAATACCGCCAAGTTCTGGGAAAAAAAGGTCACCAAAGATCATGGCGAGGAAGAAAAGAAGCAAGAGTGGGAGATTTTGCCATTCTCGCAGAATGTCTACAGTGCTGTTTATTACATGCGTAACTTTCAATGGGAGCCTGGGAAAGAATATGCCTTCCGCGTGGCGAACGATAAGGAAAATCTTGTTTTCTCTGGCAAAGCTCTTCGCCGTGAAGTTTTGGATACGAAGTTGGGTCCTATGAAGGCCATCGTGGTTCAGCCCAATATCGTATTGAAGGGCAAGTTTAAGCCTATTGGTGACAACTTCATTTGGCTTTCGGATGACGATCGAAAATACATTCTTCGTATTGAGTCGAAAATCAAGATTGGAACCTTGGTGTCCGAGGTGGTTGCCATCAACCCGGGGAAACCCTAACTTTTAAGAACTACTTGGCTCTGTTCGCGTCGTTTTCCAGTCGTTGAGCCGCGAGACTTTCAATGTCTTTAGCCAAAAAGATGTTCTGCGAGAGGACGCGGTAGAAATCGTTTTGATGGATTTCCAGAAGAATCGAGTTTTGTTGTGTTGTGATTGTGGCCGTTCGTTGTCCGCCACTTACTAAAAGAGAAATCTCTCCAAAACAAGACCCCTGCGCAAGGACGTTAATGTTTTTTCCTTTTTGGCTTACGACGACATTTCCTTGAATCAGAATGTAGCAGGTGTTGCCAGGTTGCCCCTCTTGGAAAAGCACTTGATGAGCGGGGGCTTGGTAAAGTTTGCCGGTAAATATCAAGCTGTCCAAACTTTCATTCGGCAGATCCTTAAAAAAAGGCGAAGAGGCTAAAGCCTGCAGGACCCAGAAACGGTGCTGCAGACTCTGTGCTTTGTCGGACTTAATCAACGAATCGAATTCCGGCAAATGGGGAACTCGTAAGATTTCTGACGCCTGGGTGGTGATGACGTCTGCGGTGCGTGGCAGATTCAAAAGAAATCCAGTTTCTCCAAAGATGGCCCCAGGTCCCAAAGTGGCGATTCTCTGGCGTCTTTTTTCATCTAATACGCGATAGATGGCTGCTTGACCTTTCAAAAGAATATAGAGATCCCGTTCTTTCTTTCCGGCTTGAGTAATACGGGCTTGAGGGGGAGCGTTCAGTCGTTCCGCTTTTTGTAGGAGATAAGCTGCCAACGCAGGTTCCAGAGAGCGAAAGAACGGAAGGTCTTGCGCTTTGAGGGATAAAGTCGCCCCTTTTTCTAAAGCCGCATTGTGAAAGTGAACTTCTTGATTAGGTTGATCAAGAAAGTAGCTTTTGAAGGAGGGATTTTGCACGATATTTTCGGCGACAAGAAATTGAAGAAGGTTGTAGAGCTCTCTAAAGCTCACCAGCCACCCTTGCCCCAGAAAGAATTGGACAAGGCCCTCAATGCTCCCGGCGTTTCTTAAGATATCCACATAAGAAAAGTGCAGGCGGTTTAAGCGATAGCTTTTGCGACTTTCCAAAAGAGTCAGGGTCCCTCCATCCGCGTTCGGAGAAAGTTGCAAAGCTTGAAGCTGGACCTTTTCTTTTTCTATCTTCATCCGTCCACTTATCGGAAAAAACAGCTTTAAGGTTACCGAACCAAGGTCTGGAATGAGGAACCAGACTCAGGGAATTCTCGGCTTTGGCATACAATAATTTTATGCGGATCAGCGATTGTCGATATTTTTCAGGATATAAACCATGCGGAAAAAATGAGATCTGCAATGAGTCTTGTCCTCATAAAGATATCCCCACAATTTCTTTGTTGATTGTCCACCTGGGTGCTCTGGGGGCGGTGGTTCGCAGTACATCTTTGTTGCGAGCCATGAAAAGAAAGTATCCTCAGTCGATGATCACGTGGGTGACGGATGCTCCGGCTCATCATCTTTTGAAAGGTCATCCGGCGATTGATCGGGTGCTAACAACCAGCGAAGCAGATCTTTTGCAGTTGGGATCGTTAGAGTTTGAAATCGCTTTTGTTATTGATAAGTCCTTAAAGGCGGCAGGGGTTCTCAAAAGAACCACCGTGGATCAAGTTCTTGGTTTTGTATCGAATCCTCGTAATGGAGCGATCTTACCAGCGACGAACGCGGCCCAAGAACTTTGGGAGCTGGGTTTAAATAACCAAAAGAAATTCTTTGAAAACCAGAAGTCAGAGACACAGCTCATGGTAGAGGCCTTAGAGCTTGGGAGCTTTCAAAGGGACGAGTACTGGCTTCCTTTGACTGAGAGCGAAGAGCGTGAGGCTTGTCGCCGGAAAGAGCAGTGGTTGGGTGAAAACTCTAAGCATCTTGTGATTGGTTTAAATACCGGTTGCAGTCATGTCATTCCCCACAAGAAATTGACGGTGGAATATCATCGTCAGATGATCTCTCGGATTCATCAAGATTTTCCGTTGGCCGAAATTGTTCTTCTGGGGGGACCGGAAGACACGGAAAGAAATTCTTTGATAGCGCAGGGCTTGCCGGTGATCTCCTCCCAGACAGAATCGGGCTTGCGGGACGGTTTAGTGAGTGTCTCGGCCTGTGATATCGTGATCACCGGAGACAGTCTGGGAATGCATATGGCGATTACTCAAAAAAAGCAGGTTATTGCCTGGTTTGGTCCCACGTGCGCTCAAGAGATTGATCTTTATGACCGAGGATTTAAGATTCTTACTCAGAGTCCCTGCAGCCCTTGCTGGAAGAGGACTTGTGAAAAAAGCATTATGTGCTACGATCAGGTTTCGTTAGAGGAAATTGTTCATGCCCTTAAATCTTGTTGTGCAAACCGCCTTCTTGGGAGACCTTCTGCTCTCGATCCCGCTTCTGAAAAAGTGCCGGGAGCTATGGCCACAACATAAACTTGCGCTGGTCTGCCGTAAGGGTTTTGGGGACTTTTTCTTAAAGACCCATTTGGTCGATCAAGTTTTTGAAATCGAAAAAGGGAAGTCAGAATCTTACTCTAAGATCGTAGAACATCTTCGTTATTCCCAGGTAGATAATTTAATCTCTCCTCACGAATCTTTAAGAACGGCATTTTTTTGCACTCAAATCAAAGCCCAGCATAAGATCGCTTTTCAAAAATCCTGGAATTTTGTGGTCTTCTCGAAAAGAACTCAAAGAGATGTGCAGTTGCCAGATGCAATGAGGCAGTTAAGTCTTTTAGCTCCTGAAGATGAGCAACTGGCAAAGGACCTTGCTCAGTATTCAGCGCAAGAGCGCCCCTATACAACTCAGGAGCATGGCCATTTGCCGGCACCTCCGAAGTGGGCGTCGATGAGTCTTCGCCATCAGGTCTTAGAGTTAACTGACATCTATGAGTCGCTCAAGAATCGATTCCCGCTGAAGGGCTTTGATGAGGGGAAAGCTATTTTGCTTTTTCCTGGCAGTGTGTGGGCGACAAAACGTTGGACGGAAGAGGGTTTCATCAATACCGGCAAGGCGTTGAAAGCACGTGGTTTTGAAATCTATGTTATGGGAGGGCCTGGAGAAGAGGCTTTGGCGGAACACGTGGCCGAACAGATCCCCGGGGCTATTTCTTTAGCAGGAAAAACCAAAATCATCGAATCTGCGCAGTTGATTGCGCGATCAGCTTTAGTGATTGGGAACGACAGCGCCTCGACTCACTTGGCGGCAGTTTGTGAAGTGCCGCTGATTGCGGTGTTTGGTCCTACTATTTTGGAATTCGGTTATCGTCCCTGGTCGGCAGAAAGTTATGTCGTGCAAAGAGAGGGCTTGAAGTGCCGACCTTGTGGCAAACATGGCCACAAGGTCTGTCCCATTGGAACTCACGAGTGCATGAAAAGCATTTCCGCAGAGGAAGTGCTTCGCACGGCGGGTTTTATTCTTCGTTAGTAAAGTCTTTGACGTTAATCCCGTATTTACGAATCTTACGCAATAAGGTGTTCTTTGGAATGTTCGCCTGCGCCACGGTCTGATTGATACGTCCATTGTTAGCCTTCAGGGCACTCACGATAAACTCTTTTTCCATCTCTTCTTTGAAGGCATCAAAGTCCAAGGGGCCGGAGTACCCAACGCTGGCCGTCTTATCTAAACTTTCTTTGGGAGCCAGTTTGAAGGACTCAGGTAAAGAGTCGACGGTGATAAGTTGAGAATTTTCAACAATAAAAGCTCTTTCAATGACGTTCTCAAGTTCACGGATATTGCCCGGCCAGCGATAGGACTTGAGAAGATCCAAAGCATCTGGGGTCACGCCGCTAATGATACGACCATGTTGTTTCGAGAACTTTTTAATAAAGTTTTGCACCAGCGCCTCAATATCATCGGTGCGTTCACGAAGAGGAGGGAGGAAGATCGGCATCACATTCAGGCGATAGAAAAGATCTTCGCGGAAAGTCCCTTCGGCCATCATCTTTTCGAGATTGCGATTTGTCGCAGCGATAATTCGAGTTGTGGTTTTGACCTCGCGGGTGCCACCAACAGGGGTGAACTTGCGTTCTTGCAGAACACGCAAAAGTTTCACCTGCATGTCTGGTTTCAGCTCACCGATTTCATCCAAAAATAAAGTTCCATTGTTGGCCATCTGGAACTTTCCGATTTTTCGTTCCACGGCACCAGTAAAGGCACCCTTTTCGTGACCGAACAGTTCGCTCTCCATCAGGCTTTCAGGAATAGCGCCGCAGTTGATGGCGACAAAAGCCCCTGATTTACGAGGGGAGTTAAAGTGAATGGCGCGAGCCACGAGCTCTTTTCCGGTACCATTTTCACCACGCACAAGCACTGTCGTATCGACCTTACACAGGCGATAGATCAAATTGAAGACCTCTCTCATTTTCGAATTGTCGCCGACAAACTCGCTTTCAATGTCGTCGTCAAAAACAGGATTCGAAAGTGCCAAGCTTGAAACCAGATCGCGAGCTTCCAAACTTTTGCGCACGATTTCAGTCAAGAGTTCAGGCTTTACGGGTTTCTCGATATAGTCATAGGCGCCTTCTTTAATCGCCAGGACCGCATCGTGAAGATTTGAGTGCGCCGTCATAAGAACGACGAACGTGCGCGGGTCATGCTCCTTGATTGCAGTCAAAGCTTCAATGCCGTTCATTTCAGGCATCTTGACGTCCATCAGAACTAAGTCCCATTGTTGCTGCTGGACCTTTTCCAAGGCTTCTTTTCCTGTAGCGGCCTCTTCGATTGTGAAGTCAATCTCGGGCATGGCGGATTTTAGAATCGAAATGACCGAGCGGCGCAGTTCTGCTTCGTCGTCAACAATGAGCGTATGGAGTTTGTTCATCATGCTAACACCTCATTTTCAGTATCAAGCGGAAGTGTGAAAGAAACGGTGGTGCCTTGGCCCACGGTGCTTTCCATTTTTACTTTTCCGCCGTGAAGTTCGATAAAATATTTTACCAGATAAAGACCTAAGCCGGTCCCTTTTGTTTTCAAGTCTTGATCGCTGCCGCGAGTGAATTTCCCCCAGACCTTTTCCATGTCTTCAGGTTTAATCCCTTCCCCGGTGTCTTTCACGATCACGTGAACAAGATCGTCCGTCTCACATGAAATAACCTCGATCTGTCCATCTCGGGAAGTGTATTTAATGGCGTTTTCAACCAGATTGATGACCACTTCTTTGATAAGGGTGGTGTCAAATTCAAGGGAAAACATCGGCTCTAAAGAGGTATGGATTTGAATGTTTTTTTCGCGAGCCAAAGGACGCAAAAGTGTCAGGGCCTCTTCGATCACCTCGTTGATATCCCCCACTTCCGTATTGATTTTGAAGTCTCGAGATTCGACACGCAAAACCTTGAGGATGGATTGGATGTAGCGATTGAGTTCGTCACCATAAAGGCGCAGGGATCGTAAGTCTTGCCCTAGTTCCTCTGCTTGCGGTTGCATCAAAAGGCGATCCACGATGGCCTGAATTTTGGCAATCGGTGTTTTGAGGTCGTGAGAAATCAAGCTGACGAAGTTGTTTTTCAGTTGCTCCAGCTCCTGAAGGTACTGTTGCTCTTGTTGCAGGCGAAAGTTCTTTCTTTCAATTTTGGAAGCTTGATAGCCGATAAAGATAATCCAAGAAGTTCCCAATAGAACAAAGGGCGACATTGCCGGCGACCAGAAGTAGAAGGTATCAAAAACCCACGCCGAAAGAGCTGCCAGCAAGGTGCCAATCCAAACAATAAAAAACAGGGCCACGGATTGGGGGTAGGTGGTAATTAGAAAAACGGCGATGAGCATAAGAGCAAAGAAGCCGGTCGCGTACCACCAGAAAGGCAGGCGTTTGATCCACTTATTGCCTAAGACGGTGTCAGTGATGTGAGCCAGAATCTCGGTGCGCGACAGGGTTCCCATGGGCGTCATGTACACCGGGCCTGAAGATGTTTCTGCGCCAATGATCACAATGCGATCCGAGAAAGCGTTGGCAGGCACTTCATCATACATGATTTCACTGAGTGAGTACTGGGTGAAGACGCGGTTTGATCCGCGATAGTTGATGGGAAGTCCCGCTTGAGACGTTGGAAAGGCTTTGCCCGTGATCTTTTCTACAAGATGAGGCATCTCTGCTCTTTGCGGGAAAACGCGCCGAACGACACCATCTTCGTCGCGACGAAGTTCATTGCTGCCCAGATTGTCGTGATTGCGGCTTGTAAAGATGGGAGTCAAAATTCTTTCTAAGCTATTCGTGGTTGAAGCCCAAACCACGCGCGAGTCCAGGAACAGCCGTTGTTCTTCGGCATTAAGGCGAACCGTTCCGACGTTGTCGCCAAAGTACAAAGTCACACCAACGGAGCGGGGATTTTGACGAAGGATTTTAAAAAGCAACTCAGTCCAGATTCTTTTGTTCCAGAAGAAACTGTCGGTGATGTCGGTCACCTCACTCATGTTATCAAGGAAGTTTGTGCGAGTGTCGTAAATGGTTGCAAAGTCAGACTGGCGGATCGTAATCAAGACAATTTGCGAGGAAGTCTTCTGGTCTCCTCGCAGTTGAAATCTTTGATCATAGGCATTGATTTCATCGTTGGATAAAGCAAGGCAGCCGATGGCCCAGCAAAGAAGACAACGAAGCCAAAAACCCCGGCGACGGGAGAAGAAACGAAGCAGGACTTCGAGTCGCAATTTAAGGTGGTCAATAGAGGGCTTTTGCACGCGTCGCAACATAGCAAATTTATTAAAAATTTCAACTATTAAAAGCACTTACCGATAAGCGTAGAACGAGGTATATTGAAAAATATGCATATCTATCCAGGCGTCAAACAGTTGAGCTCCCCCCTTGAGGCTTCCGTGGTCACTATAGGGAATTTTGACGGCGTTCACCTTGGGCATCAGCAGTTGATTGAAAATGTGGTTCGGGAGGCCCAGTATTTCGGAGTCCCCTCGGTTGTTTACACCTTTCATCCGCACCCAGTGAAAGTTCTTCATCCTGAACGTCCTACCTTCCGACTTTTTGACCTTAAGGATCAGCAGGAGCAGTTTGCCCAAAGAGGTATTGAGTACGTCATTCTCGAAGAGTTTACCAAGGAGTTTGCGCAGCTTTTGCCGCAGGATTTTTTACAGAATTATCTAGTTGAAAAATTGCATCCTAAAACCTTGGTGGTGGGACATGATTTTTCATTTGGTGCGGATCGGGCTGGGAATATTCCTTTCCTTGAAAAATTTTGCGCAGAAAAAGGCATTCGTCTGATTATCATTCCGCCATTTCAGTACCAAGGAGCGGTGGTGTCTTCCTCGCGCATTCGTGAAGAACTGAAAAATGGAAATGTTGAGAAGGCGAACGAACTTTTAGGGCGAACCTATTATTTGCGCGGACACGTCGAGAAGGGTTTTCAGAGGGGGCGTACAATCGGAGTCCCTACTGCCAACATTCATCCCGATGTCGAGTTTATGCCACGTCAGGGGGTCTATTGTACTCTGACGAAGATAGGTGGGCACTCGCATCCTTCTATCACGAACATCGGCGTTAATCCGACCTTTCATGAAAATGGCCAAAGCCCTATCAAAATTGAAAGTCATCTTTTTGATTTTGATGCCCATCTTTATGGTGTCGAAGTCGAAGTCTATCTGCTGCATTTTATTCGCGATGAAATGAAGTTTCCCGGAATTGACGAGCTGAAGATTCAGATTCAAAACGACATGGTGAAAGCCCGTAGGTATTTTAATGAGCACTCTCAAAATAGTTGAATTCCGTTCCGAGGGGATGGGTTTTTTCATGAAATATCTTCGCACACTTTCTGAAAAGAAAGGGTGGGGATGGGTTTTTGAGGTGCACTCCGAGTTTTCCCCCGAGCTTTTGAAGGGAGCGACCGCAGTTAAGATCGAGCCGTCGTTGTCGTCTCAAGTGTTGTCGCATATGAAAGTCCTGCCGACTCAAGTGCGGGCTGTCGAGGTTGTCGATTCGTTATTTCAAGAAGACGGTTCATGGTATCCGCGTCTGCTGTTGCATGAGTCCATGCGCTCTGTTCTAGTGACCAATGCCAGAGATTTGGATATTCGGGCTCCGGCTTTTGTCGTCGGCGATAATGAAACGGCTCGTGTGGTATCCGCTGCTTTGGTAGAGATGGGAATAGCAGATATTTATCTGATAGGAGATGTCAGTCAGCTTCAATCGCAAAAAGATATTCTGACTCGTTCGCAGTTGGGGGTTCGTTTTCATATTCTTCCCATGGAGGACCTCACGCTTCAGTCCGTCAGTGCGGGCATCGTGGTGAATGTGGTAGATTTATCCCAGCATAAGTCGTTATTGACGGATCTCTCCTATTTTAACTTTATGAAGGGGACGGGGTACGCTTTGGATCTGAACCTTTTTCCGATCCATAATCTTCTTTTGGAAGAGGCGGAGCGGGCGGACCTCAGGGTCTTGCATCCGGTTTTGATCGCGGAAGTGTTAACGCGTCTCTGGTTGGAGCGTTTGAAAGTCACAGAGGTCTCCACGCAAGAGATCCACGAAAGTTGGAAGCTGTTTCTGCAGGAAAATCCTTCATAGATTTTCACGAGGAAAACTATTCTTTGGCCTAGTTACAAAAAATGGCACCCTAGAGTAAAGTTTGTCTAGGGGAGCCACAATGTCTTCGCTCAAAATTGGTGAAATATTAGTAAAGCAAGGTTTGCTTAAGTCTGACCAGCTCGCGGTGGCTGTGGAAGAACAAAAGAAGTCCGGTCATAAGTTAACGACCGCGATTGTTCAATTAGGATTTCTTAAGGAAAACCAAATCCTTCGCGCACTAGAAAAGCACTTTGCTGTTCCTGGTGTGGAAGTGAATACTTTTGAAATTGATCAAAGTGTGATCTCTTTGATTCCAAAAGACGTTTGCGAAAAAAACACGTTAATTCCTTTGCAGAAGGCGGGGACGACCTTAGTTGTGGCCTTCGCCGATCCTAGTAATATTATCGTCAAAGAAGATTTGCGTTTTATCACACGCTGTCGGATTCAGGCGGTGGTGGGAACCGAAAGTGCGATCGTTTCGGGGATTGAAAAGTATTACGGTGGCAGCATTAGTACGAAGTCTCTTAACACGATGAGTGTTGAGGGGTTGGATGAGGAGTTTTCAATTGGTGGTCCGACGGCGGAGGTCATCGATCAAGACGGGCCTTTGGATGACGCTCCGATTGTGAAGTTCGTGAATTCCATTTTGACGGACGCGATTCGTAAAAGAGTTTCTGATATTCATTTTGAACCCTACGAAAAAAGATATCGCGTGCGCTTCCGTATCGATGGAAATCTTGTTGAAGCCACAGCTCCCCCTTCTGGGACTGGGGCGGCCATTGCCTCTCGTATTAAGATCATGTCGAAACTCGATATCGCTGAAAAACGTCGTCCTCAAGATGGTCGTTTGAAAGTTCGCACCTCCAAGGGTAAAGAAATGGACTTTCGTGTCAGCGTCTTGCCTACTTTATGGGGTGAAAAAGTTGTTCTTCGTCTTTTGGATAAATCGAATCTTCAACTGGATATGACGAAGTTGGGTTTTGAAGAAGATGATCTAAAGCTCTTTAAATCCAATATTAATCTTCCGCAGGGGATGGTGCTGATCACGGGACCTACAGGTTCTGGTAAGACCACTACGATCTACTCTGCACTTTCAGAACTGAATCAGTCGGACGTAAATATCTCTACAGCGGAAGATCCAGTGGAGTTTAACTTGGAAGGGATCAATCAGGTGCAAATGAATCCTGATATTGATCTGACCTTTGCCAATGCACTGAAGTCCTTCTTGCGTCAAGACCCCGACATCGTCATGGTGGGGGAGATTCGTGATCTTGAAACCGCCGAGATTTCATTTAAAGCCGCCTCCACGGGGCATTTGGTTGTGAGTACTTTGCATACCAACGATGCTCCTTCGACGGTGATTCGTCTGACCGAGATGGGGGTTGCACCTTATATCATTACCTCCACGGTGAATTTGATCGTGGCACAACGTCTTGTGGGAAAGATTTGTGAGTCCTGTAAGGCGCCGGTAGAAGTACCTCCTCAAACTTTGATTAATCTGGGAGTCTCCCCAACGGAAGTTGGTGACTACAAGCTTTTCCGTGGAAAGGGTTGTGCGAACTGCAACAGCACCGGCATCAAGGGACGTGCGGCGATTTATGAATTGATGCACATGACGGAAAAGATGAAAGAGGCGATTTTAAAAGGAGCCTCCACGGGACAACTGCGCTTTTTAGCTCGAGAGCAGGGCATGAGAACCTTGCGACGAAGTGCTTTAATAAAATTAAAACGTGGCATTACGACAATTGAAGAAGTGCTCAATGCATCAGTGAAGGACACATAATGAGTTTGACGGAACTTCTTTTGCAGGCGAAGGCAAAAAAGGCGGAAGAGTTTTTATTTGTCGTGGGCAGTGAGCCTCGGGTTCGTCTGCCCTCGGGATGGGTGAGTTTGAGAAGCTCTCCCGCTTTGATGACAGAGTGGAATCTGCTGCAGCAAAGTCTTTTAAACAGCCAACAAAAGGCAGTTCTGGATACGACCGGAGTTGTGCAAGGAGAGACCTCCTTTGAAAGCGTTCGTATTGGATTTTCGTTCTTTCAGCAAGACAGCACGATGAAGGCTGTTCTTGATATGGATTTAGACGGAAGTCGCCAGGAAATTCCGTTGCCACCGTCGTTACTGGAAACGTGCCTTCGTATGAAAGGCTTGGTCTTACTCTCGGGCCCTGGCGAAGCAGGGCAGGTGTGGGCACTTCATCGCATTTTACAAAAATTGAGTGAAGAAAAATCGTTCGTAGGGGTGGTGTTCTCTCGGAAAGCCTTTCCTCAGGTTCGGGAGGCCAAGGCCTGCTATCTTTATCATAAGGGTGAGTTCGTTCGTCAGGAAGAGCGACAAAGCTTGATGGCGGGCGTGGATATGGTTGTCTTTGATGATCATGACGATGAAGCGTCTATTGAAGAAGCCTTGGCCTTGGCTGAAAAAGGTCTCTTTGTGATTTACTCAATGAAAGCGCCTTCGGTGATCAATGCTCTTCGTCGCGCTTTGTCGGTACTGGGGGGAAAGTACGGTGAGCATGGAGCTCCTCGCCTGGCCGAAGTGTTGAGTTTGGCATCGGGGCAATACCCCATGTCAGGGCTTGGCGGTGAAAAAGTGTTTGCTCACGAAGTGCTTTTGATGAAACCGCAGGTGCGAAGTTTGGTTGAGGATGAAGACGTCAAAGGCGTGGATAACTTGATGGCAAACTCTTCAGAGAACTCTGGAATTTTGACTTTGAATCAGTCTCTCTTGCAACATCTTATTCGTCGTCGCGTAGATCTCAAAACGGCATTTGAAGTGTCTCGGGATCCAGACAACCTCGATCAACTTCTTAAGAAGGTAGGTATCTAATATGGCCAAATTTCAGTATCAGGCAAAGAATGCATCAGGACAGGTGGTGCAGGGGGAATTAGAGGCCGCCTCTCAGCAGGAAGCGATCATTCGACTGAGAGCTCAGCAACTCCTTCCAGTTCGTGTCGTTCAGTTTGGTGGAGCTCGCCCGGCGGCGGGAAAAAGTTCAAGTCTTTTTGTACCTCGTGTGAAAGGTAAGGACTTGCAGATCTTCACTCGTCAGTTTGCGACATTGATTAATGCGGGGATCCCGGTTGTGGATGCGTTGAAGATTTTGTCTGAAGGATTGCGCCCTGGACTTTTGCGCGAGGCCTCCGCGCAGGTCAGAACCTCGATTGAAGGCGGACGACGTTTAGCGGATTCCATGGCGCAGGTGCCAAATGTTTTTGATAAACTTTATGTCAACATGATCCAAGCCGGGGAAGAAGCCGGTATCTTAGATGGTATTTTGCAGCGTCTTGCCAACTATATGGAGAAGTCTGAAAAGTTGAAGGCTCAGGTGAAGGGAGCCTTGGTTTATCCGATGGTCATCATCGTGGTCGCGATGATCGTCATTGCGGGTATTTTGGTGTTCATTATTCCGAAATTCATGGAGTTCTTTGCGTCTTCAGGAAAAGAACCACCGGCTTTAACTCAGTTGGTGGTGAACTTAAGTAACTCGATGATCAATAATTGGTATGTCTATTTGGCGATTCTGATTTTAGGTCCTTTCGTCTTCATGCAATGGATAAAGACGGATGGAGGCAAGGACTCTTTTGATCGTTTTCTGATGAAGGCCCCTGTTTTTGGTGAAGTGATTCAAAAATCCGCGATTGCTCGCTTAACAAGAACGCTTTCAACTCTCTTGGCGTCCGGCGTTGGTTTGATTGAAGCAATTGAGATCTCTGCGAAAACGGCGGGGAATGTGGTGATCGAACAGTCTTTGCTTCGTTGTAAAGAGTCCGTTACTCAAGGCAGAACTTTTGCATCCCCTCTGGGTAAGGAAAAGGCTTTCCCGGACATGGTTGTGCAAATGATCTCCATCGGAGAGCAATCGGGGACTTTGGATATTATGTTGGGTAAAATCGCTGACTTCTATGAAGATGAAGTTGAAACTTCCGTGAAGGCGATGACGTCCTTGCTTGAGCCTCTTTTGATGGTTGTGCTTGGTGGTATTATCGCGGTTCTGGTCGTGGCGATGTATCTTCCAATCTTCAATATGGCGGATGTGGTTCAGTAGATGCGTCTTAGCTTTGCGATGCAGAATAATAAAAACAGTGGGTTGATGGTGGAGTTTGTCCGCCTCAGCCTTTTTGTTTTGATTCTTCTGATTAGCATTATCTCCAGCATCGTTCAGGAAGGGTTTATTAACTGGTCGATCCTGGGTCCTTTCTATTGGATTCTTACCGTCGCGTTGACCCTTCATCTGGTCTGGTTCGCAAATTGGGAGAAAGTACTTCAGCGGCCCTTATGGCTGTTTGCAGGTTTTGTTTTCGACTCTCTCTTTATCTCCCTTCTTATCTATTATTCAGGAATCAATCAGTCGCTTTTTTTGTTTCTTCATCTGGTGAATATTCTCTTGGCAGGTATTGCCTGTCGCGGTGTCGGAGCTTTAACTCTGGCTCTTTTTACCAGTATCTTTTTTTCTTTGGCGGCGCTGTTTTCGCCAGAGATGAAAGCCTTAAGTTTCTTTTTTCTTCTAACCCTGAACAATATTGCGTTCTTCTCGGTGGCAGGGCTCTCGGGATACTTGAGTGAACAGCTTCAGAGTGTTGGTAGTGAACTCAAAAAGACGGGTTTAAGTCTTCGTTCTGCGCAAGAACTGAACGAAGTGTTGGTGGAAAATATCCCCACGGGGATGGTGTCCTTCACTGAGGCCGGTGAGATTGTAAAAGCGAATTCTTCGGCAACCCAAATCTTGGGTGTTGCGGATTTAAGCAAGGCCAACTGGTATGATTACTTTCCGAGTGCTAAAAATGATGAGGGTTTTTTTAAAGGAGACGTAAAATACGCTTCTCCAGGGGAAACTCAAGCCAAGATTTTGGGCATGACAGTATCTAAGATTTATAGCCCGGAACTGCAAGCTCGACTTTGTATTGCCTTATTTGATGATTTGACCAAGATTCGTCAGCTTGAGTACAGTGCCCGCCAAAATGAGAAGATGGCCGCGGTCGGGGGGCTTGCCGCTGGAATTGCACATGAGATTCGCAATCCCTTGGCTGGGATCAGTGGAAGCATCGAACTTTTGACTCAAACTGTAAATAATGAAGACGATAGAAAGTTAATGAAGATCATACTTCGTGAAATTGATCGTCTGAATAATCTGATCACGGAGTTTCTGGACTATTCGCGACCAGAAACACCACCGACGGATCCCGTGGATCTATCACCGCTGTTGACTGAAATTCTGGATTCTATGCTTGTGAATTCTCAAGTTCGTGCAGATGTGCAGCAGGTGCGAGAGCTTGGATCAAGTCTGATCATTTTAGGGCGTCGGGATAAGCTAAAGCAGGCCTTTTTAAATATCATCATCAATTCTTATCAGGCGATGGGTGAATCGCAAAAGCCAAGTCTTTCCGTCAGAGCTTTGGCGAGTGAAAAAGAAATACAGGTAAGAATTCGAGATGCGGGTTGTGGGATGAGTGAAGCGACGAAGAGAAAAATGTTTGAGCCCTTTCATACCACCAAGGCCAAAGGCACAGGCCTTGGTCTAGCCGTGACTCATAAGATTTTAGAGGGACATGGGGCGCAGGTGTTTGTAGAGAGTGAAGTGGGCGTAGGTACTGAGTTTGTTTTGACTTTTCCAAGAGCTCATTGAGAGAATAGTATTTAACACAGGACGTGGGAGCGTATAAATGAAGTCGAGAATTCTTGTTGTCGATGACGAAGAATCAATTCGCGAGTTTTTAGAAATCATGCTTAAAAAAGAAGGGTATGAAATCACTTTGGCTGAGGATGGCCAAAAAGCGAAAGACCTTCTTGCTAAAAAAACTTTCGACATGATCATTTCCGATTTGCAAATGCCTCATGTTACGGGAATTGAACTTTTAAAGCATGTGAAAGAATCCTACCCGGATACTGTGTTCATGTTGATCACGGCCTTTGGAACAACCGAAACGGCTGTCGAGGCTATGAAGATGGGCGCCTACGACTATTTGACGAAACCGTTTAAGATTGATGAAGTTCGGTTGAATATTCAAAACGCTTTGCGCTCTCGTAATCTTGAAGTTGAAAATAGATCTCTCAAAAAAGAACTGGTTAAAGAATACTCCTTCCAGAACATGGTGGGGAATTCCCCCGCGATGCATTCGATCTATGACATGATCAAAAGGGTGGCTCAAACACCCACGAATGTTTTGATCACGGGAGAGTCGGGAACAGGTAAAGAGGTGGTCGCAAAGGCGATTCACTATAATGGTCCCCTAAAAGACAGACCGTTCGTGACAGTGAACTGCGGAGCCATTCCAGAGAATCTCATGGAATCTGAAATGTTTGGTCATAAGAAGGGATCGTTCACTGGTGCGGTGGCTGATAAAGCAGGTCTTTTTGAAGTCGCCGATGGCGGAACCCTGTTCCTGGATGAGGTGGGGGAGCTGCCTTTAACGATTCAGGTGAAGTTGCTTCGTGCGATTCAAGAGCGAGTCATTCGCCGCGTGGGTGCTACAGAAGATAATAAAGTGGATGTACGTATTATCGCGGCGACGAATAGAAACTTAGAGGAAATGGTTCAAAAAGGAACTTTCCGCCAAGATTTGTTCTATCGTTTGAATGTTATTAATATTAGAACTCCGGGTCTCCGTGAGCGCCGTGAAGACATTCCGTTGCTCGCCAATCACTTTTTAAAGAAGTATAATGAGCGTTTGAATAAAAATATCGGCGGCATCAGTGCCGAAGCCATGGAGATCCTCAAAAAGTATGATTACCCAGGAAACGTTCGGGAGCTTGAGAACTTGATTGAGCGAACGGTGGCCTTGGAGGGGGGCGCGACTATTTTGCCAGAGTCTTTACCTCCTATGGTGAACACGTCTTCCGGTCGTAAGATGGCATCATCCAACGAAATTGAAATCGGTGATGATGGTGTTGATCTTGATAAAGTCATGGGTCAGATTGAAAAAGAATTATTGATCAAGGCGATTCATTCCGCAGGCGGCGTGAAAAAGAGAGCTGCGAAATTGCTTCATATCTCGTTCCGATCTATGCGTTATCGCATAGAAAAATACAACCTCGGTGTGGTTGGTGACGATGAACTGGATGATGAATAAGATCTCTTATAGAAAAGAAATTTTAACGAAATGTGAAAGGGAGCGGAAGCTCCCTTTTTACTTTTAAAATGTCCGAGTGCAGGACTCGATGCCGATGAGTTCTCTAAACGATTTCGGGATAGATGTCGGAATAAGTTCGAATGCTATTTTCATCGACTCTTTTGTGAAGATGACTTCTGTTGAGTTCTTCAACGTGTCCTACGCCCATGGCGCCGATCACATGAGCGACGGCCTCCAGAGTTTCCTGATGAAAGTTTTTAACGCGGACTCGTTTTGTAGGTACATGAAGGCCATTATAAAGGGCTTTGTTTTGAGTGGCGACTCCCGCAGGGCACTTGTTGTTGTTGCAACGAAGAGCTTGAATGCACCCCAGTGCTAACATCATGGAACGTGCCGCATAGGTCGCGTCAGCGCCAATGCAAAGAAGCTTTACGATATCAAATGCCGTGGTGATTTTGCCGGTTGCGATGACTTTGATTTGGTCTTTGAGGTTGGCCTTTTTAAGAGCGTCGACGATGATGACAAGCGCGTCGATTCCCGGCATCCCAATATAGTTTGTAAACTCCAAAGGGGCGGCGCCCGTGCCGCCCTCAGCGCCGTCCACAACGATAAAGTCGGGATAGCTTTTAAGATCGCGCATCAGGTCCACCAACTCTTCGAATTCTTTTTGATGGCCCAAACAGAGCTTAATGCCAACAGGTTTTCCTCCAGAAAGATCGCGTAATTGAGAAATGAATGAAAGCATGCCTTTCGCATCAGAGAAAGCGCTATGTGCAGGTGGCATTCTTTTTAAAGAGTTCTGGATCGAAATCCCCGACATGATTGCGACAGCCGAAATACCCTGTGCCAATTTGCCAGATAAGATCACCACCAGGTTCTAGATGATAAGGCGAAATGCCTCCTTCTCCGGTATTGTGAGCAAAACGACCGTCTTTAGCGCCCCCATTGAGGGCCAAGATGCTGTTTGGGGACAGTGATCCAAAACTCATAGCTGAAATATTAAGAAGAGACATTGAGTAGGGCTGAGTACAGAGATTACTTCCGACCGTCACTCGCAGTGACTCCCGATCAACATGTTTTGGATAGAGTGAGTGAGTCACGAACTCATAACCTTGTTCGTAAACGTTGTGTTGAGTTCCGAAAGGGACCGTATCCAAAACCTTTTTTGCTCTTTGATAAACGACGGAACGCTGTTCGCGGCTGAAGGGTTTTCCGTCGGTATTGGATTCAATAAAGTACTGATTGATCTCGGGACGAATCGAT
>NZ_JBLJBT010000033.1:0-184513 GCF_047637665.1 Bdellovibrio sp. | reverse complement strand
ACAAGGGCAGTTCTGTCTATGTACTCAAGGATATCTCCTTTTCCCTGAAAGCCGGAGAGAGTTTAGGAATCATGGGACCCGTGGGCGCCGGCAAAACGACTTTGCTGCATCTTCTGTCGCGAATGTACCCTCTCGAAGAAGGGCAAATCCTGATCAACGGGATTCCCCTTGAAGACATCCAGCAAGAGTCTCTTCGCAAGACGTTCCTTTTGGTTCCCCAAGAGGCCTTTTTGTTCAGCGAAAGTATCTCTGACAATGTCAGCTTTGGTCTGCGCGAAAAAGCTTCGGAAGAAGAAATTCTGCGCATGACGGAGATCGTGGATCTCAGCAAAGAGATCGACTCTTTACCCCACAAGTACGACTCACAGTTGGGAGAAAGAGGCGTCAATCTTTCCGGAGGCCAAAAGCAGCGCCTGACGATTGCGCGCGGCCTGATTATGAAAACTCCCGTCCTTGTCTTGGATGACTCACTTAGCGCCGTGGATACGAAAACAGAAAAGGCCATCGAAGAAGAGCTGGCAAAAAGCCATTCCACGATGAGTCGCATTATCGTGGCTCACCGCCTCTCTTCCCTGAAGGGCGTCAACAAGCTCTTAATTCTTAAGGATGGCTGCGTGGAGGCTTGGGGGTCCTACGCTGAGGTCCTGAAGGTCAGCCCCACGTTCCAAAAAATCGTGCAAATTCAAGGTCAAGGGGATCACCATGAGTGAAAACTTCATGCATGAAGATTTGGTGAAAACCAAAATCACCTATCCGATTTTATTCAAACGACTTTGGCCCTACGCTCGCAAAGAAAAGGTCCTTTTATTTTCGGCCATCTTCGCCGTTGCTGGTGGCGCGATTGCCGCGCGTCTGATTCCCGCTTTGATTGGCTATGCGATTGATCACGGCGTGAAAGAAAAAGACTATTCCATCTTCACCCAAGTAGCCTACGTCTATCTTGTTCTAGAGATTTTTAGGTCCTGCTTTTCATTCGCCAATGTTTATCTTTTCCAGATTTTCGGAAACAGAATGCTTTTTCATTTGCGCGAAGACCTGATGTCCCATGTGCAAAGACTGCCTATGCAGTTTTTCAATAAAACCCCCACAGGCCGCATCGTCACTCGTTTGACTAACGACGTGATGTCTTTAGGGGAACTTTTCACTGATGGCGTCATCTCCGTCTTCACTCACATCGTTATTATTATTTCCGTCGTGATCGCCTTGGCCTTCATTTCTTGGAAGCTGACTTTGGTTTCTTTGATTTTAGCGCCCTTCTTTATTGCCGCCTCTTTCTATTTAAGCAACCGCATCCGCGACATTCTTCGTGAACAGAAAAAGAAGCTGTCTTTAATCAATGCCTTTTTGGCGGAAAATCTGAACGGCATCAAGGTGGTGCAGCTTTACAATCGAGTGACTCGGAACCGAGAGCTGTTCTCCAGCCTTTCCACGGACTATCGTGACACCAACATGCGCTCGATCCGCTCCTACGCGCTTATGCAACCCATCATGAATCTTTTTAATGCCGCGACAATCACCTCGGCCCTTTATTTCGGTGGATTGCTGAGTGCTCAGAATTCCATTGCGATTGGTTCTTTGGTGGCTTTCCTCATGAACATTCAAGATTTCATCCCTCCCCTTCGCGAGATCCTGGAAAAATACCAACAGTTTCAAAACTCTTTAACCAGTGCGGAACGGATCTTCACCTTGATGGATGAAGCCAAAGAGGCGGAGTCGGAACTTCTTCAAGCCCCCGAGGTGATTCGCGGTGATATTGAGATTCGCAATCTGAACTTCCAATACGAAAGTCATCTTCCTCTGGTTCTTAAAAACGTATCCTTGCAAATCAAGGCGGGTGAGTCCATCGCTTTGGTGGGACGCACCGGCAGCGGAAAGTCGACGTTTATATCTCTTTTACAACGATTTTATGATGCCCCCGCAAAGTCGATCTTCGTCGATGGCCTGCCTTTAGAGCGCATCCCCAGAACTGAGATTCGTCATCACGTCGGAGTCGTTCAACAAGACAACTTTATTTTCAGAGGCACGATCAGAGAAAATATCGGCCTGGGAGACCCGCGCATTGGTGACGAGCAGATTGAAAAAGCCTGCGAGAAAACGGGCTACCTGGCCATGCTAAAGCGCACCGGAAGAAGTCTTGCCAGCCCGGTCGATGAACGGGGCGCCAACCTCTCTGTCGGGGAACGCCAGCTCATCGCCTTTGCCCGCATCTTGGCATTCAACCCCGACATCCTGATCCTGGATGAGGCCACGGCGAATATTGATTCTGAAAGCGAACATGTCATTCAGGAAGCGACCAAAGAAGTCACCAAGGGGCGCACAAGCATCATCATCGCCCATCGTCTATCGACGATTGAACAGTGTGATCGTATTGTGGTTTTAAATCAGGGAGAGATCGTGGAAGTGGGCTCTCATGCGGAACTCATGAAAGCCCAGGGACTGTATTATCAGTTTGCTTCTTTAGGCTTAAAATCAACTTTGATGGATGCGTCCGCCGACGGTACTGCAGAACCATAAAAGCGAATCACATTCAAAGACTCGATATAATCCCATCCGTTCACGTTACTGCGTGGAACGGATTGCCCATTAATACTGACGGTAATGGTCTCTACCAAAGGCAATTTGGATAACTTGAAATCTGTGAGGATCTGATAGATCCGAGCCCGAATGTTTGACACCGCTGAAGAAAGATTCGTGCTGCAGATAGATTCTTGCACCCCTGCGGATTCTCGCACGATATCAATGAACGTCAGGCCTGACTCAGAATAGTCGTTGAAGGTTTTGCAGTTCACACTGGTCGGCAAGACGCCAATAAAGTTAAAGACCCACGAACGCGAGCCATCAACCCACGGACGCTTTAAACCATCCAGGAAATTTACATAGTGAGATACGGGACTAGAAACCGCACTCTTATCATTTTCATCTGACAAAGCAATGATCACCAAAAGAGCATCCTCACGGAAAAATCCTTTTCCCTCATTCGCCAGATAACTTGCGGATAGAGCTCTCTCCATGGATTCAAGGCCACGCTCGTTATTACTCCCCGCCTCGCCGACGATCATTCGGTCTTTCAGACTATTGATGAGATCCGGCGTTGACGACGTAACATACTTCGGACTTCCGATAAAACGCCCTCCATCGGGATTCGTGCCCCCCATGCTGGTCGTGACCACGGCCATATGATAGTCCATCTTCAGTGAGTTGAGTTTCCCCACAAGATCAGGAACCTGTGCACTGAGACTTTGCTGGTGTTTCAACATCGAAGAAGAGTTATCGACGATCCAAAGAATGTCGACCTTGTTATTATAAGTAATACTTTGACCAAAGTTATCGGAGGCGGCAGGAAGATCGAACTTTACGTCCTGCGCACAAGCCGCCAATACGAAGACCGTTGCGACCATCCCCAATACTGAAAATTCCTTTTTCATAAGTCCTCTTTTTCCGGCGGTCCGAACTCTAATACCTAGGCAGCTTTGGTTGTGAAGTTCTTTATGGATTCACGCACGGATTGACTTAACGTCGTGAACTTCACTCCGTACTTCACAGCCTCGGCATCGTGAGAAGAGGCCTCTTTGACAAATTGTTTGCTGACGATTTGGCAAACGACATTGAAAGGAGGAACTCCATTGCCGGGCTGAAAATGAAGAAACAAGGATTGACCCGGCTGAAGATTTGGCGTGTCGATCAAAACACCCGCTCCTCCCGCACTGATCTCCAAAGCCTGACCACGGAAGACCGTCTTATTATTATGAACAATCAACGAAGCTCCATAAGAAGCCCGTGCATGACGACGACGGAAAAAGATTTCTGCGACATCGGCATCATTGGACTCTTTCATCGAACGAATGCTTTTGGGTGAAAACTCTTCCAACTCTGCCACCCGTTTCCAATTTGGAAGTTTGGAGTGCCAAACATAGTCGTATTCAAAAAGAGCTTTTTCTTGCAGCATCTGAATCAGTTCCAACTGGCAAAAGGGGCCATAGTTGTTGCCGTCCTTTAGCAGGAACCACTCTTTTTCTTTTAGAGTGTTCTTGGGAGTCGAAGCCAACGGGGCTCCTGGACGAACGGAGGGCCTTTGCGCGAGCTTAGCTGCAAACTCGGGGTGTTCCACCAACATCAACCACTCACCGATCGTTTCGTCATAGACGTAGTCAGTCCATTGATGCTCCTGGGATTCGATCTTATTTAAGACTGTCTCATGTGTGTACGGACCAACATGAGTCCCATTGTTTGAAAGATAGTACTGTTTTGCCATTGTCCGATACTCCTTAAGAAGCCTATCGGCGCAAACAGGACCCGACTTAACTGTAGGAAATTAGACATTTTATGAAGAATTGATTGCCGATTTTCGTCGAACTTTTAGGCAAAAATAAAGCTCAAGGGTTCCCCATAAGAACCGAAAAGCTAAGAGATATTCAAATTGCCACTTAAACCAATGTGAGTTTATGGTGTTTATACAGAAAAAAGACATGAAACTAAGAAAAAACATCCTCATCGTGGACAACAACAGTGAACTCGAACACTTGGTGAAAGAGCCCTTGTTGAAGCAATTGGAGAACTCCGGCGTGTCTCCTATTGTCGTGCGCGCCAAAGACGGTGCGGAAGCGGCTATCAAGTCTGAAAATCAAAAGTTTGACGTCGTTCTGATTGATACCGAAGTCCCCCGTTTGATGGATGGGGGGTTTGTGTATGGCATTCATACTTACAAGAACACCCAAAATGCAGACATTGTGGTAATCTCGCAAAAAGAACTGACGGATCTTCCCGATTCTTTGAAAGGCTCCAAGTTTTTCAAAAAACCTGTCAGTCCTGATGAGTTGATCAATGCTCTCATCAATCTTTTGAACACCCAACATCACGGACAAAGCAAAGATCCTCATGCCACAGCGGCTGCCGCTTCGAAATATGCCGTGGATGTTCGCGTGATCAATGCCATGATCAAGGCCACCTTAAATGTATTCACTCAGTTTGGCGTCACCGGCATTAATATGGAAAAAGCCGGTCCAAAATCACCCCACGATCCCTTGATGGGCGAAGTTTCTTCGGCGATTGATATTAAAAGTCAGTCCTTCCAGGGTTTTCTCAGTATTTCCTTCGACAAAGGAAGTTTCCTTGAGGTTGTCTCCCTTATGTTGATGGAGGAGCAAACGGAACTCACCCAAGAAAATCAAGATGCCGTGGGCGAGATCAACAATATTATCTTCGGTAATGCAAAATCTGAAATCACCAGTTTTGGCGTGCAGATGACCGTTCCTCGAGTGCTCTTAGGTGCCAATCAAACGATTCCCTGCGCACAAGGGTCCGCCGGAATGATGATCCCCTTTTCAACAAGCAAAGGGAAATTTTATCTCACGGTGGTCGCGCTTCCTTTAAAAGAGTAAGCGCTTTATTCCATTGCCAAGGCCTTCTTCCACTCGGGCGTGGGTAAGATGAGCTTTCGTGCTTTCATATCAAAAAGACCAAATGTTAAAACAGCTTCACTGGCCACAGTGCCGTCCTCTTTGATCATCTGCTGCACCATCTGACCCACTTTCCCTTCGTATTTAAGAAGTTGAGTGGTGATCGTGATGCTTTCGCGAAGTCGAATCTCTTTAATGAACTTTACATTCACCTCAAGAATCACCGGCCCCTGCTGTCTTTGATGAATCTCATTAAAGCCATAACCTCGCGGGGTGATGGACTCCCAACGAGCCTCTTCATACAAGGTCAGGTAAGTGGCATTGTTCACATGTCCATAGGAATCTACGTGCTGTTCTTTAATAACAAGGGTGTACTGACTTGGTTCTGCCATAGGCACCTTCACTTCACTTCTTGCGCCAAGGTCTTCAGCATCTCGCGCACGGAATCGTAATCCCCATCTGAAGACTTTTTAAAATTCGTGGCTCCCAACATAAGATCCACTGCCTTCTGCCCGTCCGGTGTGGCCACAAACTTTAAGAGCGCATTGATAATGACATCCTTCATCTCTTCCGGCATGTCTTTGCGAAAGACGATCGGATCGTTGGGAATGGGCTCGGACAGCTCTATAATTTTAATCTTTTCTTCCACATCGGGATACTGGATTTTCACAAGACGGCGCGCGTCCTCGATGTGCCCATTGCGAGGCGGACTATAATATGTCGCCCCCGCATCGACCTGGCGTTGATAAATCATAGATATCACCGAGTCGTGTTTCATCGCAAAAACCGTTTGTTTGGGTTCGATATGGCGATCTTTCAGTGTTTTCATCGGCAATAGATATCCTGACGTCGAAGCGGGATCGACAAACGCCATCTTCTTTCCCGTCAGATCTTTCAAAGTTTTGATCTTACTGTCCGCACGAGCTAAAAACTGAGACTGGTAAGTTGCCAGTCCAAAACGAATCACGGTCAGACGTGCTTCGACACCATATTTCTCGTGGGCCATATAATAACCATAAGTATTTATCGCCGCGACGTCGGCTCTCTTGGTGCCAAACGCTTCGACCACGGCGACAAAGGACTGAGGAATCGTAATTTGATATTTGTAGGGCGTATTTTTTTCCAGATACTGCTTGAGTACTTCCGCATTGTCCGCCAAGACCTTGGCATCTACAGAGGGGACTAATTGAAATTTAATAGGATTTTTCTCGGTTCCTAAGACATCTTTCTTGGACTGGCACGCCGTCAAAGAGACCATCAGGACTATCGTAGTAAAGAGTCTCATCATGTGCTATTTGCCTCCGTCCTCATTATAGAAAATCACCGTCTTCGGGCAAGAAAAGTCTTTGATTTCACTAGACTTGTATGGCTAGATGGCCCCATATGTTAGAGCAGATTCTTGTTAACATTCAGGACCTCACCCGCAAGGGACAAAAGAGTCTCGTGGTGTTTGATTTGGACTCCACACTTTTCGACGTGAGCCCACGTCTAGAACGCATCCTGCTTGATTTTGCCGCCGCTCCCTTAAATCAAAAACTTTTTCCAGAACAGGTGGCCTTACTTAAGAACATAAAAACTCTGCGCAGCGACTGGGGCATCAAGGGTGCTTTAGAACGCGCGGGTCTTGATGGGCACCATGCGGATTTTCAAGAGGCCATCAAAGATTATTGGCAAAAGAGTTTTTTCTCGAATCACTATCTGCAGTTTGATAGCCCCTATGAAGGGGCTCTTGAGTTCGTGGCTTCGGTGGAAAGCGTGGGAGCTGAGATTGCGTATCTCACCGGTCGCGATGTGGAAAGAATGGGTGTCGGCTCTGAAGAGATCATGCGCCGCTGGGGATTTCCTTTAAATGAGAAGGCGCTGCTGGTTTTAAAACCTCACCGCAGCATGGACGATGCGCAATTCAAAACCGATTGGTTTATTGAGGCTGATAAAAAAGGTTATTCCAAAATTTACTTCTTTGAGAATGAACCCGTAAATCTTCATCATTTGGCTCAGTTCTGCCCGCACGTTGAAATGATTTTCTTCGAAAGCACTCACGCCGGAAAAGCCGAGCCTCCGGAAGCCCTGCCACGCATTATGAACTTTCTGCTGAATCAAAAGGAATCCTGATGCTTTACCTTGTAGCCACACCCATTGGCGATACGACAGAAATCACTCTGCGAGCGTTGGAGATCCTCAAATCTTGTGACGTCGTCATTTGTGAAAGCACCAAGGAAGCCTCAAAACTTTTACGCTCTCATGGCATCACGGGAAAAACCTATGAAGTTCTGGATGAACATTCGACCCCAGAAGATAAGGCGGCTTTAGTTCCGCTGTGTGCGGAAAAATCCGTGGCGCTGGTAACCGATTGTGGGACACCTGGCTTTTGTGATCCCGGAGCCGATCTGGTGCGCCTTTGTCGGCAAAAGAATGTTCCGGTGAAGTCCGCCCTGGGGGCCTCGGCCCTGATGGGACTTCTTTCTTTAAGTGGTCAGCGGCTGGACGAATTTGTTTTTCGTGGCTTCTTACCGGCGGAAACCGAATCTCGAGGGAAAGCCTTAAGAGAACTCACCAAAGAAAAACGCGCCATCATTGTGATGGATACGCCCTATCGCCTGAAAAAAACCTTGAACGACATGAAAGAACATTTCTCAAATAGAAAGTTCTTACTGACTCTCAATCTTTCTCAGGACGATGAGTGTGTGTTGGATGGAAACATCGACAAACTCATTTCTGGACTCCCCTATGAAAAGGCGGAGTTTATGCTGCTTATTTATCCGACTTAAAAATGGAATCATTGGTGTCGCTTCCCATAGACAGTTTTATTCCCGCCATTGAGGAGCAACTCAAAAGTGGGAATAATCTGGTCATCACCGCAGCCCCCGGCGCCGGCAAAACCACACGTCTTCCCCCCGCTCTTGCAAAAATCGTTAATAAGAAAGTCTTGGTTCTGGAGCCCCGTCGCATGGCCGCTATTGCCGCCGCTCATCGCATTGCGGAAGAACAAGGCTGGCAAGTGGGCCGCGAAATCGGCTATCAAGTTCGTTTTGCCAACAAGACATCGACACAAACCAAACTAATTTTTATGACCGAGGCGTTGCTGGCTCGACAAATGATTGAAGATCCTGAACTTAGCGATGTCGATCTGGTCATTTTAGATGAGTTTCATGAAAGATCCATGCATGTCGACTTGGCTCTGGGACTTTTGCGCGAACTGCAGGAGCTGGGCCGTGATATCAAAATTCTGGTGATGTCCGCAACCCTCGAGGCGGAAAAAATTTCTCAATATCTTGGCCACTGCCCCATTGTCAGCGTCCCAGGAAAACTTTTTGAATTGGACGTTCGTTATCAAAAAGGGTCTCAACTTCTGCAAACGTCCCCGGCCTTCTATGACAATCTAGTTCAAACCGTTAAAGAGGCCCAATCCCAAACAGACAAAGACATTCTGGTTTTTCTTCCTGGCGTTGGGGAAATTGATCGTGCGCAAAATGCCTTGCAAGCCTGGGCCGACAGTAAGAATTTGGAATTGATTCCCCTGCACGGCACTTTAAATATCGAAGATCAACGACGGGCTTTGCAGAAGTCCTTGCGACAACGTATTGTTCTTTCCACCAATATCGCCGAGTCCTCGGTCACGTTGGATGGCGTTAACACCGTGATTGACTCGGGCCTGGCAAAAAACATGCGGCAAGATCATCGCACGGGGTTCTCTCGTCTTGAACTGGGTCGCATCAGCCTATCCAGCGCTATTCAGAGGTCGGGACGAGCGGCCCGTCAGTTCCCCGGCGTGTGCTATCGTCTGTGGAATAAAATGGATGAACTCTCTTTCAGTAAAAGCGAGATCGCCGAGATTCAAAGAATTGATTTAACCGAGAGTCTGCTTTTTTTAAGTGCCCAAGGGGTCACCGACTTTGATTCCTTCAGTTGGTTTGAAAAACCACCCGCTGTGGCTCTCAATAATGCCATTCGCTTTTTGAAGATCTCGGGCGCTTTGGATCAGAATCAAAAGATCACGGAACTGGGGCGGCGTATGCTGCACTTTCCTCTTCCCGTGCGTCTGGCAAAGCTGATGCTGGTGGGACAAGAGCTTGGAGTTCCGGAGCTTGCTTCAGAATTGGCCGCCCTTCTGCAAGAACGCGATATTTTAAAAAAAGATTCCTTCGCCTCCTTTCTGGGTGACAATCTTGAATGTGACCTCTCGGCACGACTTGAGGTTTTAAAACACTATCGAAAAACCAAAAAAGCTTCTGCCGGGGCTCCTTTTTTCGCTTTGCAAACCGTCGATCAGGCCGCTCGACAAATTGAAGACCTGGCGATGCGCTTAAAGACAGCCGCCACACCCCAAAAAATCGACACGAAAGAGTCTTCGTCACTTCTTAAAGAGATTTTACTGAAAGCCTATACCGATCGTCTTTGTCGACGTCGTGGAAAATCAGAACGGGCTCTGATGGTCGGGGGTCGTGGTGTCAAACTTCAATCGGAAAGCCTTGTGAAAAATTCCGAGTTTTTTATCGCGCTCAATGGTGTTGAAGGAAGCTCTGACGCGGAAACCGTGGTCAGCTTGGCCTGTGGTTTTGACAAAGATTTTATTTTGCAGACCTTTAAAGACCTCATCGTCAAAACTCGCGATGTGACTTTTGTTGAAGACAAGGGACAGTTTTTCACTCGGGAATATCGCAGTCTTTTTGATTTACCTTTGGACGAACCCTCTTTGAGCCCCGCCTCAGCGGAAGATATCGCTGAAAAACTGCCGCAAATTCTTTCAGAGAAATTTGAATTGGTTCTTAAGAACAATGAAAAACTGAGCCATTGGTGGAGTCGTTGGGAGTTTTTGCAAAGGCAAGAGCCACAAAATATCGACGTCACAAAGCTGATTCACGAAGCCCTGTCTCAAGCCTGCTTGAGTGAAACAAAGATGCAAGCGGTGATGGAAAAAGATCTGGTCTTTTTCTTTGAGTCAGTCCTTCCGGCAAATGTCGCTGGGCTTTTGCGAAAAGAAGTTCCCGACCGTCTGGAGGTCCCGAGCGGAAGCAAGATTCAGGTGATCTACCCCGTCGACAAGGGCCCCTATCTCGAGGTCAGAATTCAAGAGGTCTTTGGGTTGATGGAAACACCCAAAGTCTATTTTGGAAAAATCCCCGTCACCTTGCATTTGTTGGCGCCCAACTTCCGCCCCGTCCAAGTCACTTCCAGCCTGGAAAGCTTCTGGAAAAATGGCTATCCCGAGGTTCGCAAAGAGTTGCGCATTAAGTATCCGAAACACCAATGGCCCGAGGATCCCGCCGATGGAACCCCCGAAGCCAAAGGTCGCCGTCGCTTCTAATGAAAGCAATGTTCACTGACTTCGCGCTTTTCTTTTCCTTCAAGGTAGGTCAGAAAAGCGGCACAGCGAAAAGTGAGATCAATCATCGTATCCGTATCCATCACAAACTTTTCGCCATTCAGGTTAAGAACGACCAAGTTTTCGGTCAGTTCTTCAAAACCGATCTGATTTGCTTCGACAAATTGTGCCTTTTTCATTAGCCCCTCATTGAGTAATAGCCAATGACCAGTCCGGGCTCAAAAGCGAAGGGCACCGCTTCAAGTTTTGGTTCATCGCTCAAACGCCCCTCTTCTTTACCCGCCCCGTCTTCTTTATTCAGATGCGAAGGCAACGGCAACCGAGGGCCTTGTTTTGCTTGAAGATAGACTTGATTGTCATAAGCCTCCGCCTTCAAACGAATCTTGTCGCCCACACGAATCACTTGCGACCCAATATTCACCTTTTTTCCATTCACAAGAACTTTGCCGTGAGAAACCAGCTGGCGAGCGGCCGGAATGCTGGGAGCAAAACCTAAGCGGAAGACCACGTTGTCCAAGCGCTTTTCTAGCAGATTCACCAATGCTTCAACCCAGTTCGTCGCCTGAGATTTTTTTGCTTTATTAATCAAACGACGAAACTGTTCTTCGCGAAGACCATAGTGAAATCGGAGCTTCTGCTTTTCTTCAAGCTGCAAAGCAAACTCGGAATATTTTCGGCGCTGCAAACCATGCTGCCCCGGTGGATAAGGGCGGCGCTCAAGGGCTCCGGCCTTGCCCATTCCGGGAAGCTCCGTGAGCAGTCTTCTTTGTCTTTTATAGCGAGGTATTTTTCCTTTTCTATTCATAACTCTTTGATTCCTTCCAACGTCGTCTCAGGATTTAAAGGGCTCTAGGAGGAAAGAACAGAAATTCTTGAAATTAGGGCTTGGATGAAAACCGGAAGAAAGTGGAATGAAAGAGCGTTGAGAATGAGAGGGTCTTAAAATAAAAAGGCCCTCCATTTCGCGGAGGGCCTTTAAGCTTACCAACCTGATAAGCGACGACGGCGGTTTCTTTTGCGAACGGGAGCAGTTGTTCCGTTGCTCTCACCTTGATGTGTGTTCGAAGTTGGCGCCGTCTGGATTGTCTCTGTCTGCTTCATAGCCGAACTCCTTTCGTGCTAGATTAAGAACTCCATTAGTATCTCAGAGATGCATGGCAGCATGCGACGATTTTTATATTAGTTTTCAATCATGAAAGCCGATTGAGAACACGGAGGTACGCCGTACCTTTTTGTACCGTACCTTTTTTGCAGCGCGACGCGTTAGGTTATTTGGGGTGAGCGAGGGGGCCGACCATGGTGGTTCCAGCGGGAACATCTTTGGTGACCACCGCATTGGCCGCAATCAGGGCGCCGTCGCCAACAGTGATGGGCCCCAGAACTTTGGCTCCGGTTCCAATCATCACTTTGTTACCCACTGTGGGGTGGCGTTTGACGGGATCAAACTTTAGTCCGCCCAAAGTCACGCCATGAAAAATGATACAATCATCCCCGATCACTGCCGTCTCACCAATCACCACGCCCATGCCGTGATCGATCACCAATCGACGTCCAATGGTCGCTCCCGGATGAATCTCAATTCCCGTCAGTAAACGAGAAATCTCGGCCATCAAGCGAGCCAAGAAAAACAACTGCATCTGATAAAGAGCATGAGCCACACGATGAAAAAACAATGCCTTTGGGCCCGGATACAAAAGCCCGATCTCCCACAAAGACTTGGCTGCAGGATCATAGTTCTTATAAGTGCGAAGAAGTTCCAAAATACGATTTAACATTAAAATTTCTCATTCAAATCTTCGAGCAAGAAGTAGCGATCAAAAAGATCGCTGTACCGCGACCATTTCTCGCCAGAACCACGTTCAGAATCAATCACCGTTTTTAAGGTGCTGACCTTGCTGTCAAAATCATCCACCATGGCCACGACCATGGCCTCCAGGAACTTGGGTCTTTTCGGAGATCCATATTCCAACTTTCCATGATGACTTAAGATAATATGCTTACAGATGTCACGCAGCTCCTCGTTAAATCCCAGAATGCGAGAAGCCTTTTTATCTATCAACTCACAGGCAATCTGCATATGCCCGACCAAACGTCCTCGATCGGTGTACGAGATCCCATTGTCATAAGACAACTCCCACAGCTTTCCGATATCGTGAAAAATGCCACCAAACAGCAGCAAGTCGCGATTTAAAAACGGATAGTGCGTCCCCATAAAGTCCATGATTTTACAGATTGAAAGAATATGTTCCAACAAACCACCCAGCCACGCATGATGGATGGACTTGGCGGCCGGTGCTTTTAAAAGCATCGGTCGAATCTCGGGGTCTTCCAACGTGTCCAACACCAATTGACGAAGATGATCGTTTTTCATGGTGCGCACCATTTGCAGAAGTTCGACCAACATATCATCCACATTCTTCGAGGCCTGGGGAATGAACTCCTCAAAATTCACCGTCGAGGAATCGATTCTTTCGAGCTTGTGTACGATCAATTGCTTGCGGTTTTGAAACAACTGAACAAGACCTTTGATGCGCAGAATATCGCCGACTTCGAACTCTCTGGCCAATTCATCCACGCGGTCCCACAGGCGAGCGTCGATGGTTCCCGTAGCATCGCCCAGTTGCAAACCCATAAAGGGGCGGCCATTTTTTCCCACGGCAACATGTTTTTCTTTTACAAGGAAAAGAGAATCCACACTGGCTTTATCTTGAAGACTTTGAATTGTTTGTCTTTCCATCAGTGTCCCTCGCAAAAAAGAGCGGTTTGTTGAGAGCTCGTGAACGTCACTTGCGCCACATGCACTTCGTTGTTCTTCTGAGCAGCAAAGAGGAATGTCCCCCCCAGCACACTCAAATGACGATCTTTGGTCGTATTAACGCGAATTCCTTCAATGGCCATTTCTTTAAAGAAACGGTCCGTGATATCGAAAAACTGATTGCAACCGGCTCCGAAAACTTGAGCTCCAATTTTTCTTTTGCGAGCACCGCTGATAAACAACACCTTCTTACCCGTCGCCTCTTGAAACTCCGGGAACTCCATGCCCACATAGAAAGAGCCGCGCTGTTCATTCACAAAACGAGATAAATCAATCGTGCCGCCGCCCTTGGGCAGAGAAATTTTCACAGCCTCACCTTGAATCACACCCGGATTTTTCTCGACCAAAAAGACATTCACTTCCGAAAAGATAATATTTTTTGCAGAGCCTAAAGGTTCTTCACCTGCCGTTTTAAACTCGAGCAGACCCCAGGCCTTGCTAGGAATCTTCACATCATCCGGCAGGTCATCGACTTTCACTTCTTGATATTCTTCGACGTGATAGCCAGGGTCCTTTTTGCAGGCTCCCAACACAAGAGGCATCCAGATAATAAGGGCCTGGACGATCTTCTTCATCACTCGTACTCCAGTTGATCCCTCAACTCTAATAAAGGAAGAAAATTCGGTTCCGCCTGCAAGCCAGAACGAACATAGTTGTAAGCCGATTGACGATCATTGGAGTGCATCGCCACCCACGCCAAACCATAAAGAGCAGATCCGTTAGTGTTGTCCTGGTTATGTGCCTGCGTGTAGGCTGCTTTCGCGCACGATGTGTCTTGAGTATTGACGCAAATGTCTCCGACCAAAAGATTTTTGATCGCCAAAGGGCCCAGCTCCGGCATCTTTAAAATAGCCATCGCTTCAGGCAGACGACCAATCTTTGCCAAATAACTGGCCTGTGTTGCCATCACATAAGGATCTTTCGGAGACTCTGCCATCGCCTCTTGCAAAAGTTTTGTCGCATCAGAGTCTCTATTTACTTCCATCAAACACACCGCGCGCAGAGCTTTTAATTGAGGATTGGGGGGCTGTTTTTGGTAGATCTCAGAGCAATACTTTTCCAGATAGTCCCACTGAGTAAACCGCCAGTCCACGTGCAAGGGATGAGAATAGTTTCTTGCTTGGCCAGGCATTTGATTTAGAAATTGCACAACCGATTGGTTCACGCCATCCACATCCCCTAAAAGAGTGTAGGCATAGACCTCAAACAAGAGAAGTTCTTGTCGCAAATATCCCGTCTTCTGAACATTCTCTTTAATATCCCGAATCAGAACCTGCAAAGCCCCCGTATCCGAATGAGCTTTGGCGTATTCGACGGTTGATAACGAGCGCCCAAACAAGGCCAACACGGACTGAGCGTTCTTACGATAAATTCCGTCGAACTCTCGCATCGCATCCCAGTAGTTTCCTTTTTTCTGCTGAATGATCGCCAAATTCAAAAGAGCGGAGACATTAAAAGGTTCGTGACCAATGGCTTTTTGAAGAGTGTCTTCGGCCTGTTTTAAATCCCCGTCCATCATATAAGAAACGGCAATCCCCAAATAAGCGTCGACAACTTCAGCGCGACTGCGTCCTTCTTGCCCCAAAGCTCTTTCTAAGATTCGTCGTCCCACCAAACTTTGCCGATCTTCGGAAATCAAAACCGGAGCCATCTGCAAAGCCGAATCCGCATCCGGTTCTTTCAAAGCACTGGCTTTCTGATAAGCTTGAAGTGACTTTTCGTAAAGACCCAAGCTTTTGTAGCGGATCGCCTGGCCCATGAGTTCTTCATAACCGATGGTCTTCTTTTTATCTTTTTGTGATAGTCCAAAAACCACGATTCCCGCCACAACCACGGCCGCCGCCATCAAGCTCCAGCGTAAAGCATTGGACTTCTGACGAAGTCTTCCCTGGACTCGCGCATCGCCAGAAACTCCATAACTTTTGGAGGTGCCGGTCGCAATGGAACGCGCACTGGGAGTTTCGATAATCGGCGTGACATCTTTAATGTCTCTTTGACGAAGAGGCGGCGGAGTTAAATCAGAATTCATCGGCGCTGGAGTCGGCGTGAGATCATCCGTCACTGACAAGACGTCTGTTTTTGTCATCGTATGATGAGCAATCGACTGGGTCATGGTCTGCTCGGAATGAGCATCTTGCTCTTCACGAATATTGCGAACAATATCCATGAACAGTTGGTTTTCGCGTATATAACTCCAACGGCCTTCTGGCAGACGGACTTCATCGATGATTGAAATCTGTTTTGATTTCAATTGTTCAGTCACTTCCTCCAAAGTAAACGGTCCCAAGATCCTCGTGGAGGATTTGACTAACCAGTTTTTCTCTGTGCTTGGAAGGTTTTCATCATTCATACGGCGTTAAAAAGGCGCTTTGGTTAAGAGCAATTTAAGATCGTCGTTGGTCAAGAAAAGTCCAGCCCCTAAATATCCCGATCTTGCGCCGGCCTTATCCAGGGCGTCGTTCACTCCACCGGTAATATAGATTCCGCGATATAAAGTGTACGACAAAGAACTGCGAACATTTGTTTTGCTAAAGTCGAATGCTTCCAACGAGAACTTCAACTTGCGGCGGAAGAAGTGATAATCGACGCCAAAACCACCCGAGTTCTCAATCAAACCGCCCTTTAAGGTCAGGTCCCAGAAGTTCTTGGCAAAAAGAACCGTGAATTTGATTTTATTTTGGTAGGTTTTAGTTTCTGTATAATCCGCAGGAGCCCCATTGCCCGATCCCGTCACTTGGGTTCGGGTCGTTTCCACAACGCCCGCCGGATCATCGACGACGGCGATATAATAATAACGATCTAAGCCCGGTTGAATTTGCACTCCGATATAAGACTTCGTCGCGGCAACATCACCCAAGTATTCCGCACGGAAATCGAAAGCCGTTTGAATACGGCTGGCGGTATCCAACATTCCACTGAGGCCGTCAATCGCAGAGCTGACATTTTCTGCCGTAGACTCGTCACTGACAAGTTTTCCGATCGCACCTTCACCGCGATTGATCTTCGAGGTGATTTCATCGAGGTTTTTAACTGAGTTTGACAGGCGAGCCCAAGTCTCTTTAAGACCCTTGTCGCTTTTGTCATTCATGATGTCTTTCAAAGACGAAGTGACCGCATGAACATCATCCACGATGTCGCCAATTTTTTCTTTATTTTCGGTCGTCATCTGGGCCAAATCACCCGTCAAAGTCTCAATGTTCTTTACGATGCGCCCTAAGACATGACGACGAGTCCCGTCTTCAGAGGTTGCCTCTTGAAGATTTTTTGCCACTTCCTTTAAGGACGACGTCACTTCAGAAACTGAAGTCATCAAATTCTCAATGGAGCTTCCATCACGGATCGTCAGAATTTGCGCGTTGTCTTCCAAGGGAGGGTCCGTCGGAGATCCTGGATAAATCTCCACATGCTTATCCCCCAGAATACCCTGAGATTTGACTTCCACTGAGGCCGAGGTTGTTAAGGGAACATCTGATTTTACGGTGATATCAATGCGCGCCTTGCCGTCTTGCAGGGTGATATTTTTAATAACACCAACAGGAATCCCGGCAGAACGAACCGCTGAATTTTTAATCAGCCCCCCGGCGTTCGGTAAGAGGAACCAGGCTTTTTTTGAGCGCCCCAGATAGGACGGATCATCACTCACCTGCATAGACATGACGGCGATCAAAGATCCCACCACGATCACTAACAAACCAACTTTAAACTCTGCAGCGCGAAGCCAATTCATTGATGTTTCATCCCTTTAGTCACGAACCTTTTCACCAATTCAATATCGGTATTGAAAAAGTCCTCTGGAGTCCCATAAAGTAGAACCCGGCCACTATCCAACATCGCAATATGGTCGGCAATCCTAAATGCAGCGGACAAATCATGGGACACCATGATAGAAGTCACGCCCTCTCTTAACTTATGGGTGCTCAGAATCAAATTATCCACCATTTCAGTCAGAATGGGATCTAAACCCGTGGTCGGCTCGTCATAGATCAAGATTTCTGGATCTAGGGCGAGAGCCCGAGCTAGACCGGTTCTTTTCTGCATTCCTCCACTGATCTGACTGGGAAGCTTCCCGAAATGTTTGGACTCCAAACCGACTTGATGAAGTTTGTCTTCAGCTATACGAAAGACCTGCGACTCTTTGAGATCACGGCGATGCTCAAATAAAGGAAAGCACACATTTTCCATCACAGTCATATCATCGAATAAGGCCGCCGACTGAAAGAGCACTCCGAATTTGCAGCGAAACTTGGTCAATTCATCATCTGAGAGTTTGCTAAGGTCCGTGCCCAAAACTTCAATCGATCCTGCGGTGGGCTTAAAAAGTCCCAGAAGATGTTTGAGCATCACGCTCTTACCCGTCCCCGAAAATCCGATAATCGCTGTTAAGCTTCCTTTGGGAATCTCCAGATTGATCCCCTTTAAGACAAACTCTTTTCCTCCATCGAAGGATTTTTTGAGGTCTTTTATGGATACCGCGGATTCTATTTTCATCACGAAATTCCCATCACATTATAGTAGAAACGAATCAGATTGGTCGCGAAGTAATCCAAAATAATGATTCCCACCATACTTTGAACGACTCCTTGATTCGTGGCATCTCCGACCCCTTTGGCTCCTCCCGTGGTATTAAAACCTCGGTACGTGCAAATCACCGCAAAATAGACGCCAAAAATCATTCCCTTCACAAGGCCTTCATTGATGTGTTTGACTTCGATAAAGTCCGCGATCTTTTGCCAAAACACGGCCTCGTCAATCGCCACCAACTTCACACAAAGGAAATAACTTCCCAACATCGCAACAAAATCAAACACCGCCACCAACAACGGCATACAAATCAACGCCGCCACGATTCGCGGAGAGATCAAGTACTGTTTGGTATTGACCCCCATCACATCCAGCGCATCAATCTGCTCGTTCACCCTCATGGTCCCCAAGCGAGCGGCCATCGCACCACCGGCACGAGCGGCCACGATCAGCCCTGTCAACACCGGGCCTAATTCCCGCGTGATTCCCAGAGCCACCGTCGGGCCCACCATGTTCACGGCGTTGAAAAGTTTAAAGCCCAAGTACAACTGAAAAGACAGGGCCAAACCTGTGAACATCCCGGTCAAACAAATAATGCCGACAGACTGATTGCCGATAAACTCCATGTGCCGAATGATTTCGGGAAAGCGCGATGGCTTTGCGAAAATCAATCGCACACTTTCGTTGAAGAATAACACGATTTTTCCCGTTTCGGAAATTCCACCCCGAATCGAACGCAACACGAGGTTGCCTAACTTATAAATCCATTTATAAAGAGTCTCTGACAACGCCATTACTCTCCTCCGATTTCTTCGCTGATAAAGCCCGCATCCTGGCCCGTATAAATTCGCGGGACTCTTTCTCCTACGCTTGTCAGCATTTCCCAAGTAATACTTTGGGCTTGCCTTGCCAGTTCTTCGGGGGAAAGAAAACTTCCATCAGATCCATATCCAAATAAAGTCACTTCTTGATCTTTGAACTCTTTAAGGTCGCGCCCCTGCACGACCTCCGTCACATCCAACATCAGATAGTCCATGCAAATGCTTCCCACCACCGGAACTCTTTTGCCGGCAAAAACGACAAAAGCCTGATTGGACAAAATGCGATGATAACCATCGGCGTATCCGATGGGCACAACCGCAATCACGGACTCTTTCGTCGCGCGCCAAGTGCCTCCGTAGGAGACCGTCTCGCCGGTCTTAAGAACGCGGTAAGTGCCGACCTGAGACTTCAGACTCATCACGGGTTTCAAATCCACAAGACTTTTATCGCCAAGAGGATTGTATCCGTAAATCATGAGCCCGGGGCGCAAACCCCAATTTTGCAGATGCAGTGGATGAGAGGGCGTCGCCCCCTGTTTTTGCAAAGACAACAAACTGACAATGCCCGCGCTGTTTAAAGCGTGGCAAAAAATATTGAACGGCTTAAAGACCTGACTGACTCCGTGCAAAGCCCGTAATTGTGCGGCACTTTGCCCCTGGGGATCCAGAGCGTCTTCGCCATTGAACAAATGAGTCACCAAAGCATTAAGTCGAATCTTCTTATTTTGCCACAAACGTTCAAAAAGTTTCTGCGCTTCTTCCGGGCGGAACCCCAGACGATTCATTCCCGTATCAAACTTCAGATGAATTCCCACCGGAGACGAAGCCGCTGCTTCTAGATGCTCAATCTGCTCCCAGGAACTCACAACCGGAGTCATATGATATTGAATGATTTTTTCAGCCCCTTCGCGATCAAAACCTCGAAAGACCAGGATCTCGGCCTTCACACCAAAATTACGAAGTAAAAGACCCTCTTCGATCAAACACACACCGAGGTGTTCAACTCCCAAGGTCTCTAAAAAACGCGCTAACTGAACGTCCCCATGCCCGTATGCATTGGCTTTGACCATCGGGCACAAAAAAGGCGCCTGCGGAAAAGACTTTTGCAACACACGAATATTGTGCGCCAAATGGTCTAAATTAATTTCCGCAAAAGTACGGCGATACATCTCCATCACAATTCTCTATTCTCAATTCTCCATCACATCAAACTCGGGACGATGAGTTTCTGGAGCCTTATACAGACAAATCTTATTTCCACCCTTATCGGTAATATGAAGCAACGCTTTTGATGCAGATTCATCTAAAGTCTTGGCTGAATCACACAGTGAGGGATACTCACTAATTCCCAAACTGATAGAGACCTTCATCCCATTTTCCATGAACGAAGAACTTTCAATGATTCGACGCAATCGTTCGGCCCTCAAAGCAGCCCCTTTTTTAGGGCAATGAGGCAGGATCATCGCGATCTCATTGGCCGCCGTTCTGCACGTCACATCATTGGTCCGACTGGTCTTCGTGATGATCGTCGCCACCGATTTTAACAACTCATCTTTGAAGACTTCCCCTAAAGATGACTCAATTTCATAAATATCGTCGAGGGCGATCTTCACCACGGAAATAGGCTGCTTCAAGCGACGCGCCCGCGACACCTCGTCGGCAAGAACTTTCTGATAGTAATTGCGATTGAAGAGTTCGGTGACAAAATCTTGCACTTCCAAAGAGTCCACTTTCTTCTCAAGAGCAAAATTGGAGTAACACAAAGACATCAACGAAAACTCTTCACTCAGCGTCGCGGATTCCGTCGCACTTAAAGCGCCCGAGTAGACAAAAACACCTTCCAAAGCGTTGTGAGCATAGAGAGGCAAGGCCTTGGGCGGATTCAAATGAAACGCTTCCACCAGCATTTCTGAAAAACGCGTTGGCAAAAGACCCATCGCCATCTGAGACCCCAGATCCTTCAGATCGCCGGCCTCCAGTTGCACACCGACGCCCTGGATATCCGAAGTTGGAATTCCGTGCGCGTGCGTGGCGACAAAAGAGCGGACGGAGGGAAGAAATTTAAAGAAAATGCATAACGTTTCGGGCAAATGATGCAAATACTTCTGAATCAAATCTTCTTTGCTTTGAGCCGTGCGATAGTCAGCAATCCGCATGGATACTGACGGCATAGAACTTCGCTCGGGCTCTGCTTGTTTCATGCTGGTCACTGCGGCCGCATGAACTTCTTCGACTTTTTCTTTGCTGGCCTGAAGATCATCAAACAGTTGTTCGTTCTGGTAGGCGAGATAGATTTTCTCACAAGCCCGGTCCACGGCCCAGACCACCCGAGACTCTAAAGCCGCCGGATCATCGGAGATCACATCAACAAAACCATGGCTGTTGTATTGAGCCAAAATATCAAACTGGGCAATGGATGAAACAGCGATGAAACGAATCTCATCATTAATCTCTTGCACCTTGCTGACAAAATCACTTAAGGCGCCCGACAGGGACGACGTGGAAAAAACCAACAAATGAGGAGCATTGTCGCGCACTCTTTGTTCCAGAGTTTCCAGGTCTTGGAAATAATAGGCATCATATCCGGCTTGCGAAAGATACACCTTTGCCGACGCCCCCAGATCCACATCTGTGGTAAAAACAAAAACGGTAAACTGAGAACTGTAATCACGAATATTCAATTAAAGCCTCTTTCCAGGTCTACGAATTTCAACGTGATAGGAATCCAATCGGGAACTTTTTTGCTGAGCCGGTGTTTTGGGGGGAGCAATCAAGTTCACCGGAGTCAATTCATCATCCAAAACAGCTTCTGAGTTTTCAACGGCAGAGACCACGTCCTCAGGGACTGCCATCACCGCAGCAGGAGCCGGCGCGGACGTCGCCACTTTATTCTCCTCCTCACCTAGAAATCCATCAATGAAGCTGAATTCGTCAGATCCTTTAGGGGCCGTGGAGGTCGCTGTCACTTCGGGAAGCTCCAAAAGATTTTCGATGTTCACATCCAAAGGTGATGTCGGCGTGGACGCAGCTTGCTCTTCGGTAAAAGCGGCCTCCGCTTCAGGACGATGGATGGATTCTTCTTTAAGCTGTGGCAATTCTGCGGAGATCATCACGTCCTCTTCCTTCGCGACAGGAGCTTTCAGTGCTATTTCACTTTCTTTCTTTTTAAATAAAATCATGACCTTCGTGCCTTGCCCCCGCTGGGACTCAGCGCGCACATCGGCATTGTGTTCTTTCAAAATACCAAAAGCCACAGGAAGACCTAGCCCCATGTGGTTGTGAAAAGAACGTGTGGTGAAGAAAGGATCAAAGATCTTTTCAACATTCGCAGGCTCAATCCCTTCTCCAGAATCTTCGATCACAAGATGGGTGCCCGCTGCGTCTTCAAAGAGATCAATTTTGATTTCTTTTTTCGGCATTCTTTCCATCGCTTCAACAGAGTTTTGCAGAATATTCGTCAAAGCTCTGATCACAGCGTCGACATGCAGGTCCAGCAGCGAGGTCTCTTGAATGTTCTTTGTGATCTTCACACCTTTTTGTGTAAACAGAGGCTCTAGCCCTTTCAGCGCCTTCACCAAAGGTCCCTCCACTTTCATGGAGTTTTTCTCTTTCACTTCCTCGCCGGCATAACCCAAAAGTTTATCCAAGACTCCGCGAGCGGAACGAGTTTCTCTGAGAATGGACTCTGTACTTTGCACCACATCGGCTTCAGGGCTTTTCGCTAAAATCATTTGCGAATATCCCAAGATCGCCGCCAAGGGGCCGCGCATTTCATGCGCCAAAGCCGAGGCGACTCGCATAGAAGCTTCGACTTTTTCTTTTTGCATCATCTCTGGATCCACCGTGGCCACTTTCACCGGCGCCGGAACCATCAAAGACTTGGCCTTGGCCTCTTGCAACTGTCCTTCCAGATTTTCGATTTCTTTTTCTGCAGGCATGACCACCCACAAGATCGCGGCAACTCCGACGGCCAGCAGTCCACATCCCATCAACAAAAACTGCCACCACAATCCCGTGCGGCCCTTCATGGCCTCCGCCAAAGGAGCGGAGCTTAACACTAGCAAATTACTTTGCGGAACCGACTCATACATTCCATAAAGTTCACCGGATTTTAATTTGAAAACACTGCTGCCATGAGAAGAACCACTTTGCTGAGCTTCACGAAAAACGGGATCATCCCGCATCACCGTTCCCAGATACTCTGGCACTGAGTGGCCCACCGTCAGCCCTCCCGAGGTGACGATGGAGAATGAACTCAAAGCCCCTCGCTGAGAATCAATCAAAGATTGAAAGATCTCGCCGGAACCAATAAGAGCGTAAGCTTTCGCCCCCTCCAAAAAAACCAAGGCGACATAGCGACCGCGCTGAGAATCCTGAAACGGTTTCACATAAAAGCGCAGCTCCGAAGTTCTGTTTGATATCGGCCCCAAAGCAGACTTTACAAAATCTTTATTCCAACTTTCGGCTTTTGAATTCTCTTTTACTAACAAAACTTGAGGATCTAAGTTGTCTCCGCTGACGACAAAAGAAGCCGCCGCATAGTAGGGAGCTAAAGAACTCCAATTTAATTTTCCTTTTTGAAAATTCTCAGCGTTAAAAGTGGCGACCACACGTTGCAAGGATTTGAGTTCCGTTGCCAGCGAGTGATTCATGGCGCCGAGTTGCGTGCGAGTCTGTGCTTCCACCCAGCTCATACGGTCCCCATAAACAAAGCTATCGGTCCGCCATAAAACAGCTCCAATAAAGATCGCTGCTACAGCAACGAGGACGGCGATGAGTTTTACTTTCATTGAGAGGATTCCTTCCTTAAACTTTGCCATGCCCATCCGACGGCCCGAGGGCTATCGGCAGCGTCAGCGTCCGGCCGACGTGAGTCTTTGATTTCATTGTAGTTTTAGAAACTGGTAAGAATCAAGCAAGAGTGCTTTGCAAATGCCAACAAAAGGAGTAGAAGATCTGCACTATGAGTACTCATCACTGCGATGTTTTGATTATTGGCTCCGGCTCTGCCGGCCTTGCTCTGGCCCTTAAACTTTCCTCTCAAGGAAAAGTGATCATTCTTGCTAAAGAGTCTGCCGGAGGAACCAACTCGGCCATGGCTCAGGGGGGCATCTCGGCGGTGATGTCGGAAGAAGACAGTTTTGAGTCTCACATTCAGGACACCCTCACCGCAGGGGCCGGCCTTTGCAAAGAAACTGTCGTCCGCAATTACGTAGAACAAGCCCCTGATCGCATTCAGGATTTAATAAACTGGGGCGTTCATTTTGATGTTCGCAAACGAGGCTCTGAAGAAACCAACGAGATTGACTTGACGCGCGAGGGCGGGCACAGCTTCCGTCGCATTTTGCACTTCGAAGATCAAACCGGCTTAGAAATCCATCGCACTCTTTTGGCGCGAGTTCTTGAAAATCCCAACATCACGCTGATGGAGCGATTTTACGCCATTGATCTTATCGTCAACAAAGAAGTCGACCCCACGGACATGGATCCCGTTCACTGCATCGGCGCTTACGCCCTCAATAAAAATAATGGCGAGGTGCATACATTTTTAGCGAAAAACACCGCTCTTGCCACCGGCGGGGCTGGGAAAGTCTATCTTTACACCTCCAACTGGAGTGGCGCGACGGGCGACGGCATTGCCATGGCTTACCGCGTGGGCGCTCGCATTGCCAACCTCGAGTTCATGCAGTTCCACCCCACTTGTCTTTTCCATCGTGAATCCAGAAATTTTCTGATCTCGGAAGCTTTGCGCGGCGAAGGTGGAGAACTCATCGACAGCCAGGGCCAGGCGTTCATGCATAAGTACCATAAGCTCGGTTCGTTAGCCCCCCGAGATGTGGTCGCACGTTCCATCGATAACGAGATGAAAAAGACCGGGGCCGAGTGTGTCTACTTGGACATGACCAAGTTGGATCGTGAGTTTTTAAAAAACCGTTTTCCGAACATCTTCAATAAGTGCCTTGAGTATGGCATCGATATGAGCCAACAACCTATTCCGGTCGTACCTGCCGCGCACTATCTTTGCGGAGGAGTCCTCACCGATCAAAACGGTCGCACGGATATTCCTGGACTGTGGGCTATAGGCGAAACAGCCTGCACAGGTTTACATGGCGCCAATCGTTTGGCCTCCAACTCTTTGCTAGAGTGTCTGACGACGGCTCACAACTGCGCAAACGAGATCAAAGCCCATTGGGACAGTTACCAACTCTTCCCTCTGGAACCCAAACCCTGGACTCACCCTCAAGAATCCAATGACGATGAAATGATTGTGATCAACCACATGTGGGACGAGATTCGCCGTCTGATGTGGAACTACATGGGGATTCTTCGCTCTAACAAACGTCTGGAACGGGCTCATCATCGTTTGCAAAATATTTTGTCTGAAACAAAAGAATACTATTCAAACATGAAGATCCACTCGGACATCTTAGAGCTCCGCAATATCGCCATTGTGGCGGACCTCTCTGTTGAGTGCGCGCGACGTCGTCATGAATCTCGCGGCATCCATTACAATATCGACTATCCCGAAAAGAGCCCTCAACCTCATGATACAATCGTGGTCCGGGGCCTGATTTGACTTGCCCCCTTTAGACTCTCGCGGCAATCTAAAAGGGTATGTATAAAAGATCTGAAGGTTTCTTTACAGGATATCAAGACGCACGTCTTTTCTTCCAAATCTGGGACAATCCCGAAGCACGAGGAACTGTGATCATCACTCATGGTCACGGTGAGCATTCGGAATCCTATCATCGCCTCATTAAAGAATTCGAAAACGACAAGTGGAGTTTTTACGGCTGGGATTTGCGAGGCCATGGTCGCTCCGATGGACGTCGTGGGTATGTGGCTCAGTTTGATGACTACTGCCAGGACTACAAAATCTTTTTAGATATGGTTCTAAAAAATGAAAAAGTCCGCCAAGGTCCTCTTGTTCTGCTTTGTCACTCGATGGGCGCTTTGATTGAACTAAAAACTCTTCTGCGCAATCCAGACATTCCTTGTTCTGCGATCGTCGTAAGTTCCCCCCTTTTAGGAGTGTCCGTACCTGTGCCTCTTTATAAATCCAAAGGGGCGTCGGTGTTGAATGTAATATTGCCGCAAATCACGATGGGAAATGAACTCACCAATGACATGCTGACTCGAGATCCCGAGGTGATTCGAGAGTTCGAACAAGATGCCCTTCGCCATACGCGCATTTCTCCGGGGGCATTTTTGGGATTTTTAGAATCCTTCGAATACGTGCGCCCCCGCGCAAATCAAATCAAGACTCCGGCTCTTTTCATTCTTGCCGAAAGCGATCCCGTCGTCAGCACGCCCGAAGCGAAAGCCTTTTATGAAAAACTGGGAAGCACTAAAAAAGAACTCTACGTGTATCCCGATGCCAAACACGAACTGATCAATGATATCATCCGTCAGACCGTCTATGCTGATATCAAAAAGTTTTTAGACGGAATTTTGGAGTCTCAATAATGAAATATCTTTTAGGTCTTTTCCTTTTTCTTTCCGCCTGCGCCTCCTATGAAGTCACTCCCTCTGGCAATACTCTGCGAACTACGGGCAACTACATGGATGTGATTGAAAAATACACGGATAAAACCCGCCGCTACTCGGGGTTTTACAACACCATTGATATGGAAGCGACGGTGATTAATTCTGCTGTCGCCGAAGCGCAACTGGGACAAAGTTCCATGCTTTATCAATGGGATGAAAAGAAGTTCGCGGAAGAAAAAGTAAAATATGAAGCCCGTCTGAATAAAGAATCCGAAATCTTTCTTAGCTTTTTCACGCCAGAGAAAAAGAACGACGATCTGTTCAAAGAAAACACCATTTGGAAAATCTTCTTGGATGTGGATGGCAAACGTTTTGAGGGAAAAGCCAAAAAAATCAAACTGCAACTGGTGGAGATCGAAGGCCTTTATCCCTATCACAACCGCTTCTACACTCCTTACTCTGTGACCTTCCCGGTTCCGATGAAGTCCATTGAAGGAAAAGTCCTGAAGATGACCCTGACGGGGGCCGTGGGCTCTGGAGTCCTTAATTTTAATCCTTAGTGATTCAAACGGTACAGCGCCTGATCCAGGCTCATGTATTTAGAAAGGATGCGAACGAAACTTCCATCCTTTTTTATTTCCTCAAAGGCCCGCGCAAACATTTCTCTTTCAACTGGCGAGACACGTCGCTTCGACAAATAAATCCCCACGGGAATTTTTTGAGTCTCATCACGAATCTTCTCAACCTTATCCGCCATCTTCATTTTATCGATATAATGAGACGACAAGAGAGCCGAAAATAACACGGCCTGCACTCGCCCTTCTTTCAATAGACGGAAGGCCCCCTCTGGATCCGGCGTTCCTAGCAAACGAGAGGATTTCAGTAATCGATCCTCTTCATCTTTAGACAGCACGGTCCGATTGCCGATCATATATGCAAATTTGACCTTATCGTCGTTGATATAGTCTTCGATCTTTCTATTTTTACCAAAAACCTTCTTCGCGACCGTGAGCTGGCGATAGGTTTCATAGAAAGGAATAAAAACTCCTCCCTTTTCATATTCTGTGGTTTTAACCATAAGAACCAGCATGTCGATTCGATCGTTGTTAATGTGCTCTGCTTCGGAACGTGCCGACAACTCGGTCTCAAAGTATTCACATCCGACCTTGTCCTTCAAAGCCAGGACGATATCATGAGCCAACCCTTTGAGTTGTCCGTTTTCTCTGTATGCGAAGGGCTCATAGTTATTCAGCCCCACTAAAATTCTTCTGTTGCAACTGCCTGTTGATTCCCCCGCCGGGTGGCGCGCCGGCACCTTCCGCAAAGAGAACAACACAAATAAACAAAAAATAGTAAAGCCGAGCCTTTTCATACCCGTCTATTTTCGGATGTTTTCGCTGAAAAGCTCAGCCCTGGAATGCTTTCTTACTGGAAAGTAAGATTCACATTTTTTATGCCCGTTATATTATGAGCGTTTAAAACGACGAGAGACCTCAATCTCAAAAAGAGGCTTGATAAATTTAGCGACCTTCAAACCCACTCCCGTTAAACCCGAAGGTTCCATCACATCCAAATCATGCAATACGGCTTCGCGAATCATTTCCGCATATTTGCTGGGAGAAATTGAATCATTCGGGATCTGAAAATTCTTGGAGTACAACGTTTCAATTTCATCGAACATCCGCGTTTTGATGCCCGGAGTGATCAACAAGAGAGTCGTAACCCCTGTCTCTTTGAGCTCCATACGGATACAGTCGGTAAAGGCCGCCACAGCCGCCTTGGAGGCCGCGTAAGTCGAGGCACAAGGAAAGTGCATATAAGCTGATACACTTGAGTTATTAATGATCTTTCCCCGTTTTCGCGACAACATGCCCGGCAACAAACCATGAGTCAGATGCACTAAGGCATTCAGATTGACTTGAAACATTCTGTAAATATCGTCCAAGGGTTGCTCTTCCAGCAAACCCCCAGTCAAGGTCCCAGCATTATTAAATAAAATATCAACGGGGATGTCCTTAAGACGTTGCAAAAGATCTTCGACGCCCTGACGAGTCGAAAGATCCGCCTCCCACACAGTGACAGACTTAGCTCCCGCCGCTTCGAGAGATTTGACGGCCTCTGGATCGGTTTTTCTCAAGACAAGATGGAGGTGTGCTTTATCTTCGGCACACATTTTTGCAAAGGCTTTTCCAATCCCCCGACTCGCACCGGTCACCAGCACATGACGATTTGCAATCTCCATGACAATTTATCCTTCCTTGATTTCTGTGTGAGGACTTAAACCCCAGCTCTTCAAGATCTCAACTTCTTCCGAGGCAGACATCGCTTTCTTAAACTTCGCGCCACTTTGACCACTGACTCTTTTTTGACAAGAAGGCCAGTTGCGATGGCGATAGACAAGCCCCCCCAAGTTACTCAAATAGCTGAAGGCCTCTTTCTTTTCACCGGGCTTACGCATTTCAGGTAAGCTTGTGTCGGCAGGAACTTCCAACAAGTTGACAGAGTAGTTTTTCAGAGAGCCCGAATACAGCGACACGAACTCACTCTTTGAGAACGCCACGGCAATGCGATCACATCGTTCATTGCCGGGAGTCCCCACGTGTCCTCGAGAGTACTTCCATTCGATCTTACCTTGAGTGCCTCGCGCCTGAATCACTTGGGCTATTTCTTCCCACAAATCCCGATTGGAAACATCCTCACCGTTGGCGGTCTTCCAACCCCGATTACGCCATCCCCAAATCCATTGTGTAATTCCGCGAATAAGATAGGTAGAGTCCGTGTAAAAATGCACAGCCCCCGAACGCGAAGAGATATATTTGAGCGCCTCAAGCGCCGCCGTCATTTCCATGCGGTTGTTGGTGGTGGACTTTTCCCCGTCACCAAGTTCTTGCACCTGATCCTCTGGGAAAAGCACAACACTCCCCCAGCCGCCAGGCCCCGGATTTCCAGAGCACGCCCCATCAGAAAAAATCAAAATATAATCGCGAATGTTATTTTGCACGGATCAATATTGGCGAGCCCTCGTCAGAGTGTCAATGCGCTGGATGCCAGAGACCGTCTCCTGACCAAAGCTTAGACACCTGTTTTGCATTTGTCTGCAATCTGGCCCAGGTCACCATGGCATTGTCCCTGCAATCTTTGACCTTTAGGAGAGTGTCCTATGTCTATTGCTATTCGTCCTATGCTCGGTATTGTTGCAACGATTTTGTTGGCAAGCTCCGCTTTCGCCAATAACAACGCCTCTGTCACCTCCTCGACCATGGTCGTACAGCCCGCCAAAAAAGAAGGGCGCATCTGGAGCGGCTTTGTGAATGTCAGCCGCTCCACCAGCCTTTATGATTTTCAGGACAGCTCCCGTAAAGATGGCGTCGACTATATGACTCGTCTCAATTTGAAGCTCAGTGACAGCTATTCCTTGCGCGTGCAAGGCGGCTATTCTCAAGATTTGAACTATCCCGAGTCCAATGACTTTTCAGACACGTCCCTCAATCTGCAACGCGTCCCCAAGGAAGCCGGAAGATATCTTTTAATCGGCTACCGCGTGGGTACTGGCATTCCCACCTCTAAAGACTCACACACACGCCAGAATCTTCTGGGCTCCCTGTCCACCGGCCTTAATATCGTTGTCAATCCCGACCGTCTGATGACGGGCTTTGAGGTTGCCGGCGGCCTTTCCGTGGGGCGCAATTTTCATCAATACGAAACCGCCTTGGATGGACGCGTGAATACTCAATACTCCTCCAGTCAGACACTCTCGCTTAGCTATAACTTCACCTCGGGGATTTCTCTTTCGGCGGAATTCCTGCACAAAAACACCTGGTCATATCAAAACGTGATGAGGGACTCTTTTGAAATGTCTCAAGAGTTGGGCTATCAACTCAATCCCACCTGGGCGATAGCAGTAGGACACAGCAATAGTGGTTCGACATTAAAACCCAACGGCTCCGACTCCAACGTTCAATTCGTGGATGACAACAACTCCCTGATCTATGGGTCTGTCACCGCAATTTTCTAAAGGATCGTATGCGCGGCTGGCTGGCGTTAATATTCTTCTCTTTATGTTTCCAGCCCCTGGCTTTTGCACAAAAGCTCGCGCCGATTGACATTGTCTTTGATATTGACTGGACAACCTTCTATTCCGTGGAGGCTTCTCAGAAAGACGACAAAACTCTTCTGGTTGAGGGGAAGCTCTACCGACCAACAGATCATTTAGGAGAAGTGATACAAACCCTTCTGCAAAGACATCCTGAAATAAGAGTGAGCTTTTTTAGTGGCGGCGAACGCTCGCGCAATGAGACCTTGCTCAAACAGGTTTTTTTACCCGATGGTCGCAGTCTGAAGGATATCGCCTACAAAATCCTCTCGAAAGAACATCTCACCGTCTTATCTCAAGATGAGACTCTCCATTTTTCTAAACGCAATAAGAAGGTGCTGGATGCCCATATTCCCGACTGGAATCCGCGACGCACAATCTTGATTGATGACCAGCCCGAGTTCGCCCGCCCCCCTTTGAAGGCCGTCGCTTCTTTGGGACTCTTCAATTTTTTAAAAGGGTTTGATCCCGCTCTCGTTGAACAAAAATACTTCCCGCCGTCAGAAGGCGAATGGCACATCGAAAGAAAGAAAGCTTTGCTCTGGCTCCGTATGATCGAAGCTTCTTTGCAAGAAGCTGACAGGTCCGGGAAAGACTTTTCCGATGTTACCGAGACCACCTGGAAAAATTATCGCAGCCGCACCTGCCAGCAAATCTTCGCATTCTAATCTTGATGAACCAGATCTTTGAGAGTCACTAAATACTGACACGAGTTCGCATCATACTCGACGGTATAAGACTGTGGATAATACCCCTCCATTGGAAAGACCAAAGGTGATGGGACGGTCTGCTCGAACTTTGTATTCGTTAAAAGAAAATCTCTTGTCACCATCGGCTCCAAGAAAATCATTTTCGCATTGTAGAACCCATAAATCAAAGTCGACGTAAAAGTTTGTCCGTTATACTCGGGTGAACGAGGATCCACCCAATGCCAACCCATTTGCGGAACCCCCTCAGGAGTGGGCACGTAATAAGAAGGAATCTCGTCGGCGTCTGGTTGCATGAGACAAACATCCCGATCATCGCCCATACAACTGATCGCTTGTCGCTGTTCGTTGGAAATGAAGTAAAAATGAAAATCAAAATGAGGCAGGCCGTAAATATTGTCGGGCTCATGTCCATGAGGATTCCAATCCACCATCATGTGATTGTAGGGAGGAATGTCCAGCACCGAAGGCAACGTGACCGTATAGGATTCTGGATTGTCCTGAGGCAATCCTTCGAGAGCTCCTTTGGAAAGAGCCAACCCCACCTTCAGGGGATTCCCATTTTCATCAATATCAGCAAAAGCCCGCACCGTTCCTTGCCCCACCGCCACTGATTGTCCATAGACCACGAACGCATGAGCATCGAGTCCCGCAAATAACAAACAACAAAATAAAATAAGCTCTTTCATTCAACCCTCCTTGGTTTTGAGACCACAGGATAAAACGAAGATCGCCTTCAAGGACAAGTCCCGAGAGAGGTCTCCTGCCTTAAAACAGTTCGTCTTATCTTGATCCCTGAGAGCCAACAAAAGAATCGTCTCATTTTGAGATTTGCAGGAATTGTCCCCTGTTAAAACTTTAAACGCCTTGCACGCCTGAAATGCGATTGGAAGGGGGCTGCTCCACCCTGACCGTGGCATCGTCGATGCATTTATCTTCTCTTAGGAGAGTGTCTTTGCCTATAACCCTCTATATTCGATATGGGGTTGGGGCAGTGACAATTTAGGAATGGAGAGAACTATGACTCACAGATCTCAATACGCAAAGGCCCTGACTGCACTTGTCGCCTTAGCCCTCTTTGTAACGGGTTGTACAAAGAAAAGAGATGCTTCGCTGCCGGAAGACGCACAAGAATCCATCTTTGCGATTTCTGATTTCGGTGACTTACAAACCGAAAACAGCCAAATGAAGGTTTCTACAGATGAGCATCTTTCGACCTTGAGTCTGGGTGAATCCTCCAAAGCCACTGCCGAAAAAGGTGTTGTCGCCGTTACGGATGTTCAGGTGCCGAACCGCCTGAAGTTCATGTTTAAAGGTCTTGAGATGACAGGACAAGCGGGTCGCTCCTACCCGATCACTCTCTCTGTTGATAAACAGTTTGTCACCGCTTATAAGATCGTCAACGATGCTTCCGAACTCTCTCTTCTTGAAAAACAACTCGTTCAAGTTAAAGACGAAGTTCTTTTGCAAAAACAACTTCAAAAAACTAAAGACAATACGAAAGTAAAATCATTGATGGCTAGCTTGAAAGAGGCGCGGGCTCAAAAAGCAGCCGCTCTTTCTAAAAAGAACAGTTCTCTTTTGGTTCCTCTTTTTAAATTCAAAGTCAGCAGCTACGGAGTTTTACAAAGATCAAAGAACGAACTTAAAGAAGAAACCTCCACTTTGCGCATGAAGACCACTGACTGGTCTGACGCCACTCATATCCAAATCTCTATCAATCCTTCAGATCGTTTGCCTGTCGGTGTTGATGCCGCTTCTCGCGGTGACTTGGATAGAACTTTTGTCATGGATCGCATCAATAATAAGATCATGACAGCCAAGACTTTAAAGAGTGAATTTCAAATCACTGTAAATACAAAAGACGATGCTCGCGTCCTGACTCTTCTGGACGTGGACGCCTTGCATGTCTTTGAAATCGGTTCTTTGAGCTCTTTGAATCTTTCTGATTCTCAATTGCAACAACTTAAAATGGGTTCTAATAAATCCAATGTTCGTCAATGTTCTGCAGACGTTGTTAAGGCCCTTCCCGCTGAAGCTCAAAAAGACTGCGTGATGATCTTGCGCTTTGACGTCCCCGTGTCTTATGTTCGCCCTGAGCTCCCTGTGGTGGACTACGACGGCAACCAAAATGCGACAATCCAGTTTAAGCCTGTTCGCGCCGGAGATAATGTCGGCCTTGTCCAGATTGAACAAAACGTTCAGCCGAAAAAGATCGAAAGCAATAATGAAATGGATCCTCGTTCGACGATCCGAGTTTCAGACATCAAAGGAAAAGAGTTCTTCTTCAAAAGAACTTTGCAGGACGCCCCAGAAACGACAGTATTCCCTGCCGGCATGGCTGGGCAATTGACGATTGTAAAATTCGAAATGGAAGAAAGTCGTCTTGTTGTCCGAAAGGCTGACAAACTTATCGACTTTAAAACTGGATCCAACGAAACTGACTATGAAGAGTTGATGTCTCTTCCTGTGAAATATCTTAAACACGACACAAAAGATGCGTCCGGCGCTTCTTACGCCATGGAGCGCTTGGTCCCTGCAAATCGCGCAGAGGCTGAGTTCATTGAAGTTGATTGGACAAGAAACACAATCTCTTCCGATTACTCTCCTTATGAGACACTTCAAGAGCAATGCTTCAAATCCATTGCAGACATGAAAATTTCCGATGTCGACATGAAGTTGGATAAGGGTGTCTTAAACTTCACGTTTAACTACACGGCAGGTCTTTCAGCTTTTTGCTTGGTCGACTACAAAATCGCTAATGATTACAATGGAACTGCTGGTTATCAAACGACCGCTCGCCTGAGAGAGCGTATTTCCTTCAAAGCCAATGACGGCAGCACAGATAAGTCGTTTGTGGCTAAAGTCCCATTCCGTGCCCAAAACGAACTCGGTTACGGTGTATGGACTATCGGTAAAATCAATCCTACGAAAGAAGGTTTGCACGGCCGTGAAGGTCAAGAAATCAACTTCCCTGTGGTGCATGACTTCCGTAACGGAAGAACTCTGGTTTATACTGTTACCGGTCTTGAGTCTTCTGTTAAACTTGATCCTGAGATCCGTCAACTTTACAGAGACACGGCTAAAGATGTTGTGAATGCTTGGGACTTGGCTTATCGCCAGGCTTTCAAAGGAACGGCTCTTGAGCGTGCGGGTCGCTATGTTGAGATTCAATTCTCTGGCGACGATGGCGTGAACGCGACGGTCGGTGATTTGGATAAGAACATCGTTCACTTCGAAAATAAATTTAACGACAACCACGGCATCCTCGGGGTTTCCCAAGTGGGCTTCAACCCTCGCTCAGGTATCGTTGTGGCGGACTCTTTGATTGTCTACGCAGGTAACTTGCAACAGTTTGTTGCCGGCTCTCAGCGTAACTTGAAGATCTCTCAGAACTGGGCTGACATGAAGAAGAAGTTCAAAGCCCAGGCTTTGGACGAATTGGCTAAACAACAAAAAGAAGAGGCCGAAGCCCAAAAACAAGCTGCGGAAGCTGCTAAACCTACAGCGACGACAGAAGAAAAAGCTCAAGCTGCAGCTCAATTCACAAAACAACTTGTGAAGATGACCCAAGGTCAACAGACAGATGGCAAAGCCTTCTTGAAGGCTAGAAGCATGAACTTAACATCTGGTGATATTAAGAAAGCGGCTGCTCAAATGAAATCATTGGGCGCAGGAAAGTTCAATTACGCCGCTCCACAGATGGAAAGCGCCTGGTTGGATCGCGTTCTACGTAAGCTTTCTGAAAATCGCTCTATGGATCCTGTTGAGCTGGAAGGCCTTGTTGCCAAAGAAATGTTGGCTTCCAAAGGCGCGAAGATGTCCGAGAGTGACAAGTTTGAACTGGAAAGAATGTCTCGTCGTGGTGTTATCCGCGCGAAGATGAATGAAAAATTCAAAAATGCTCCAGGCTGTATGTTGACCGAGCGTGAGTCCATCGCCCGTGACTTCGCCAATCGTTCTTTCAAAGAAGCTCTTCGTGAAGAGTTGTTCTTCGACTTGGGCCATGAAATGGGTCACTCTCAAGGTTTGACTCACAACTTTATCGGCTCCTTCGATAAGGCAAACTTCAACAATGAAGACGGTTCTGATTCTAAACGTAACTACTCTTCGATCATGGACTACATCGAGCCAGGCAAGTTCCGTTGGGATGGCATTGGTTCTTACGACGTTCACGCGTTGAGAGCTTCACACTTGGGACTTTTGGAAGTAACTCCACAGTTTAAGGAAGATCTTGAGCAAAAAGGTTTGTCTAAACTTTTAGTGAACGACAAGTTCTTGAGTGTTAACACCATCCAAGTCAGCTTTGCCAAAGAAGGATGGAATAACTTCTCTAAACATCAGATCCAAGGCATCTTGAAGCCTTATAAGTATTGCACGGACATCCATGTCGGCTACGAACCAACATGCCAACGCTTTGACTATGGTACTTCTGCAGAAGAGATCGTTGCAAACATGGTTCAGGATTATGAAGATACATACGTGACTAGCTACCATGGCTGGGGCCGTAATGACTTTGGCGTCGGCACCGCAGGTCGGGTGATCGGCAGAACGATCTCTAACATGTTTCAAATGCGTCAGTTCATGGACGAGTTGTTCTATAAGTTGGTTTTGAGAAATGGCACCCAAGAAGAAACCGCGGACTATGTTCAAGCTTCCTTGAAGGCCTACATTTTCTACAACCAGATTATCAAAACTCCGGATGCTCACTCGGCATTCCAAAGCGCAGATCGTTTCATCGCGGTTCCTTATCAGTACAAAGAAACTGATGCGCAAGGCAAAGAGACTGGCAAAGTTGTCACAGATGTTGAAATCGTAGAGAAACGTGCGATTCAGGACTTGGCAACAACAGAATATCGTATCGACACTATCGGTATCGAATACGACAAAATTATGGCTATGAACTTCTTAACGATGAAAGGGTTCCCTGACTATAAGTACTACGCTCAAAGCATCCAGTTCTCATTCCTGGATTTCGAAAAGTACATCTTGGGCATGACTCCTGAGAGCAGCTTCTTCGTGAACACTTTGACTGGTATGATGTTAGATCAGTTGCAACCAACATTCACAAATGACAAGGCGATCTTGTCTCCTCTTCGTGGAGAAAAGGCGACAGTCACTGCGGCAATGAGAGCTTACGCTGGCATCTATGGAATCTTGAATCTTGAAGCTTCCACTTTGAGAGACAAGGACAACTTTGCAAACTTCTTCAAAGTAGGAAGCAGCGTTGGTAAAGCACCCAATGACCGTGTTGTTCTAAGTCAGTTGGGAGTTTCTGATCAAAGTAAGACACGCCTCAGCTTCTGGGCTTTGGACAACGCTATTGCTTCAAATCAGATTCTTCAGATCGCGGCAGAGAAGAACTTCTTCTTACAAAAAGCCGGCGAGATTGAGCCTTTGATGGAAAAAATGGCCATCGCTCAATTCCAAGACTTGTTGAGCCAAGGCAAGAATGCAGAAGCGGTTACTAAAGCTAAAACCGAGCTTGTTGCGAAGTTGAAAGCGTTGAATAAGAAGGGCGAAATTGTTTCTGAAGAACTTTTGAAAGCAAACCCTGAGTTGTCCATCGATGGACAAGTTGAAAATATGGTGGCTTTCAACAAACAAGTGATGTCCGTAGCTATCGCTCTTTTGACACAACAAGAAGGGGCGGACCAGGTTGCCCAACAGGTAGCGCAACAGTCCAATCAGTTGGCTGAAGCACTTCCTTTGTTTGCCCTTGATCAAAAAGCTTTGAAGTCCGGCCTGGATAAGGTTGGCAAAGCCCTCAGCAAACAAGAAGGCCTTGAGGCTCTTCAAGAACTTGGCAGTGCTGCCGGTCAGTTGGTGGATGGTACGGAACTTGAGGTTTCTTACGGAATCATCATGAAGAACGTGGAGTTCTTGAATAAACTGACTCTGATGACAAATCCTGAGTACAATCGTTAATTAAGTCTCTCCAGCGCGGGTCCTTCTCTCTCTCCGGACCCGCGCTCTTTTTTCAGGGGATACAAAATCGCAACAATGTTTTCTAACTTTGCTCCCTTCTGAAACAATCAAAACCATGACATTCTTAGGACATAAAGCAACCATTCCCAGGAGGAATTTATGTCTACATGGCAAATCGACCCCGCCCATTCCAGCGCTAACTTTTCAGTGAAACATATGATGATCGCCAAAGTGCACGGTGGCTTTGAAAAAGTCTCTGGAACTCTTCAATACGATCCCTCGGATATCACCAAGGCCTCTATCGAAGCCAGCATTGATGCCACAAGTATCAACACCCGCGAAGCGCAGCGCGATGGACACTTAAAAAGTGCTGATTTTTTCGATGTGGAAAAATATCCGACGCTCAACTTTAAATCGAAAAAGGTGGAAAAAGACGGAGAGGACCTGAAAGTCACCGGAGATCTCACCATTCACGGTGTCACCAAAGAAGTGGTGCTGGCCGTCGAGGGACCCACTGCGGAAATGAAAGACCCCTACGGAAACATCAAGATCGGAATCTCCGCCACCACAAAAATTAAACGCAAAGATTTCGGTCTAACGTGGAATGCCGCGCTGGAAGCTGGAGGAGTTCTCGTTGGCGACGACGTCGCTATTTCTCTAGATATTCAGTTCGCGAAAAAGGTGTAAATGAAAAAGGGAGCTTTCAAGCTCCCTTTTTCATGACTTAAACTTCGGAAACAGTCCCTCTCCGCGAGTCATCAGCTTCTTGATCCAGACCGCAAAGCTGTCTTCAGGTCCCGGCAAACGCTCTACGACAATCAACCCTTGCTTATGAAGATGATCAACCACCGACTTCACCTGATTCTGAGTTTCGTGGGTGTGATTAAACTTCACCCCATACCCTGGCGATTCCACACGAGGGCTCTTATAAACAACGACTCCCGACACACTGACATCTTGGCCTTGATAAGACCACGTCATGTCCACGTTGTCTCCCTCGCTCAATGACGGACCCGAGGTCATGAAAAGGCCACCTTGGCCCAGGTTCTTAATAAAGGCTTTGGTTCCGTTCGCGAAACCCTCGTGATTAAAGTTATAGCGAGGAGCCGCCTCCCACCATCTCATGCGAGGATCAAAATAAACTTTTTGAACCGAAGGAACCACAAAGTAGGCGACCACAATAAGATCGACAATCACCACAAGCATCAAAACCGGAAAGGTGTTCCAGTTCATGCTTGTCCAATAGCTATAAAGATTGGAAAGAAAGATAAGACTCAGACACGCCAGGTAAGCCCAATAACTCCAACGACGACAGATATAGATAAAAAGACCGGCCAGCATCGGAACCGCGACGTAAATAAACAATAAAGGCTTGGGCACCACTTCAAACCAATAATGCCACTGCCCTTGCAGAGTTCTTCCCGAACGCAAAGCATTGAGCACAAGATTTCCAAAAGGAGCCAACACATGAAGAAGCGCGATAGTTATCAAGGACCAAGGTTTTCTTTTCATATGAAAATGATAAGGAACCTCAATTACCTAGACAAGGGAATAATCGTCCAGGAGTTTCTCCATCCTGGAGTTCAGCTCTGCCAAACTGCGGACAGTTTCAATCTTCACGATCTCATCCATGGGGTAAACCACCGCCAACTTGATTTCGCGAACGCCCTCCAGATACTTCATGCGATACAAGGCCCAAGCATAGGCTTCGAGCTGTTTGAAGGCGGTCTCTGAATACCGTTGGGATCCCGTTTTGTAGTCCACCATCCAAAGCGTCTCACCAAGAACTCCCCAAAGATCAATCTGTCCCTGCATCAGGGAGTTTCGATAGTTCAAAGCAAAACCCCATTCGACATGACCTTTGTCGATGATCTCCAGAAGGGGCAATTCCTTCGTGTTAGCGATAAACTCAAGGGGCAGACGAAGTTCCTCCTCCGAAATCTTAATCAGCGCTTCATAAGGTGTGAACTTGAGAGCTTCAAAAAGTCGATGGGCATTGGTCCCCTGTTGAGCGCGAGCAAGTCCCGCCCCCAAAGGGGCCGCCCGCACGGGCCCTGGCGAAGTCACAGAGTCCGGGGCGACCAACTCCGTCACAGAAATATACTTCCGTCGCTCTTCAACTTCAGGGGCCTTCCATAAAGCTCGAAGATCTTTCTGAACTAAATCTTGTTCCGCCATCTTGTGTGGAACAGAGTTTTCAACTCGGACCAGATAAGAAAAATCCTTTTCCTGGTGCAGTCCTTCTTCCAGATTCAAAGGGCAGCGAGCCGCCCATGATTTTTTCCCGACCTTTTTATCCCACAATAAAGTGACACCTGATTTAGCCCGAGTCAGGGCGACATAAAGAACACGATTAAACTCTTCCGCTTCCCGGCGTCTTAATTCTTCGGTAATTTGATCCGCTAAAACACTGCCTGCCATACTTTGTGTTTCTTCGTTACGAATCTTCAAAGACCAGGTTCCGTCAGTCTCTCGAATACTCAAAACCGGCGCATGACTACTGCGAGGATCCTGTCCCATCCCAGGCACAATGACTTGTTCAAATTGCAAACCCTTCGAAGCATGCACTGTCATAAAGTTCACTCTTTTGGGCTCAATCACCGGAGTGGCATCGGCATCCTCGCCCCCTTCATCCGCTGAAAGGGTCTCAAGACTTGCATCTAAAAAATCAAGAAAGTTAAAACCAGGGCGACGCTCTTCCTGGTTTAATAAGGAAACCACTTTCCACAAGTTGGCCTCACGCCGTCCGGTCGAATCAATCTTGGCCGAGTAGTCAAATAGACCTAACTCAATCAGAGCTTTTTTGAGAGTCCATGACAATCCCTTAGTTTCACTCATTTGCAGAAGACTTTTTAAAATCTTCAGAGGATGGGTCTCGTCTTTTTGTTCCAAAGTCTTCAAAGCTTCTTTCCAGAACGAGTGCTTGTAACTATGGCAATAGCTGGCGATTTCACTATCCGAAAGAATCACCCACGGCGTTCGCAAAAGGGCCACAAAATTAGCATTATCATGAGGATTCACCAAAAACTTAAGCAGCGCCAAGGCATCCAGCACTTCTCGTCGTTCATAAAATCCACTGCCACTGTGCAGTTGCAGTGGAACCCCATAATCTTGGGCTAACTTCGCGATGTCTTCGAGAGTTTTGTGCGTACGACCGAGAACACAAATTTGTTCTGGGCTCACCCCTTCGTTCAAAAACTCTTGAATACGAGCCACAACGCTGAGCGCTTCTGCGGACACCTCGTCCTCAGCTCCGGTTTCAGTGAGCTGTACATGCACCACAGGGTTGCTATTGCCGACTCGCACTTTATCAGGAGCCGGAGTCATGGCAGCAAACTGAGAACCTAACTTCGTAAAGTAGTGATTGAAGAACTCCAAAACCTCGGGGGACGAGCGATAATTCACGAGCTTCACCTGCACATCCCCGTTTTGCCCCTGGATCTCGGCCACTTTCTCTTGAAAGACCTCAGAACGGGCCCCTCGAAAAAGATAGATGCTTTGCTGTGGGTCTCCGACCACAAAAAGAGGTCTTTCCCCAATTAAATGGCGCAATAGTTCCACTTGCACGGGACTGGTATCTTGATACTCGTCGACCATCCAAAAATCCCATTCCAAGGAAAACTTGGCGGCAGCCTCGGGGGCGTCTTGAATAATCTTATATGCCAAAGTTTCAAGATCGCTCATCGACAACAGTCCGTTTTCAAGCTTGGTCGCCATGAAATCGCGGCAGAAATTTATTGCCAGCTCTTCAAAAAGCTCGCAGTTCTTTTGATGCTTTTGCCAAAAGGCCGGACGATAGCGAGGCTCTTCTAAAAACTTATCAACCCGTTCACGCAGTTCTTCCAGCTCTTCATGAAGACTCAAGGAAAAGGGCGGCGTCGCTTTACGAAAAACGGGTTTGCTGGTGAACTCCCAAAAACTTTCTAAACGCGCGAAAAAGGCTTCCCAATCCTGATGGACCACCTGCCAAGAAAATCCCATTAAGCCGCGGACATATTCTTCCCACTTGTCGTTGGAATTTTCGTGTGAGATCTCGGTACAGATCCGGTGAATCTTCCCACCAAGATCCTTTAGAACTTTTGCCGTTTCATCTTGAAGTTGTTCTTGCCCGATAAACTTCATCTCTGGAAAGATCACGCTCTCGGAAAAATATTTTAAGAGTGCCCCTTCCAAGGTTTGAAAATCATACTCTTCGAGCAACTCTTGAAGCTGAGAATTCTCCAAAAGATACTTGCGCATGATCTTACGCGCCCCTTTGCGGATCTCCGACTCACTCATGATCTTATAGTCGGGAGTTAATCCCACCGCAGAGCCATAACGAGACAAAAATAAGCTTAAAACCCCGTGAATCGTCGAAATCTGAACCTGAGACTTTGAACTCACATAGTGAAAAAGATCTTCCCGCCCTTCTTCCAAGGCTTTCCCAAGAAGTCTTTCTTTCAATTCTTGCGTGGCTTTACGGGTAAATGTCGTAACCACAATGCGCGGAAACTTCTGATGCGACTCTTTAAAATCACTCGCAAACTTCAAGAAAGTCTGAGTCAGGGTTGTCGTCTTCCCCGCTCCTGCGCCAGCTCTTAAAATCGTATTTTTTAATTGAGATGGGGTGCTCGACATTGTCGTCTCCACTCACAAGTTGTGCATGTTTTAAAATCAGCCGGACGCGCCTGACTTTCGCCATTTTTAATACGATCTAATGTGCCCATTAAGACCTGACTGAATTCGGATAGATATCGCTCTTTCGCTTCCAAGGTTGCATTTTTATCCTTACGTTTGGATGCGGGATACAAAAGGCCCGCCTGATCTTCAATCTTAAAACCTTTGCGTTCGAAGGTTCTAAAAACGTAGTAAAAAAGTCCGATCACTTCGCCGCCGACCTCGTCCAGGAGGCCCTTTTCGATGACCCACATATAAAACAGAAGCTGAAGCTCACGATTTTTAAACCAGGAGGCATGGGCTGAAATCCCTCCCGACGAACTTTTATAATCAAGAACCACCAAATGTTCGGCGCCATCCCCATCAATTCGATCTATCTGCCCAGAGATACGGAAACAATTCTCCTTAGCTTCCGTGAAGATCTCTTCTGTTTGTGGGTCCAGATAAAACTCAAAGCGTTTTTCTCTGGCCAACGTGCGGGTTTTTTTGAACTCTTCACGCCAACGCTTTTCAACGTCTAAAAATCTTAGACCTAATTGCACATGCTTCTTTTTTAATGGAATCCACAAACGTTCATCGGCAAAAAGAAGCTTCTTTTCCTGGCGAATGACGTCTAAGGTCTGTTCTAATTCCTCGACGGACCAATCAAAACGCATCGGCTCCACAGTCAGTTTTTCAAAAAGAGCATGAGCCAGTTGACCACGAGTCCGGTGATCCACGTCCAAATCAATATCAGGAAGATCCTTTAGTTTAAAATATCTTTGTGAGGCAAAAATAAAAGGACACTCCAAAAAGCTTTCTATCGAAGAGGCCGAAATACGCGGCAATTCAGATGCCTGTATAGTATCAAAGTCCGCTTTCCCCAAATCCTGCTCAATGCGTTTTTCGATTTGCTCTTTCCGCGAGACCAGCCAGTCCCTTTGCCCCCGAACTTCAGAGTGCTGAAGCTCATCCCAGCGAGTCTCATAAGGCAAAGTTAACTTTTCGTGATCCCCCTGAAGACTCATCCAAAAAGTGGACGGCGAACATAACGTGCCACCTAAATCGGTGGCGCCAAAACAATAGATATCTTGAATACTGTCGGCTTCCGCCAACAATCGCAGCTCAAACTCAAGATCACTCTGGTCCGGATTATCCAAATAAAAGCCGATGTCTTTAGCCAACTCAAAATAGTCCTGACCCGACAGTTGTGTCTTATTTCGACTGCGCAAAGATTCGTCGGTCAACCCCAAGAAAAGACGATATTGAGCCTTTTCACTATGCGCCGACATCAGCTTAGTCACCATCACGCCCCGGGGGTTGCCTTTTTCCAGAGTGTACTCTTTGGCGGCGACGATCGTTTCCAGATAGCTCAACCACTCTTTCCAGACGAGCTTCGTTGCGTTGGTCGCATTCTGCAAAAGTTCTCGCAAAACAATCTGGACAATTTCAGTCTCATCCGAATTCCAATAGGTCAGGGCCTTGGCGACGAATTCGTCTCGACTTAATAAACCTGTTAAATCCAACTGTTCGTGGAAAACTTTATAAACCAAATCGTTCCGAGCCAGGTCCTCATTGACATAAAGACTTTTAAATAAAGATCGAAATTCCTCGTAACGAAGTTGTTGAGATTCTTCTTTTTCAAAAAAAGATATTTCAAGATCTGAACTTGAAAGGCGCCCACTCTTGGATCTTAAAAGCGCCAACCATCGGGTCACAGAAGGAAGACTTTGCGCTTTATGGGTGACATCCTTCTGAACTGGAATTCCTTCTTCTTGCAAATAGGCTTGCAAGACGGGCCAATAGATTTCAATATCCGGAGCAATGACAGCGATGTTCTCGGCTAAATGACCTTGATCCAACCACTGGCGAATCTGTCCTACGCTGTGTTTGATTTCCGCCAGCATCCCCGAAAAACGCAGAACGTCCCTTTGTTTTTCCTGCCGCTGAGGTGATGGCAAAGAAATCACCTTCTGACTTTGCGCTCGCAAGTCCTCATAAGGTTTTAGAAGAAAGTGAAAGTCCTTTTTCCAAGTCGGACTTGGCTCAAGGACGATCACGTCCACAGTCCGGGAAAGAACGCGCAAAATCTCGGCTTCAACTCTGGAAATCTCCCCACTTAAATCAACAATCAGGGGAATGTCCCAGACTCTTTCAAGTTCATTGAAATTCTGCAAATAGGAGGTGATCCAATCCGCCGTGATCACGCGGTGTTCGTGCAAAAGTTTCAGCGCACAGAAGCGCGCACGCAAATACCAATCCTTCCAACGATTCATCGCTTCGGGATGATTTTCAAACCATTCTTCGAGGCGCGAAGTGCCCTCGGGATGGAAAATCACCGCCACCATTTGATCGATATATGAAAAAACCGTATCTTCCGCCGACGAGTTGACACCCAGGACTTCCGCATTCTCGTCCATGATGGCCCTTAACAACGACCGAGCAAAGGGGTCGCTGACCAGTCGCAGCCCTGGATCAAGACGCTTTAAAAGAATTTTCCAAAGATCACTGGCGCGCAATACGGATTCGTCCACATACTGACCTTCGCGGCCTAGAATTTTTTGTTGAAGTTCAAATTTCGTGCGCAAGTCCGAGACCAACCAGGATTGGCTTCGTGGATTATAGTTAGCGAAGATCTCAGAAATCTGAGATCGACTTTCAATCGGAATCACTTGCAACATTTTTGAATTACCGGCGTTGTTTTAGTTTTCGTTTCTTGCCGCTATTATCGGTGAATTTGAAGTTAGCATCAAAGCTTAAATCAATACTGAGTCCTATCATGACGCGATTGTCGGCAGTTTGACCGGGGTAAACCCCTAACTCTTCGGTGTAACTTGCAGCATCAAGACGGAAAATAAAGAAATCAAGTCCCACCCCATAAGCGAGATATCCTTGATTGTAACCCGCGCGCAGATCTAAAAAAGGCAACGAAAGCTCAGTTCCAATGTGCAGCTTTTTACCAATTTGCACATCCGGCTCCAAAAGATGACGCCCTTCCAAGGCGATCACCCAGTCCAAACCTGGCAAATCAATTCCCAGACTTGCCCCCGCCGAAAGATTTTGAGGAATATGAGGAGGAGCATCGGCTCCGCCTGTTTTCGTGAAAGCCGTATCGCCCACGTCTTGCCATACCACGGTCAAAGTTGGATTTAAGGGGGCAGAAACTTGAGTCAAAAAAGCCAGATCAACTCCATACCCTTGCCCCTTGTTCTGGAACTGATCCATCACCGCTTGAATATCATTGGCATTGGCGATCGTTGTCAGGCCCAATTCCTGAACATTGCCTCCCCATCTATTCATTCTCTTGAAAGTCATTCCTAAATAACTTTGCGGTCCTACGGGGTAAGCTCCCCCAATGACAAAAGCCGAGTCATTTTTAAAGTAGGTCGTAAATTCGGGATAACCTGGATTATGCAATTCCAAAGACAGCTCATAGTCTGTGTAATATCCGGCCCCAAAATAAGGCACCGCCACGGCGATATCACCGTTCGCCTTGATGTTAAATCGTTTTCCAAACAATCCATTATAGGTTGACGGATCATTCGGATCGATATTTTCAATTGCTGTAATATCTTCCGTGGTGATCGCTCTCCCACCGAAATTCAAACTCATCAAATGAATGTCCAAACCCTCGACCCGCCCCAAAGCTGCGGGGTTATTAAACAGCGCCGCCGAATTGTCCACAGTTGTAATCACAACCCCACCCATTCCAAGAGATCTCAAGGAACGAAAGGGCTCATAAAGTTCTGCAGCGAGAACCTTCTGAGACATTAAAACTGCGCAAAGTCCGAAGATCCATTTCATCATGGCGTATATCCCGGAGGCATTCGCGCCGGGCAACAAATTCCCGCCACGTTAATATCGGTGTCACCATCAAATTTCGTGATCGCATCGTCGTCATCATCTACATCTGCCGCCACCGCAGCGGCAATGGTCGCTCCGTCCGGAAGTGGAGTGCTCAAAGAACAAGAGCCAAAGCCCACATCAGAGGTGTCCAAAAATAGTCGAAACGCATACTTCATTAAATCACTATTTACATCGGCAGGTTTGGTAATTTCACAGGACACTCCCGCCTGTGTCTGACACTGAGTTTTGAAACTTTCCAAAGACGTGATCACTGAGTTATCTCCGCCAATGGCCGCACCCAAGGCCGTCATATTTTCTAAGACCAGCCCTAATCCCGCGACCACTTTTCGCATGTCCGCATCACTTAAAAAATGTGTCGGTGCCGGCAAAGGACGAGGCATCACTTTATAAATATTCAAAGGCGCCATCACCCACGGGGAACTTGGATTGTTGTCCAGGGCATCAACATCCCCATTGTCCGTATAATCTTCGCAAACACTGTAGGAGGCGTCTGGGAGTCCGTCATGATCCACCTGATCCAACTTATAGCTCAACGTGACGCCCACGCGCGCAATACCCAAAATAGCCAAAAACAAATTCTGATCCTGAGTTCTTTGAGAAACCGTTCCCAATCCTTCAATCAATCCAATAGCAGTTTCACAAGAGTCCGGCAGCAAAGTCATGTTCTTAAAAATTCCCATAAAGTACGGAAATATGTTTGAAGACGGCGAATTCGTCATTCCAGAAACAAGATCCAAGAAGGTCAAACCACATTTGCCTACATAAGCCCCGGCCAACGCTTCAACAACATCCGAGCGAACCCGATACCCCTCACTGATATCATTTTCAATGATGTCAATGGCGGCCTGCCATTCCAAATTATCAATCTTCTTCTGAGCCTCGATGAAAAGAGCCTCATCGGAATCAGTCTGCGAGAATTCCGTCAACACATTCGGCTGTCCACAAGAGGTGGTCAGCACTAAACTCATGAAAACGACTAAAAACTTTTTAAGACATCTCATGCTTCATCCTTAAAATCGGTACGCAAACTTAAAGGTATAACGTCGATCTTCTGTTGGTTTATCCACGGTGCCGATTTCTTCACCGTACGTTGCAAATTGCCACTGAAAGTGCTCTGAAGCGAGTTCCATCCCTGCTGTCCAATATCTCTGATTATACCCGCCACGTAAAAAGAACACATCCCCGAAGTTCAATTCGAGACCGCCATGAAGAAGTTTGGCTTTATCAGGTTCATCTTGTGATGTTAATAAGCCACGGTACTCGATGGTCCATGCGGATCTCACAGAGTTGGTGTGTATCGGAAAGATTGCAGCGGCAACATCAATATCTTGTTTTATCAAATTGGGACGAGTCGCTGTGCTCATTCGGACACCACTACTCTGATCAAAACTGGTGCCTCCAACATCTCGGACGACGGCACTCAGAGTGGGAATATATTGCCAGGGCGCCGCCAAGATAAGTCCCATATCCGTAGACAAGCCCACACCTTCACTGGCAATGGCTTCATAGTTCAAAGGCCCCGCCGCACTCAGCGTTGGATTATCCACCTCTATGCGACTAATGAGTTTCGTATTAAATCCCAACTTCATACGACCGTCGAAAAGACGGAAATTGAATCCCAAAACAAAAGCAATGTCGTTGCGGTAGTAAGTATTGATGGTAGAACCGTCGGCTGACATCTCCGCATCCAAAAGATAATTACCATAAAGACCGATACCAAAGTTGCGCCCGACGAACGAGGGGAAAATTTGCAGTTTGGAATGGTAGTGGGCTTCTCGTTTTTGATTCAAAGACGCCGCGATATCTTCTAAAGAATAGGGATTAGAAAAACTTTTATCTGTATAAAATCCTTGCGTGTGATAACCGAACTCAAACTCCGGGTCGAAGACGGTTCCATAAAAGTCACGAAGCTTCCCTAAAGCGGCGGGATTCACTAAAAGTGCGGTCTCATCATTGGTCACGGCAATACAAGCGCCGCCCATGGCTTGGCAACGTGCACCGCTATAAAAACTTCGTCGCTCTTGCGCATTCACCTCTAAAGCGAATGTCAGTAAGAAAATCATCTGCATGAGCGCGATCCACAAAATCCTTTTCATAGATACCTCGCGTGGGTTTACAGATTCTTATCGGCACTGAAGAGGCTCAATTTGAGACCCGAAGGAAAATACAGTCGAGAGTCCTGCTTTTGAACTTGGTGCATGCTTTGACCTCGACGAAGATCCAAGGCCTTAAGCCCTGTCCGAAGAAGCCGATACTATTTGTATGAAAAAACTCACTTTAAGCCTTTTGATATTCTTTCTGGTCAGTCCGCCCCTCTTTGCCCAAGTCACAAAGTCGGAATTCACGCCACCAGCTCCTTCAACAAGAAAGGTTCAATCCACTGAGACCAGCTTAGTGAATATCGCCTTTAAAGACACGAGCGTCCCTCCCACTCTTTTTAGTGACACTTACAAACACCTCTCGCCCTCGGCTTTCGAACAGAAGATGAAGGGGGCTCTGGCGGAAGGGCCCTTGATGTTCTTTCGCTCCTTTGTAAATACCTATTACTCTGATCTTGCGAAGACTAACGACTCCCCCAATCTCATTCTCTGCTTAGGGGACGCGCACCCGGAAAATTTCGGATTCATTGATTTTAAGGGAGAAACTCGTTTTGTCTTTAATGATCTCGATGATAGCGGCGTCTGCCCCATCGAATACGACATTCTTCGGTACTTTACGGCCGTCGCTTTGGCGTTCAATGACAAAAAACTTCTGGAGGATCTCAGTAAAGAGTATCTTCAGGTCGTGAATGGACAAAAAGACCCCCTTCCGGTTGCAAAATCCCACTTTCCAAATCTCGAGAAGAAAAGAAAGAAAAATCTGGAAAAGAACACCAATGGCAAAAACTTCCTGCCCTCCGACGAACTGATCCCACTTTCGCCGCAACTAAAAAAAGGCTTCATTCTTGAAATCTCCAAAACAGGAGTTCTGGGAGCTTACGAAATCCTCGACATTGCCGAAGTCCCCAGAGAGACCGGAGGCAGTGGTGGCCTCAGACGCTACTGGCTTTTGGTTCAAGCGCCAGAGGGTCAAGATATTCTGGAGCTCAAGGAGCTGAGTCGCCCTGGAGTCAGCTATGGATCTTGGCAACAGCCTTCATGGACTCAAAGTCAGCGTCTAGAAAAGGTAAAAAAATATACTTGGAATGACAGTCCGATTTTCTATCACGCGATCCAAATTCAGAATCGCGATTTCCTCATTCGAAGTCGCACTAAGGACTCTGTTTCTCTATCAAAACTTTCCAGCTCTGAGCTCAAAGCCTACCTTCTTGCCCAGAGCGGGTGGATCGCGTCTTATCATCGCACCTTTGTAAAGGGTGAAATTCCCAATTTAGGACAGTGGCTGGAACAAAACATTGCGCTTGTGAAAAGCCGCTACGCAAATACCTTTAAAAGTTTAAAACCCTAGAAGGAAGGTTCTCGTGTCTCAGGCCAAGACAGTCATATTTATGAGTTAAGACCTTCCTCCTGATTCCGATAAGTATCTATGTCATCCCAGACTCTGACGAAGGAGATTTTTAAATGCAGTTCAACAAATCAGCAGCCATTGTTTTCGCATTAAGTTTGAGCGCTTTACTCACAGGATGTGAAGCGGAACAGACCGAAAAAGATATGATCGCCGAAGCCCAGTTTTGCCTCGATGATGCCCGAGATGCCGCCTCGGCAAATGCCTGTATGAGCAAAATCAGTGGATTGACGTCACCTCAGGCCTACTCTCTTCGTTGTGCTGCGGGCTTTATTGCCGCTGAAGTCACAAGCCCTGAGAAGCTCTCTACCGCCCTGAATGCGATTAGTAAAGGGGACGGTACGACGGCACTTTTGGGAACTCTCAATTTTGGTGATTTGACGCTGGCATCAAGCACCGCGAGTTCCTGCGCTCTCTCCGGCCAAACAGGTTTGTCTCTTTTAGGAGCCATGGCAAAAAGTGCGACGGCTCTGAGCAACGCCGCTTCAAGTTTGGGCTCTTGCTCTGGTGGAGTTGAGACCTGTGACGCGGCGGCGATTCAGGGAGCGATCACTAACTTGTTAAATGATCTCAATGGAACGCCGACAACAGAGACCCTTGCGACGGTCGAAGCCGTTGGTTCTTCGATTCAAACCGTTTATCAGTCGACTTGCGGTGGGAATGCTGCCGCGAATGAGGATATCTGCAACTCCATCAGCTCGGCAATCCAGAACCCACCTCCCGGCGTTCCTGCCATTGATCTTTCAACCAGTTCATCAGAGGACATTGGTCATGCATTGATTGCATGGTGGAAGACTCACTAAGAAGAGCCCAAACAAAAAAGGCTTCCCAGAGAGGAAGCCTTTTTTATTTCTAAATTCTTTTAATTTTTAGAAATCCAAATTCAATCTTGTCGCATAAACACGGCTTTCCACAGGGGTGTTCTTGGTGCCGACATCGTCCGCATAACTGACCACGTCCAGATTGAAAACACCTAACTCTGCCGACAGACCGGCTGTCCAAAACCCTTGGCTAAGTCCGACGCGATAATGCCCCTTCCACCAAGTCGTCACAGTCCAATCAAACTCGAAGCCCAGGTGAAGACCTTTTCTCCAGTTAAAATCAGGATGACCCAAATCACGCACATCCAAAACTCCCCGTCCCCCGAAAATCCACATCGAAGGATATTCCCAGCGAGTTCCCAGATCGACAACGCGATAAAGTTTCTCTGGAGTTCCGTTTTGCGCCTCTTTATTTAAAAGCTTCATGGATTGTCCAAAACCCATCTCGGCCACGTTCCGAACTACAGCGCCAAAAGTAGGACGCGCCAAACGCATCACCGACCAAATTCCTTCATCAGGAAGCTCCGGCGTCCACAAAAGACCCAGATCCGCATCAACCGTATATCCTTCTAATAGATCACTCTTACTCACGATCTCACTGCTATTGGCGAGATCTGCCGCGCTGATGGATTTACTAAAAAATCCACGATTAACAAATTTTCCGGTCACTCCCCAAGAAAGACGACCGTGATCCACCCCTTTTAAATCATCTGCATAAGCGAGCCCCAAGGTGGTGTCCGCGTAAACAGTCGCGTTGATCGTCGGCCCGACCTGTTGGTGCATGGCCATTTCGACACTCACATCCACAGGGATTAAAGCCATACCCCAGTTAGGACGAACCCACACTCCCTCGAGTGGTGACAGACGCATCGAGTAGACATCGCCATAGTGCTTCTGAATCAACTCAAGATAAGCCGTTTGTTTGTCGGACTCTGACTTTCCAGATTTTTCAATATCACTGTACTCATTATAGAAATCCATCGCCCCCGGAGTTCCCGCCACACCGAGTGAAAGATTGATCTGCCCATCTTCACGACGAGCCAGACCCGCCGGATTATAGAAGATCGCCGAGTAATCATTCGCCACCGCGACAAAAGCATCCCCCATCCCCAACGCTCGCGGGGCTTGATATTGATGATGAATTGTCGTGCTGATGCTTGCTGCCTGAGCCAGGGATCCCGCAGAAAGAACGAAAAGGCCGGTGAGAATTAAACTTCCCCGTCTTGACATAATAAGTGCCTCCAAATTGCAGTAACAAGAAATGAGTCTGGGCAAGGAGCCCTCGACAATGATTGTAGACATAATTTATACTTTATCGTATGCGACTTTTTCTTCCGCTTCTTTTTTTGACCTTGGTCTTGATGGAAACTCCCTCTTGGGCAGCTCCTCAAACAGCAACCACTATAAAGGCCTTGCCTCTGAATGAGGATGAGGACCCTCTGCTAAAGAAAAACGGTCCGCTATCACGCCGCGCGGCCCCCTCTTTGTTCCTCCATCTCGCGGTAGGATTCTCGGGAGGAAACTATTTAGAAAGAGATGAGTACCAACAAGGCCCCTATCTCGCTCTTCGTTATGTCCCCTTCAAATGGGAAGAACTCCCCACATGGGACTATCAAGCTGAGGTCAATAAAGACAATATTATTGGCTTGTCCATCGGGCGACGTTGGTATTGCTGTCCCGACGATGCCTTTCTTCCCTATGTCAGACTTTCGGGGGCCACTTTCCTTGAAGGGTCGGGGGAACTTGCAGGCTTGTTTGAGACCCGCCGCTGGCGAGCTCGTGCTTCGGTGGGAGTTGGTGAACGTCTCACCTCTGAATTTGGCGTGGGTACGGCCGTCAATGGGCCGGATCTATTTGCCCAGTTTGGCTACAACTTCGCCTTCTAAGAGATTTTCTTTTCTTCCAGCCACACCAGAAGCCTCTCGACTTCCTTGAGGAGATGCTGTTCATCGCGATTATTCTGTAAAACAAAATCAGCTCGTTGCTCTTTGAATTGCATGGGAATCTGAGAGGCAATTCGCATTTCAATTTCTTCTTCGCTCCAGGAGTGGCGGCGACGCAATCTTTCCTTTTGTTGTTCCTTGGTGCAACTGACGACGATGATGCCATCAAACTGGCCTTGGGATTTCGTTTCAAACAAAAGGGGGACGTCATAAATCGCCAGAGGCTCATTCATTTCTTCCAAAACTTGACGGCGCTGGCGAGTCTCTTCACGAATCAGAGGATGTAAAATCCCTTCCAGGCGATGCAGAAGTTCGGGGTGGCCAAAGACTTGTTGCCCCAAGCGACGGCGATCCAAGGAGCCGTCGGGTAATAGCACGTCCTGCCCAAACTCTTGCACAACCGACTTAAGTCCAGGAGACCCCGGCTTCACCACCTCTTTGGCAATTTCATCGGCATCTATGACGGGAATAGCGCGTTCAGAGAGCAAACGGCTGACGGTGCTCTTGCCACAAGCTATACCTCCGGTCAGTCCTATCCATTTCATAGACAATTCTCCTTAAGGATTGTTTTTATTTTACCGATAGACCTCTCAAAGGGGAATAGATTTTCATGTCATCAGCCGTTGAACAATTTGGTAAGTACATTCTTCTAGAGCGCCTCGCCGCAGGTGGCATGGCGGAAGTGTACCTATCTAAGTCAACGGGAGCTGTTGGCGTCAATAAGTTCGTCGCTATTAAGCGCATTCTTCCCCAATATTCCGACCATCAAGAATTTATTGAGATGTTTAAAGAAGAGGCGAAAATCGCCGTGAATCTCAATCACGGAAACGTTGTCTCAATTTATGATTTCGGTGTCGAGCGTGGTCAGTTCTTCCTTGTCATGGAGTATGTCGAGGGACGAAATCTTCGCCAAATTCTAAACGAACTAAAGAAATCCAATACTCAATTCACCATTGAGCAAATTGCCTACATGCTGAAAGAGGTCGCTGCGGGACTTGATCACGCCCATCGCTGTATTGATGGAACCACTGGTAAACCTCTCAATATCGTTCATCGTGACATGAGTCCTCAAAACATCATGGTCAGCTTCGAAGGTGAAGTAAAGATCATCGACTTCGGTATCGCGAAAGCGGAAACCCAGCTAGAAGCAACTAAGGCCGGGACCCTCAAAGGGAAATATGGCTATATGAGCCCCGAACAGGCTGATGGACAATCCATTGATCCCCGCACAGATATTTTCTCTATGGGGATTGTACTGTGGGAGCTCTTAGCCAACGATCGCCTCTTCACGTCCAACAGTGAAGCCGCCATTTTACGCAAAATTCGTGAGTGTCAGGTTCCCTCTATTCGTAAAATCAATCCTTCCGTTCCTCCCGAACTTGAAAGAATTGTGAATAAGGCCTTGGCTAAAGATAAAAGTCTTCGCTATCAAACGGCGGCGGCCCTTCACCGTGATTTAAATCGCTTTCTCAATACTCAATATCCCGAGTTCTCTCCTCATGACTTCAGTGTCTTCATGAAGAACGCTTTTTCAGCGGCGTTCTTGGAGCAACGTCGTAAGCTCGTGGAATTTGCGAAAGTTCAAGGCTCAAATGCCGAAGACAAAACCATCGTCACACAAACCGATCTTCGCGCCTCTTCGCGCCCTGTCGCGGCACCCGCTGTAGACGCTGGCGAAGGCGAAAAATTAGATATTGATACTTCGACAGACATTCGTGTCAATCTGGACAACTTAAAAACTCCTCCCAAGCCGGCCGTAGCTACTGCCGCTGCCAGTGCCAAGTCGAACACTCAGACAAACACAAACATCACTCATACACATACTCGAACTCAAGCCACTGGCACCATGACACGCACTCCCTCGGGAACTGTCAGTCAGGGGCCTTACGCGGGGATGCCAAGAAATACCAACACTTCGTCGATGGAGGACATCACAGGTCTGGCGATGAAAGCCGTGATCGGACTTGTTCTCATTGTCGGCGGCTGGTGGGCTTATAACAATCTTATTGCCAAAAAGGGACCGACGAGAACTCCCACCGCAGGCCTGGCTCCCTCCACTCCGACAGGAGCTAGTGATCCGGCTGAAACCAGCGGAGACACTCAGCAGACAGATATGTCTGCGACGGCTCCTCAATACACCGTCACCCTTTATAGCAGTCCCGATCGGGCTCGGGTCATCATTGACGGTGTCGATACTGGTGAGTTTACTCCGACACGAAAAACGGTAAAAGCCAACAGTCCCGTCAATCTTCGTTTGGTTAAAGAGGGATATACGGATCTCGTGACAACTATCACGCCAACCTATGAAGCCTATACATTCACAGGGACCTTGCAAAGACTTCCCCGTGTCGCTTCGGTTATCATTAACATTGTCAACGGTGGAGCCAACCCCGAACTTCGCATCGCGGGAGTCCCCGTCTCCATCAAGCCTTCAGGAGATGCCTACGTCATCCAAGCTGAAGTCGGTGTTAAAATACAAGCTCGCAATAAAACGACCGGACTTTCGGCAGAAACCACTGTCACAGTTCCCACTGATCAAAGAAAAATTTTAGACTTGTATTTGAAGTAATCCCCCTTCGTTATAGCAAGCTACTGAGGAGTATTTCATCATGATGAAGCCCACCACCTTGGGACAATCAATTTTGGCTATGCGCAACCGGAATCCTCAAAGCGTTGCGGTCAAGTTCAAGACGAATGGATCTTGGCAATCAAAAAACTGGAACGAATACTACAAGGACATTGAGCAGATCGGTTCTGCACTTCTCTCTTTGGGAATTGCCCCCGGTGATCGCGTCGCCATCATGGCCAATACACGCTATGAGTGGTCCGTCGCAGATTTAGCCATCTTCGGCATCAAGGCCATCACAGTCCCGGTCTATCAAAATAACACTCCTGAAGATGTCGAATATATTCTCAACAACAGTGCAGCTCGTGTTCTTATCTGCGAAAGTCGAGGCCCGTTAAAAATTTTCGAATCCGTAAAGGCTCAGTGTCCGACGATTGAAAAAGTCATCGTCTTTGAGGACACCTGCCCTAATCCTGATATTATCACATGGAAGGCTTTCCATGAGATGGGCCACAGCTATTTGAAAAATCATCCTCGTCGCTATCGCGAACTCTGCGAAACCCTTACGCCCGAAGACACCGCCACCATCTTATACACCTCCGGAACGACGGGAAGACCCAAAGGAGTCGTTTTGACTCACCTTCAAGCGTTCAGTGAAGTTTCCGAAGCCTTTCCTTTGTGCGGAGCTACTGAAAACGACACTTCTTTGAGTTTCCTACCCTATGCGCATATTCTGGGGCGTATTGAACACTGGGGACATTTGTATATCGGCTCCACGATGGCTTACGCAGAAAGCCTTGAAAAAATCCGCAACAACCTGACAGAAATCCGTCCCACCTTCATCATGTCAGTCCCTCGTATTTTTGAAAAAATCTATGGAGCCATTTGGGCCCAGGTGCAAACTCAGCCTCTCAAACTCAAAGTCTTCAATTGGGCTTTGGAGATCGGCAAAAAAGTGGGGGAATATAAGATGAGTGGCCAGATCTTGCCATTAGATCTGCTGCTGCAGTATGAATTGGCCCGCAAGCTGGTTTTGGGAAAGATTACGGATGCTTTCGGGGGACGACTTCGTTTTGCTATCAGCGGAGGCGCTCCCATTTCCAAAGATATCGCGCTGTTCTTTCATGCGGCGGGCATTCTCATTTTAGAAGGGTATGGGCTTACAGAAACCACGGCCGCGATCACGGTCAACACTCCCTTCAACTATCGTTTTGGCAGCGTGGGACGCCCTATTGGTGAAGCTAAAATTAAAATTGCCGAAGATGGCGAGATCCTGATTAAAAGCGATAAAGTTATGAAAGAATACTACAACAACCCCGAAGAAACCAAACTGGTCTTCACAGACGGATGGTTTCATACCGGAGATATTGGAGAAATTCTGCCTGGAGGTGATCTTCGCATCACCGACCGAAAAAAAGATCTTATCAAAACAGCCGGTGGAAAGTACGTGGCTCCGCAAAGACTTGAAGGGTTCTTGAAGTTGTCGCCCTATATCGCCCATGTGCATATTCATGGGGATCAAAAGAAATACATCGTCGCTCTTTTGACGTTGGATCGTTTGGCCGTCGAAAAGTTGGCTAAAGAAAAGAACTTTGCATATACCGATTGGAATTCATTGGTCGCCTCACCTTTCGTGCAAGATCTCGTGCGCAAGGCCGTCGCAGACACCAATTCGAATTTGGCAAGTTATGAAAGTATTAAGAAGTACCTCGTACTGCCTAATGAGTTTTCAGTCGAGACCGGCGAGCTGACGCCCTCCTTGAAAGTAAAACGCAAAGTATTAGATCAAAGATTTAAGGATCAAATTGACGAGCTCTATCTATGAGAACTTTGTTAGTCACGTCCGCAGTGACCTTTGTTCCTAAAAACTATGACGGGTTGGTGCTGCCGCTAGCGCAAAATCCTCATATCGAAGGGCTCATTGTTATCGACAATCGCAGTTGGACGATCGTCGCCACGGCTCTTCTTCTTATTTTAAGTGGCGCTGCCCCCAGAATGGGGTGGCAGCTTCTCAGAAATCAATTTGACGACTCGATAAAAAGAAGAAATGAGGCCTTCACCAAAGAGGGAAAAAAGGTCTGGATTGTTCATGACATCAATTCACCCGAAAGTCTGGAGCTGATCGCTTCCCTACAGCCCGATCTTATCTTAAATGCAAGAACGCGTTCCTTTTTTAAGAAGAGGCTCTTAGCCATTCCCAAAATGGGATGCATCAACATCCACCATGGCCTGCTCCCCAATCAGCGGGGCCTTATGTGTGACTTTTGGGCTCATCTTTTAGACACTCCGGCGGGCTTCACTCTTCATGAAATGACCTCCAAACTTGATGATGGCGCCTTGCTAAAGGTCGTAGAAGTTCCCTCCGATAAAAAAGAGTATCTAAAATCCTTGGAAACCGGAGCGTCTCTTGAAGCCAACGCGGCTGCTGAAGTCCTTTCACAGGTAGCCACTCTGGGGAAAATCCAAGGCACAGAGAATTTAAAAACAGATGCAACAGTATATAGAACAAATCCACGATTGAGAGACTTCTATCGACTGCGTCTAAGAGGTGTCAGAATATGAAAACCATCCTTGCTTTGCACGGCAATCCAGGACATCCCGAAGACTGGGGTGTTCTGCAAAAGACTCTCCCTCCAGACAAGTACAACTTGATTCCAGTCAATTTGGAGAACACGGATTGGTTGAAAATTCTTACCCAAGATAAGACCAAAAAAATTCTTCTAGGGCATTCCTGGGGCTGTTATAAGATCTTAAAAGTTCTTCCTCTGTATCAGGACTACATAGATCAAGTCGTATTGATCACACCCTATATTAAACCTGAGCGAGAACTGCCGTCCCTGGCCAAAGCTCTTTTGAGGCTTCCTGTCCTAGGGGATTCTTTGATTAAATCCAGTCATGCCAAAACCAAAGACAGCTTCTTCGTCGATCTCATTCATCCTCTGACTCTTGAAAGTCATGGGTATCTAAAAACGGTTCATGAGCGGCTCCAAGACTGGAGACTTTGGCAGAAAACTGCTTTTAACAAAATTAAGATGCAAGAGTCTCCGTGGGTACCTCAAGATATCTGCAATATCCCCATCACGGCGGTCTATGGAAACGAAGACAAAATCAGTCAAGAATCCCAGCAGAATGTTATTGTAAAACAATATCCTCACCACAAGATCGTTCACTTAAAAGGGGCTGGACACGGTCTTTTATGGTCTCACGCCTCAGAGATTTTACAAACCTTGGAGGAAAAAATGTCATCCTCGCCATCTTCTAAAATCGGCTACTATCCCGGCAGTGATGAGCGCAACAACGTGATCAGCTACATGGAAAAACATCTGCGCGAATTCCCAGATCGCGTGGCTTTAAGTTGGGCGCAACGTGACGCTTTACAAAAGTGGGATGGCAACCCACATACACCGATCGCCCACGATCGCATTACCTATAAACACTTCGCGGCGAGAATCAATTCCTTTGCTCGCGGTCTTCTAGACATCGGCATTCAAAAGGGAGATCGAGTTATCATCTTCCTTCCCATGAGTCTTGATATGTACACGGCCATGTTTGCCGTACAAAGAATCGGTGCGATTGCCGTCTTTCTGGATTCCTGGGCGCGCAGTCATCATTTAGGAGCCTCGGCAGAATGTGTCGGCCCCAAAGCCATGATCAGCTTTAAGATGGCCTTTGATTTGGTTGATCAAGTTCCAGAATTTAAGTCCATGCCTCTTCGTATTCTCTATGGGCCTGGCGATAAGTTCACACACAAATTTGAAGAACTCCTCAAAGCGGAGCCATCACCGATCGCCCCTGTCGAAAGTGAATTCACCGCATTGATTACTTTTACCACGGGTTCTACCGGAAAACCCAAGGGCGCCAATCGCACTCATCGTTTTCTTTCGGCCCAACACCATGCCCTGTCGCATGTCATTCCCTACACTGAAAAAGACAAGGACATGCCGGCCTTCCCCATTTTTAGCTTAAACAATCTCGCTTCCGGAGTGACAACGATTCTTCCGGCTTTAGATCTCGCAGCGCCCTCAGAAAGAGATTCTGCGATTCTGGCTTGTCAGATTTTGAATGAGAATATCAACTGCACGACACTCTCCCCGAGCATGTTGGTCGGTCTGGCCCGCTATTGCAAAGAAAAGGGACTGCAGTTGACAGGTCTTCGTCGTGTGGTCACTGGTGGTGCTCCCATCTCTAAAGATGACGTGAAAGCCTTCTACGATATCGCTCCCCAAACCGAGCTGTGGATTCTCTATGGATCCACAGAGGCCGAGCCCATGGCGCACATTGAAGGTCGGGACATGCTCAAAGAAAGTCAGATCTCAGATCCTGAGATCATTGAAGAGGGCGTAAACGTCGGTCACATCAGTGAAGATATCGACTATCGTTTTATTCGCATTAAAGACGGCCCCATTGAACTGTCTTCAACTCCATGGAGTCAAATTGAAGTTTCCCCGGGGGACGTTGGAGAGTTTATTTGTACCGGAGATCACGTCTGCCGTGATTACTACAATAATCCTGAGGCCTTTAAGACCACTAAAATTCTGGATGAAAAAAACCGTGTCTGGCACCGAACCGGCGACCTCGCTTATATCGACCCAGAGAAAAACCTATGGATCGTCGGTCGCGTCAACAATGCCATTGAACGAGCTGGCAAGTACTACTTCCCGGTTCGCGCCGAAGTCCTGCTTAAACGCATGGACTTCACCTATCGATGCGCGTTCTTAGGAGTCGAGGACGCAAAACTTGGTCAAGCCACTTATGCTGTCGTCGAACTCAAAGCGGAGATTGAACGGGGTACGTTTGACTTCGATAAGGCGAAAAAAGAAATTCATCGCGTCTTTGAAAAGAACAAAATTCCCGTCGATGAGATTAAATTTGTCCAAAAAATCCCCATGGACCCTCGTCACCACTCGAAAGTGGAGTACAAGGTTTTGCGCGATCAACTGAAGGACCCCGGGGTGATTATTGGCTAAGTGGTGGATTCTCATCCAAGAGAGATTCAGTCCCCTGTCTTACGTGCCCATGATATTTCTATTTACGTGGGCCAATGGACTTTATCTAACAACCTCCACCGGAAGCCCCTGGAATTGGCCTCGCTTTGCGATTGTCTTCGTGCTGCTTCTTTCGTTCTTCTTCCGTATGCGTCTTTTTGATGAAATCAAAGACTATGAGGTGGATCTCAAGGTAAATCCGACACGCCCCTTGGCGCGAGGAATTCTTTCCGTCTCTCAAGTAAAAAAGGCTCTTTTTATATTAATCCTCTTTGAGCTGGTTGTCGCGGGAAGCCTCGGGCTCAATCCTTTTCTTATTCATGCCCTCGCCATCGGCTACAGTCTTCTGATGTACGAAGAATTCTTTATCGGCGATTGGCTGCGCCCCCGTCTGACGACTTATGCCGTGACTCACACCTTCGTGAGCACACTTCTGGGACTCTCGAGTGCCGTGGCAATGACAGGTCTGGAACTGACAAAACTTCCCTCCTCAGCGCTTTTGTTTTTTCTGATGAACTGGGCCTTCTTTAATCTTTTCGAATTTGCACGAAAGACCTTTGCCCCTTCGGAAGAGCGAAATCATGTCCCTAGCTATTCCAATATTTTTGGCTGCACCGGAGCCTTGCTGCTTTCGCTAAGTCAGGCTTTGGCGGGTGTATTACTGATCTACTCGTATGATTCAAACCATCTTCTCTTATCTGCGATGGTCCTCTATATGATCGCAAGCCTTTCCTATGCCCTCCTACGCACCGAAAAGACCGCACGCTTTTTTCGAGGCCTTTCTGGTGTTTATCTACTTCTACACTACATCCTTCTTATCTATGTCCTGGGAGTCTAACCTATGCTAGTCACACCAAAGTCCACGCTCTTTTTTGCCAAGAATGAAGCCGGAGGAAAAGGTTTTAATCTTTACCTTATGTCACAAGCAGGACTTCCCGTTCCTGAGTGGGTGGTTTTTGGCAAAAGATATTTCCACGAGTTCTTACGCTCCCCCGGGGTGCAAAACTCTTTGGACCTGACTCTAGAAAGACTGTTAACCCAAGAAATCACCGCCGCTCAGGCAGAAAAAGAGATCGCGGAGCTCTTCGAAAGAACCACTTTGCCCCCCAGTGTCTCTTCATCGCTGGAAGAAGCTTTTAAATCTCTTGGTGCTCAAAATGTATTTTCGGTGCGCTCCTCTGCCGCTGATGAAGACAGTCTGGCGCATTCTTTTGCGGGACAGCTTTCAAGCTTTCTTTACGTCACCGGCAAAGAGGACATTCTGAAATACATTCGCCAGTGCTGGGCTTCGGCGTTTTCAGAGCGCGGATTGGTCTATCGCATAGAAAACCGTATTCATTTAAAGAAGATCTCCGTCTCGGTCGTGCTGCAACGTATGATTGATCCAGAAAAATCCGGCGTTCTTTTTACCTGTGATCCCGTCGCGAAAAAAACCGACACCTTTGTGATTTCTTCCGTCTATGGCGTCGGCGAAGGGTTGGTTTCGGGAGCCCTGGATGCGGATTCCTTTTGGCTCGATGCTAAAAATGGAAAGCTTCTCAAAGAAGAGATCGTTGAAAAAAAAGAGATGATGAAGAAATCCTCCTCAGGTCATTGCGACATGAAGAGCGTGACGGAAAGTCTTATCAACAAAGCCTCTCTGAGCCCCGAGGAACTTCGTGGCCTTTACAGACTGGGAAGCACTATACAAGAGCAATATCATCGTCCCCAAGACATCGAGTGGGCGATTGAAAATGGAAAGATCTATCTTCTGCAAACTCGTCCCGTGACCAGTTTGGACAAAGATCTTATCGGTTATCCCAATCTCTGGGACAACTCCAACATCATCGAATCCTATGGAGGCCTCACTTCTCCTTTAAGCTTCAGTTTTGCCTTGAGAAATTACAAAGCCGTTTACGTTCAATTCTGCGAGGTTCTCGGCGTTCCCAATGAAATCATCAAAGACATGGATTCCTATTTAGGAAATATGCTGGGGTCTTTGAATGGACGGGTCTACTACAATCTCTTTAACTGGTACAAGCTCGTCGGTGTTCTGCCAGGTTTTAAACAAAATCGCGAGTTCATGGAAACCATGATGGGCGTCTCGGAAGCTCTCAGTGACGAAATCGCCAATCGCATCAAACCTCACCCTTCGTGGGACACCTTCGCCGGGCGTCTTCGCAAAATGGTGACCGGCTTTAATTTCATCAAATACCATTTCACGATTCAAAGTGTTGTCGATGATTTCCTTCACACGTTCCACAAAGACTATGACCGCTTTCGCGCCATGCCCCTTAAAAGAATGCGCGGTGACCAACTTGTGCAAATCTATTTGGACATGGAACGCAACATGCTGGGGCGCTGGAAAGCTCCCATCATCAATGACTTCCTTTGTATGGTTCATTTTGGTCTTCTGCGCAAACTGACGACCACTTGGCTTAAAGAGTTGGACTCGACCATTCAAAATGATCTTTTGGCGGGAGAAGGTGGACTTGAAAGTGCGGAACCGACAAAAGCCCTTTTAAGACTTGCGAATAAAGCCGCTCAGAATGAAGGACTTCGCAAGCTGTTAGAAACCACAGATCCCAAAGAAGGACTCGAGGCTCTCAACCAATCCCCTTATCAAGAGTTCTATAAGTCCGTGTTGGATTACCTCGATCGTTTTGGCTTCCGCTGCATGAGCGAGATGAAGCTTGAAGAAATTGATCTTCTGACGGACCCAAGCTATCTCTTTGTCTGCTTAAAAAACTATCTGAAGTCAGGACAAACCGAAATTCATGATGACTCTCATGAGAAGTCTCTTCGTCGTCAGGCGGAAGAAAAAGTGGCTTCTCACTTAACGGGCTTCAAAAAGAACTTCTATTTCTGGGTTTTAAAACACGCGCGGAAGGCCGTCAAAAACCGAGAAAATACCCGTTTTGCCCGAACACGAATTTACGGAATTGCCCGAACAATCTTCCAAACGATGGGGGAAGATCTGGCATCCTTAGGAGCCCTGGATAATCCTCGGGATATCTTTTGGCTGACCATTGAAGAAATCTTCGGAATCTATAACGGGACGTTGCCAGCTTATAATCTCAAATCCTTTGTGGATCTGCGCAAAAAAGAATACGACCACTTTCAAGAGGACACCGATCCTCGCGTGATGACCCGAGGAGCTGTTTATTGGAACAACAGCTTTGTAAATGAGGAAGATCTGTCGCAGATTTCCAGCGAAACCGGAGAGTGGGATCTCAAAGGACTCCCCTGCTGTCCAGGCGTCTTAGAGGGCACCGTGAAGGTGATCTTAAACCCCACCGACAATCTGGATCTCAACGGAGAGATTCTTGTGACCGCCAGAACCGATCCGGGCTGGGTTCCCCTTTATCCTGCTATTTCTGGGCTTCTGGTCGAACGAGGCAGTTTGCTGTCTCACTCGGCCATTGTCGCTCGAGAAATGGGCATCCCCGCCATCGTCAGCATCCCGGGTTTAACGAAAAAGCTTAAAACCGGAATGCGCGTGCGTATTGATGCTAAAGCGGGAACTATTAAGATTCTCGATTGAAGATCCCGCAAGACTCAAACAAAAAGGCCGATCACTATGATCGGCCTCTTCACAACTTAATTCTGGATCTCTGTAAGATACCTTTTATGGAAGAAGATTGATCAGTTCACTACGGATCTCACGGCCCTGGGCATCGACTGAGATCGCCTGCACTTGGTAATAGATTCCGCGAATCAGTCCGCTGAGTTGCACGGAGTGGTCGGTGGCAAGATTAGCATCGACTTCCGTCAGAATCTCTTCGCCAGTGAAGATATTGAGTATTCTTAGCTGACTTGAAGACGGTAAATTTGTCTTCCATGAAAGAGTGGCATTCGGGGCCTGCGCTGACACCACCTGGAATTCGCTCAAACTCAACTCTTCCACGGTGCAAGGATTCTGTTTTTTCTCTGGCATTTTAAAATTTGCTGGAGCGACCGTTTTCCAGCCGGTTTTTTCTAGAATATTGGCGGCGACGAATTTCTTGCCTTGATTCTTTTTGAAGAAGAAGTCATTGCTGGCGATCCCACAAAGGTCATGCCGAGAAGGGTTGCTCCAAGTCTGAGCTTTTTTATGCAGCTTCCACACCAGAACATTGGCAATATGATAGCGAGGTCCCTGATAGTACAAGATCTTCACGGGGACTTCAGATTCCTTTGTCAAATGAACGGTTCGATAAGGACACCCTAAACGAGTGGCATGATTGCCATCGTTATTGATAAGTTCATTCCAGGTCTGGTTTTCCTTCACAAAAACACGAGCCCCATCATCTGAAAGGATCGCGATCTCATAGTCGCCTTCCTTATCACCTTCTGACAATTTCAATACCGAATCATATTCAATGGCAAAATTCTCGATGACTTTATTGCCTTGCGCATCCACCAAGGCAGATCCCCCAACTGTGGAAAATCCTTCCGTGAAAGCACGAGTCGGCACATTGACATCCGCAAAATAAATATTTTGTTCCAGTCGGAGTCCCTTATTGTAATAGTCCATCACACTGGACACTTTGGTTCCCATCTCGGGGGTCTTAAGAATCAACTTCGCCACCAAACCACTGTCCGGAGAATCACTGGCATTATTCGAAAGAGGATCACAGACTGTTTGATCTGGATCCGCGGCAGGAAAATCCACCGTCCCTAAAGAGGGCCCTGTCGGCGTTTTTTGAAGTCCTCTTTTAATCTTAAATGAGCACGAGATCTTCTTTAAATTCCCCTTCTCAAAGCGAATGTCTTTCGTTGGCGACTTCGCTTCAGCAAATGAGAATAGAAGAACGGTGGCAATAAGGGCTTCTATCTTGTACATGCAACATCCTTTATCAAGATAAACCTGTCTTTAAGATTAACAGAATTGTAAGAATGGGGAAAGGTTGTGACGGCTCGAGGACGAAGATGAGATTTTCAAAGACTTAAATTGAGACTTTATTCCAAGCCCAACTTCTGTTTTATCAACTTGAGATCATTTCTAAGTTCCGCATTCTCGGTCTCAAGTTTTTGGATGCGTTGCTCTTTTTTCTGACTGTCCTCTTCTAAAGAGGCGACTTTTCTTTCTAACGAATGCAACTGATCTTCCGTGGCTTTGCACATCCCATAGAGTTCTTTGGTGGATTCAATCAGAGGAGCGACCAGCTTGCTATAGGCCACAGCCTTGAAACCTTTATTGTCGGTGACTACTGCTTCTGGATAGACCTCTTCCACCTCTTGAGCAATCACCCCAATATCAGGCCCCGGAGTGAACTTCTTTTCCGGAAACTCTTCCGTCTTCCAACTGAACGACACTCCTCGCAGCTTAAGAAGCTTTCCTAAAGCATCGGGCAACTCGGTAATATTATCTTTGTAGCGGCGATCGGAAGACGCCGTCCACACCGAACTTCCTCCTGCAGTGCCATTCACATAGAAAGTAAAGGAGGGAACTGACGTTGTGTTAATACCCACAGTTCCATCATTATAAACTGAAAGGCGTGGCGTCGAGGACGCTGAGTTGTCAACAATTTGAAAAGCTCGGGGATTCAAATTCGACGAACTAGTCACCCGCAATGAGTAGCTCCCCAATGCCCCATTATTATTTAAAATACTGATTCCGGTATGACTGCTATTTCCGCCCATGATGCCGACGGGAATGGCATCCCCACTCGAGACCATAAGTGGATAAACAGGACTGATCGTCCCAATTCCCACTTTCCCAGTGGAATCAATCACCATTCGTTCGGCGTTGCTGGTTTTAAATCTCAACGCAAAGGCATCGTTCGTTCCCAGGAAGGCGTCGACAGCGTAGCTGTTTCCTCCGTTAGCGATAAGACCGGATTGTGAGTAGGGCTGACAGCCCATGACGCCGAAAGTATCAAATGTCACTAAATTGCCATTTCCACATGTAAACGGCACTAAAGAATTTCCAGTGGCATCTGATGCAATCATGCGGTTGGCGATAAATGCAGTTGCTCCCGTTCCCCCTTGAGAGACAGGCAAAGTTCCCGTGATCTGTGCCGGAGTCACACTCAAGTTCGTCGGCATCCAACTGGATCCACTAAATTGCAAAACTTGTCCGATCCCAGGTGTTGTGGCATTGACGGGCCTATTCTGAATACTCGTCACCGTTGGATTTGGATAGGTACCACTCAAATCCCCGCCGGCAGCTCCCCCTGGAAGAACACCCGTGATCGCCACCTGCGAGGCCGCCGTCAAACGTCCTTGAGCATCCACTGAGAAAGTAGGAATTTGCGTCGCAGAACCGTAGCTCCCCGCCGTGACACTGGTATTGGCCAAAGAGATCGTACCTGCATTTGAAATCGGACCACCTGTCAATCCTGTTCCCGTTGCAACGTTGGTCACCGTTCCAGTACCCGCAGTCCCAGAACTCAAAAGCGCCCATGTTCCACTATCGCGATAGATCTTTTGGCTGTCGGTCGCAATATAAAGAAGTCCTGAATTAGTCGCTGTAGGTTTTCCAGCTTCAAGACCCGCTTGAATTCCGGGAGCAGAGGCGACATTCTTCACGGCATCCGTGATGGCATAGCCCGCGAGAGTCGTGGGTTTTCCTGTTGTGATTTTAGACCAATCCAGACTTGGAATGTCGGCGTCGGCCAAAGTCGCAAGACCATTCGTGACTCGCCCTTGAGAGTCAACTGTCACTTTGGTGTAAGTTCCTGAGGTTCCCACATTCGACAAAGAAAGGGTCACAGACCCCGAGGCTCCCCCACCGGTCAGTCCTGAGCCAGCACTCACTCCCGTGATGGTTCCACTCCCACCACCGCCTGAAACCGTCGCCCATGTCCCATCGCCCCGAAGATAAGTGGTGTTATCCGCTGTACCTGTCGGCGAGAGGAGGGACAAAGTTCCGAGTCCAAGATTTGTTCTGGCGGCAGAGGCCGTCGTCGCTCCCGTTCCTCCGTTAGCAACCGCTACCACACCGGTGACATTGGTCGCCGACGTGGCCGTAGTGGCCGTCGCCGCATTTCCTGTGATATTGGCACCAAGAGTTGTTCCTGCGGAATTGAAATTATTCAAGATCGCATCCAACTTGGTGTATCGATTAAAAATACTTTCAACATTCGCCTGAGAAATCGCCGCACTGACCTGCACAAAGTCGCTAGGTCCTTTATCTGCCAACTTCTGTGAGTTGATAGCAAAAGGAACATTATTGATGGTCACATCCGGCGAAAGATCCGTCGAGCCCACACGAATATGCAAAGATCTGGTCGCAAAACCAGTGACGGTCACGGGACTTCCTCCCTGACAGTTCACTGAGCCTGAAGAGGCAAAAATGCGATCTGCCGTATTCGAGGTTGAATCCGTTCGAGCCCCTGCTCCGATGATAACGCTAAATTCTCCTTGCGAGCCCGGAGAAATAGATTGCGTTTCTTCATAAACAATACAAGAAGAATAAAGAACTTGAAAGGTCACCGTCTGCGCCGTCGTGATCGGTGTTCCCGCAGAATCCGTCAACACACCTTCATAAGTGAACAAAGGCCCCGGCGAAACAGCCTGAGCATAAGAAGCGATGAATGTAAAAATCAAAGAAAGAATGAACTTCACTGTGTAATCCTTCCTCGAATTTTAAATGCGCCGCCTTGAGAAGCTTGCTGAGTTTGTCCGCGCAGTCGACTGTGCAAAACCAGTCCGCTGCCCGTTTGTATTTGAGAACCCACTAAGATCTCTTCAGAAAGAGGCGACGACGGAGCATACTTCACACTCACGTCGCGATAGATCCAATTTCCTATTCGCGGTAATGCTCTAAACTTAACAGTGAAAATCTGCCCCTTGGAAATAGCCATTCCATTGAGCGGTGCTTTAGAGTCCGACAAAGTCACAGAGAACAAACCGTTCTCACAAACTGATTTTGCTGAGGGATCATACGACGTCGGTGTGATCCAGGTTGTTCCTCCATCAAAACTCATCTCCACTCCGCCGACAAAGGCCGAACAATTGGCTTGTAAAGGGACGGAGTTGAGACTGGCGGTCACAATGTTGGAACTTGAAAAATCAAACCCTTCGATAGAACGCAAGATACTGACAGTTGGACTGGTATCCGAACACCCCACCATGGCGCTGGCAAATAACGCTAAAATATTGATTTTCCAAATAGACTGCTTAAGCATGACCTCTAAAATATCGGCAATTTTTCAGCGTTTCTTGAGGAAGCGATCCGATCACGTCTCATGTTGAGACAAAACCGCCTCTACTGACTGTAATAGACTAAAACAAATCCAGCAGTGCCCCCCGTGCCACTTCCTCCAGAATACCCCGGTTGACAAGACGGCCCACCCCAACCACCGTTACCACCGGCTCCGCCATTTCCCGCACCGGCAGGAATATTAATTCCAACAAAAAGAGGAATATCCATGGTCCCCGCGGTCATGCTGCCACAAGGCCCCCCGGTCGAACATCCACTCCCGGCTCCTGCTGTTCCGGCAGTTCCACCGCTGGCCACAAGTGTTCCAAATGAGGAGGATTGCCCACTGGTCCCAGCCGTTCCACCAAGTCCCGAGTAAGCTATAGAGTTTCCTCCATTTCCACCCGTTCCAAAGGTGCCGGCCCCTCCCACCGTGACGGAAAGAGTGCTCACCGCAGAAACATCATATCCAAGTTCTTCAATGGCTTGACCTGCACCACCACCACCGCCATTTCTTCCACTATAATCTCCCAGCGAACAGTAGTAGCCTCCGCCCCCTCCGCCGCCGCCACCACCACCGGCGACGACAAGAACATTGACCTTTGTCACATTGGGAGGCTTGGTCCATGTATAACTGCCGACGCCCGTCCAAATCTTATAGCGAACAGTTCCACCGCCGCCCGATGAGGCCGCATCAACATAAGCTTTCGTCGCGGCATCGCCCGCCGCTGTCGGCGTCGCCAGACTTACTATTTTCTGAGAACCCATATTCAAATTTCCGGTCGCGGCCACACTGCCGTCTTTCATCAAGGCATTTGTTCCAGCTTCCGCTTCACAAACCCAAGCGCTTCCGTCCCAACGCATTTTATTACCCGTTCCGCAGGTAGAACTGGGAAGGCGAGCATCGTTGGCTTCAACAATTTTTCCAGCCGTAGAGGTTGTTGCAAAGTCAGCAGTCAAAGCTCCCGCTGAAGTTGTCAGACCTGTTCCAACGTTGACTCCGATATTTCCTGCCGTCACATTTAATGGCGCCGTTGTGCCTAGAGCTGTATAAGTTCCACTTCCCGTTCTTTGAACTATTCCCGTAAGCGGAAGTCCCGCAAGGGCGGTCAGTTCTGTGGACCCATCTTGTTTCCCTTGAAAGGCCGTCCAATCAGACGCCTTCAGATATCCATTAGAGGAGGCCGAAGACGACGGAAGATCCACTGTGGGAACGGCCGCATCCCCGCCGATGACAACAGGGTTCCCAGCTGTCGGCGCTGCCGTGACTCCGGTCACCGTTCCTGTGCCGGGAACAATTCCCCAGGTCCCATCTCCTTTTAAAACTTTGTGAGAATCTAAGGGCGCCGGAAGGTGAACTGTCGAGATCGTGCCCAATCCCAAATTTGTTCGCGCCGCACTCGCTGACGTAGCCCCGGTTCCTCCATTAGCGACTCCCAGATTTGTTCCCGAAGATCCAAAACCATTCAAAATGGCATCCAACTTCGGCAAACGACTAAAGATACTTTCGACATTGGACTGAGTCAGATTTTGCGAGGGATTGATATTTACAAAGTCCGCCTCGGTTCTTCCGTTGAGCGCGTCGGAGTTGGAGGCAAAAGGCACAGATCTCAAGTTAAAATCAGCGACGATATTGTCAGACCCCAGCGTTGTTGTAATTCGAATCTTTCGTGTATGATGAGCCGCCGGAGTATAGCTGGTGATCGCCGCATTCACAGAACCATCTGTCCCTATACACGTTAGACCCGTGATCTCAGCGGACGAGTTATCAAAAATCTTTTGTACTGTGAGTCCTTTGTCTGCACCACCGGCCACACCTTTTGTGACAACTAAATTCATAAAGCCATTGACGATGGAAATATTGGAAAAAGTCTCTTCGCGAAGGATGCATCCATTGGCACTTAAGACTTTGACATTCACGGATAAGCCCGTGGCATTTACCGACTCTCCGGCAGGAGATTTAATATAGGCTTGAAATGTAATCCCTTTGCTTTGCGCAAACGCAGAAAGGAACATCTGAAAGAAAAAGAGTAAAAGATATTTGGTGACTCTCATAAACTCTCCCGTCTTCAACTGGTCGGCAGGTTATGAGTACTATTTCAATATTTGCTTCATTTCCTTAGGATGTCCACCACGTCCCTGGGGCTAAATGCCCTCTCGTTCATCCGGCTTTTTTATACACATCGCAAGTTCCGGCAATCAAAATTCCTTCGATCTTGCCGTCACTCCAGACGGGAGTGGCAATATCGATGTTATGATGGCCAAAGAACCTCTCTCCGCGATTTTCTCGCACAATATAGTCACAGTTTTTTCCAAGCTCTTGCCCCATCATCGTTTTCAAAACAATGGACTTAAATCGCTCGTATCCGTCGTCCTCAAAGGACCACAAGGTCTTCAGATCGTAATAACACAAATCCAAAGGAGAATAGGAAGTTGCTTTACGCAGTAGCTCATTATAATAAATGAGATCCCCACGCGAGTTCCAAAGGCGTACAAGTTGTTTATCATTGAGTAGTTTAATAGCCGTCGGATCCACAACGAAATCTCGTTGCGATAAAAACAAGGACAAGCAGCCCTTTGACCGATACATACCCTATTCCCCCACTTGCAGAATAGGATACATAAATATTTATTTACTTTCTATTTCCTTACGAAATCTTTAAGAAACCGAATCAATAAGAATCAAGTTTTTTTGAAAATATGGAACTGATACACACCCGTTCCATCTTTCTTTTGCGCCCACTGATTCAGATCACCCAGTTCCTGCCAGCTTTGCAAATCAATCTCAGTTGGAGCCCGCATAAAGGATCGAATCACGATCTGACTTCCCGAAGGAGTTTCCTGGGAAAGCTTTTGCAAGATTTGATTGGCATCTTGTTGCTCAAGATAAGAAATGGTGTCGGACAACGATACAAAGTTATAGGGATAACGAGGTAAATGTTCCAGCAGATTCCCATGCAGATAACGAATCTCCGTTTTCGATTTTTTTACGGCCTCCACGATATGCTGATGAGCCTCCAAAGGAAGCCCCTCTTCATAGGCGATACGCCCCAAAAAAAGAATCTGCATAAAATAGTTTTTTCGTACCAGCTGAGTTCTAAAGATGCGATCGAACTCTTCCATAATAAATTGCGACGGAGCTCTCTGTTCCGTCTTATGCTCAGACTTGCCACTAAAGTGGCCCTTGTACAAAAACTTATTAAAGACATACTCACTGGCCGCAAGACGAATAAAGCTGTTCCAGCGAACCTTCGGCCATTCTCTCTCGTAGACTTCCACCTGCTCCTGCAATGTTTGTGCGGCAAAAAACTTACTGAAATCGCACTTCAAAACATCTCGAAAAAGATAACCCAATTTCTGAAAATGCGATTCCCAACGTCCCAATAGAATAAACCCTTTGGGCTTCCAGCCTTGCACCCGGTCCATCCAATAGCGGGAAGCCTCCGAAGACAACGTCAGCTTCTTAAAAATCTTCTCGCGATCGTCTCCCCCATCGTCTCCGCCTTGCAAAGCCCCCCGATATCCCATCAGAAAGAGGTACTCTTCGTACGGCAATGTCTTCATCGCCTGCAAGCGAAGTTCACATAGATAAAGTTGACTCACCGACATGTCGATCACGTCTAAATACTTCGGATTCTTGGCAATCAAAGGCAAACAACGCGCACCCGATCCGGCGATACTGAAAACTCGTTCGACCCCTTCAGGAAGTAACTCAAACTCAATACGGGTGTCTTCATTCGCCAAGGTGTAATTCAAGTCTGAAAAGTATTCTTTTGCCACAAGCTCTCCTTAAAAGGCTAAATTTCCAGTCAGTTCCAAACGCAAGCCCACCACGAGTCCCCCCGTGATTTCTTCATAAAATTTGTAAAGGCCCTCTTGTCCTGCATAGTTTTGCACAAACCCCGAGGCCGTAAAATAGTCCGTCACATTATATCCATAACTTGCACTCATGAAGGCATCTTTGCTTTGAGGGTTTTGGAAAAAAAGAACCTGCACGTCATGACGATCTGGGTTCCACTGTGCCGAGGCGTAAAACGAAGTCTGATGATCAGTTCCCTGGGCCGTATTCACTTCGAAATATGTGACCTGGGGAAGAAACACCCAGTTTCCTAAAAACAAATCACATCCTAGCGTTGAAAACATCTGATCGCGTTTCACCGTCAGTCCTGGAGTTGTGTCGTCGACATAACCAATTTCTATTTTGGGAACAGCCGAGTCAAAAGCATAGTTCCCACTCACTCCATAGAGGTTCTTGCGAAGAACCTGCGCACTCATCGCAGAAAATCCAAATCCCGCGACATTCCATTTAAAACGCCCCCCAAAACTTGTATTCTTTTCGTTCTCTACCTCGGGAATTGGAACAGGATAGAAGGTTTCGGCAAGATCTCCGATGCCGACAAGATCCAAGGAGGTGTTTTCCGTGGTGTAAGAAAAAGAAACACCCGTCGAGTGAGTCAGTTGATCCGCCAGCGGATCAAAAAAGAGACGGTTCCAACGTCGCCCCGTCCACACGTCCAAGGACGGCAAACTCCAACTTTCGCTCCAACGTAGAGCCTGTCGTCCCACACGCACATAAAATGAGTCTTTTTTAAACTCGAGGTAAGCCTCTTGCAAATACCCTCGTGAAGGAGAGCGACGAATAAAGGCTTGATCTTCATTCGTTTCAAATTCTCCGAAACCTTCCACAAAAATCCCGAAGGGTCCCAGATTGGAATTCAATTTGGATTTAATAATAAGTCGATGAGCCAACTCTTCTTCTTTTCCACGAATATATTCATAGCGAGAGGCTCCGGTCAGGTCGGCTCTGGCGGCTATCGACGTCATCAGAAAAAATAGAAAAAGGCCCGTCCTCACTCTACTTCATGCTTTCCATGTTACGGACTGAGAAGAAAGAGTCGGAAAAATCTTTTTTGCCCATCTCTAAAATACGAATATGGCTGATCTGTTTGTTCGTATCTTCAATTTTTAAAGTGGTCGGACGAACCGCCCCTGCAATGCTCTTATAGTCCTCGAAGCTGGCTTTTTTTAGCACGGTCTTTCCGTTGAGTCCCAGATACTCAGCACGCAAAGGTTCAAAACTTCCTTTTTTCAGCCACAGGCGAATCCATGCATAGGTCAGATTGTCTTTGTTCCCTTTGAGAAGAAGCTGAACCTCGCCATTGGCTTCGGCTTCTTTTGTCACTGAATAATCGCCATACCAGCGAGTACGGGAAATGTCTCCGTTAGCGACCTGTCCGGAGAGCTTTTGCGCCAAAGACAAACGCATGGAGCGCTTTAAATTGGGAACGTAAGCATGAAAGTCACGATCCAACATCAGCATGTTGCGTCCTTTGTCCCGTGCAGGCTCTTTGGTCACAATCAAAGTTTTATCCTGCCCTTTGAGGTAGACTTGAAAGACCGATGTATTTTCTGAGGTCTCCACTTTGATCTTCATTTCATAGGACTCTGCAGGATTTCGAATATTGTCGGCTTTTTTCACCCACTCGGCCGGATCCTCGGCCGCTCCCGCTTGGAGCGAAAACGCTAAAACGCCTACAGCCAAAAGTGTCTTCATGACATCTCCTATTTCTTCCGTTTTGATAATGCCAGTTGTCTTGTGAGTTCAATCTCTTTATCCGTGATAATCCCGGTGTGACCTTGAATCGCCGCCAACTGAACTCCGTGACGGCGGGCCATTTTATAAATCTGCTTCACCTTGTCCCATTCGATATCTCGTCCCATGGTAAAGGCTTCGTATCTCTTTTCCAAAGTCAGTAAGGCGGTCTCGGCCAAACACGCATAGACGGTGTTGCCTGGAAGACCAATATCGCAATCAAGGTCCACCGGCCCTGGCAAAACCACTTCTCCTGATTCGATAATCAACACATCAGGACGCTTCTTCGCGTCTTCAATATCAAAATCCAAAGGCCGAGAGCAGTCACAGACGACGGCTCCTGGTTTTAACTTCATAACATCAACAATCTTGTGATCTAAGGCCGACGTGGCTGTCACCAGAACATCCGCTTCGCCGGCAAGCTCATTGGCATCTGTTGCCACGATGACTTCACAATGCGGCGACATTTTTTGAATTTCATATTTTAGTTCTTGCAGACGATTCATCCGTGGAGCCACCAAACAAAGCTTCTTAAAGACCAACGCCAAAAGCTTAGCCGAAACCTGTCCGATAGAACCCGTGGCCCCAATGACCATCGCCATTCCATCGACCAACCCATTTTGAGGGTCCATATTTAAAAGGCGCATTTTCTGAACGACATCGTTCAAGGCCCATAAGGTGGCCGAAGCGCTCAAACTGTTCCCCGTCGTCACGGGAATAGGGCTGTTCTGGTTGATGGTGATGCCCTGGTCTCCCACAATCTTTGTGTAAGCGCCCAATCCAATCATCTTCGCGCCGCGATTGGCAGCATCGTAACAAAGACTTTCGATTTTTCGATAGATCACTTCAGGATCTGTCTCTTTAAGCACCTTGGGAGTTGCTGGCAACGCATAGAGAATGCCGTTAATTTCTTCGCCTGTCTCTGAGCTGATAATATGTTTAATATGTCCATGCACAAACGGCGGCGCTTTGGCGGCCATTCGATCAAAGGGATCGTTCCACTCTTTGGGCATATGTTTTAAGGCCGACAAAATCGGCAAGCGCATAAAATCTTGATGGGACAAGGCATGGATCACAAAAGCAAAATCAGGTTCTGGCTGTCCTAAGATCTTATTCTTAACTGCGTTCATCCCAGACGAGATCTTGGCTTGCGTCGAAACATTTCGAGTCATGACGTATTTGCGAGCCACCTGGCGAACCTCGGTGTCCTCGGTCAGAATCTGCTCCCACTCTTCCAGCGTCAAAGGAGCCGTACGTCCATGTGATAGACGTAAAGTCGCGTCCAAGACCGAATAATTCATGTAGGGATGAATGCGGTAGTTCTCTGGAAATAAATTGATAATACTGCGTGGAGAAAACTTCTTAGCCTCCGCCTCCATCAAGGGGTGCGAAGACCAGATGACCAGATCCTTCCCGCGAACAAATTCCGTGGCGGTATCAAAAAGAAGTAGAAAAGGCAGATCGCAAAACACGTATTGAATGTTTTCTACCTGCGCCGCTAACGAAGAGCGACTCATTTTTTGCAATTTCGTTTCTGCTAAGGGAGTGTTCTTGCGCAGATCTTTAAAATTGGCGACATTCAAGACCAGCTTCGACAAAGTCATTAAACCTGGAAAAGGCTGAATCAACCAGGGCACACCTAACAGCGAGTAAGCATCCCCGATATAGACCGACTTCCGATAGCGATCCCGAATGTACTCTTCCAACTCCGTCGAAAACACCGCTGAAGGAAAAAACACACCGCGATCCGGCTGAATACTGCCTGCCTCGATGTGTTTCACTAATGAGTTAATATTGGCGATCTCTCGTAATCCCGTTCCATCACACAAAGGCACGGGCGAAGGAATGCCCATGATCTCCAGATACTGGCGATGAACATAGCTTTTCTGATCCAATTTAATAACCGGTGGCAGGCTGGTTAAAGCAAATGCATCGACCTGATTGCGAAGACTCTCGATCAAACGACGAACGGTCTCGACTGAAAAGTTCGCGCTGAATCTTTGCACTTCAAACTGTTTTCCTTCGAACTCAAATTCGTAGGCGGTGTCCCAGTGTGGACGACCGAAGCTGATCTCAGCGATGCGATACGAATTCTTCATAGCCGCTCCAAAAAACTTGTTCGTATTCTTTAAATTCAGGGCACCAGTTTTCCCCCAACACCTCGCGAGTCGCTGTTGTATCGTAAATTGGGAAGTTCATCAGATAATGAAGCTCCTCTTCCGGGAACTTCGCCAAAAATTTTGAAACCTTTAGAATCACGGATTCAGAAATCTGATCAAACAAAGTAATCCCTCGGTGAGGAATCGCCTGGTACTTCAATGCCGAAACATACAGCTCTTTGACCCCCAAACCATAAGTGGGCGTCAGGTGATAGCTTTGATATCCCTGAGGTTGACTGGACAAAGCCCAGTCACAAAATTTCACAATCGCTTCGGCCGCCTTATCCACTGGCACCAAAGGAAGGCGAGTCTGCGCATTCCCTGGCAGAGGCAACGATGTGGGAAAGGATTCAATCATCGCGCGGATTTTATTAAAAGCTTCAGCCGAATGGTAAGGCCCATCAATGCGCTCGATGGTTCCCTTTTTGGAGTCCCCGACCAACACGCCCAATCTTAAGTTCACTCGGCCCCGGATAAGTTGCGCGGCCCAATTTTGTAAGAGCTGTTCCCCTAACGCTTTGGACTCGGAATAGGCATCGGGGAAAGATTTGGAAAAATTAAGATCATAGGGTTTCACCGAACCCAGGCTGGAGTTGATTCCCGCCGCCACCGTGCTGGTATTTACAAAATAAGGAATCTTCAGGGCGTCCGCCACCTTCAGTGCAATTCCCATAGAGGAAATATTGTGTTGGTAACAATCGACTTTGGAGGCCGTCAGGTCATAAAGACCCGCCATATGAAGAAAAAGAGAATAGTTTTTATCCTTTAGGGCCTCAAGGTCCAGTCCGGCATTCCACTGGGTCAGATCCCCCTGGACTTCGGTCTTACCCGAACGAGACAACACATCCACTTCGAATTTTTCACGAAGCAGAGGAACGACTTTTTTGCCAAGAAAACCAGTTCCCCCTGTGACGAGGATTCGGGGTTTGGTCAAGGAAGACCTCCAGATTGCACCTATTGTCTGACCATAACAGGAAGTCCGCGGTGTATACAGCGAACGGAAAGCTCCTGAACATCTTTGAGAAGGATCTCGCCATCTCCAAAAAAAGTCAAAGCGCGACGGGGATTCTGGCTCTTTAGTCTGAACTCTTTGAGCTCAAATGATTTGAAAGCAGATGATTTATCAATACTACCACGACGAATGTGCAAGGCCGCTCGTGTGTGTTCCGGAATGTTCTTCGTTTCCGACAACAGCAGATTGACGGTGCCGTCTGTATTTGAGGTGTAAGGGGCCGGCAAGAAACTGGCCCCGATACTTTGCTGATTATTAATCAAAACAATCGGCGAACTGGTCTCGATGTTCACTTTGCCCGGAATCTCAATTTCAAGTTCCCAGCCATCGGGATTCCAAGTGCGAATCGCCTCCGCCGTCATCATGGAATAAACCGTGGGGCCCATCTTTTTAACAGCATAATAACTTTTTTGCGCCAGATATTTATAGGCCGCCGCTGACTTCGGGCAATTCGCCAAGGTCTGCAAATGACTTCTGAATTTATTCGCAAGTTCCGCGGCCACAGCGGGCATTCCCAAACCGCCATTGGTCAGCATATAAGTTTTTTTCTCGCCGGAGCTAATTTCGATCACATCAATGTTCTTCACGACACCTTCGAAGATATTACGAACAGCGTGGTCGATACGATTTGAAATTCCAATTTCATGGGCTAAGTCATTGGCCGTTCCCGAACGAACAACCACAATCGGAGGAATGGGCAGATGTTCCTGACACTTCATCAGGCATTGCAGAGCCACATTGATTGTGCCATCACCGCCACAGATAATGATATAGTCCGTTTTTTGCGCTCTCTCCTCACTGAGGAAATCGCACATCTCCGTCAACGTCTGTGGACGGCAGAAACGCAGGTCGCAACGAAACAAAGCTTCGCGCACCTTCGCCTCAATCAGTTCCGCATTCACGGAACCGGCTTTAGAATTAACCAAAACGGACACTCTCATAAATTTTTTGACTCCAAAAAACCCAAGGAGCAAGTCTTATACCGTTTTTTCAGGGTCGTGAAGTACTTTGAATTAGAATTGACGCTCTAGAAAGCTGCCGAAACCGCAAATTTTGCCACCGTGTCTAATGTGTGGACAATTCACAGAGACCTCGAAAGCGAGGTCTCTCACATTTCCAAAATTACGTTGAACGCAAAAGTTCTGGAATAGATTTTTTCAAAAGTTTAATCGTCGGCCACAAGCTGGCGACGACGGTCGCAATCATCGGCAACAACAAAGCTTGGATGTAATGACTTGGCATAATATCCAAGAATACAAAGAACTGACGTGTGATTCCCGGAGCCGGCGGCATCGGGATTCCCTTGACCAGCAAAGTCTTATCAATCAAAACAGCCAGACAAATCCCCACGAAGCCACCAAGAATTCCCAAAAGGCTATTTTCTAAAAGAAGAATTTTGAAAAGACGACTGCGCTTTTCACCGTTGGCCCGCAAAGCCCCCATTTCGCCCGCTCTCTCCAAAAGTCCCACTGAGATCACATTGAAAATCCCCATGGCCACAATGACCAGAATAATTGAGCGAATGAAAGAAAACTGCGCATTTAAAAAATCCACTGAGTTTTGGTAATAGTTTTTATCCAAAATTTCAAAAGGCACGGCTTCAAGCGAAGGGTTGGCCTTGCGGATGTCTTTTTCAACTTGAGGCCACGCCTCCACCCCCTGAGTCGCCAGCGAAAACATCTCAATACGCTGGGTATCTAGAAGCTGTTGCGCTTGTTTTAAGTCGACACGATAGAACGAATCATCGATGACCTTTTTGCCCGTATAGAAGATCCCCGCCACGGTCAGATCGGCCCCGTTCAATTGTCCATTTACGGTCTGAGTCAGCAAGGTGACCGTATCCCCCTCTTTGGCATCCAAGCTTTCCGCTAAACCTTTGCCAAGAATGATTTGATCTGGATGCTGAAGATCGTGACCCGCGATAAAGTTCATCTCGGTAAAGAACGTGTTTTCTCGTTCCGGAATGACTCCTTCGCCCTTTCCACCCAGCGTGATGCCACCTTTGACGATGAACGCGTAAAAAGAAACCCGCGGGAACACTTGGGTCACGGCAGAAGACGAGCGCAGTTGCGCCTCGATTTTTTCACCATCTTCAAACCACAACTTCCAAGGTTGTTCATGAACTTTGCCAAAGTAGTTTTCAGGAAAAACCTGACCATAACCATAATATCCGTGAATCACATTTTCACGATATTGATTCATAACCCCTGTATTAAATCCCTGATAAATAAGTAATCCGGCGGAGCCCAAAGCCACCGTACAAAGACTGGCCCAAGTTCGACGAGGATTTCTAAATAGATTGCGCCAAGCGATTTTGAGAAGTTCCAACATGATTATGCTCTCCCCTCAATTTGCCCGTCTTTCATGCGATAGACTGATTTTGCAAAACTCACCAGATGAGAGTCGTGCGTAGAAAAAATAAAACTGGTGTTCTCAGTTTTCTGGAGCTCTTTGAAAGCATTGATGGTCATCTCCGCCGTCACAGAATCCAGATTGGCCGTAGGTTCATCGGCCAAAACAACCATGGGCTTTTTAGCAATAGCCCGCGCAATGGCCACACGCTGGCGTTGACCTCCCGAAAGCTCCAAAGGTCTTTTCTTTGCGTGATCCGCCAGACCTAAAAGATCCAACGTTTCCATCGCGGTTTTTTGCGAAGCCACATGAGAATAACCCAAAGAAGGTAAAAAGTAAGAAGTGTTTTCTAAGACCGTCAAAGTCGGAATAAGGTAGAAGGCTTGAAATATAAAACCCACTTTGTGCAAACGAACCTGCTCTTTTTCTTTCTCTTTAAGATGAGTCACGTCTTCGCCACTAAATTCGATATGACCATTGGAGGGCGTATCAATCAGTCCTAGAAGATTTAACAACGTCGTCTTCCCCGTCCCACTGGGACCGACGATACAGGTAAAACAGCCCTTTTCCAATTCCAGGTCAATCCCCTTAAGAACGGGAACTTGTTGTTTGTTCCATAAGTAAGAATACTCCAGCGCCTTCAGACGATACAATGCACTCATGTGGCTCATCCCTTACATGTAAAAGCGAAATCCAATTGAAATAAAACCGCCAGAAAAATCCAGCTCTCGTTTGACTCCCGAAGAAGTCATAAGATCATCACCACTGGTTTTTGCTCCAGAAAATGTCGTCACGTCTTTGGAATACTTCAAGTTATCAACCTTAAGTTGTCGATAGCCGAACTCGACCACCACGGTTGTGGTGTCAGTCATAATTCCTTCATATCCTAAAGAAGCTGAAAGCAAGGTGCTCGAACCTTTGGCTTCGATACTGTGGTCAACGACACCCGGATAAGCCGTCTGTCCCGCCGCCGTCAGCGCATAATCATTTTTGAGTGTCACACTGGCGGTCCCCACTGTGACAGAGACAAACGAGCGAGAACTGTTGTCGCCATGCACATTCAGCTCAAAAGAAAGTTTTGGAACATATCCCAAGACATCACTCTTCGCAGAATATAGATCTGAAGTGCCATTGTTGGCCGTGGATTCCAGAACCGAGGGTTTCAAAATTTCAAAACCAAAACGTAAACTGGCACGAGGTTTGGAGTAAAGAAAACCAAACTCTCCAGTGTAATTATAATTCACGCTGCCATTATAGTTAACGCCTGTCCCGGCTTCTCCAGCCACGGCGTGAGTTCCTAATTGCGAGCCGCCCCCTGTCGCCAGGAAGTAGGCTGCGAAATTTTCATTGTTGATATTAAATACCCGAGCCTGAGCTGAGACGGAAAAAAGAACAAAAAGAGGGAGCAAAAAGCGAAACATCGCTTCTACTCCGCCACAAGGTCGATGACAACTTTGCTGGTCGTCTTTTTACCTGCCACCTGATAAACACGCACCTTGGTGTTCTTTTTTAGATCCAACGTTAAATTCAAAGAGCTGTCCACGGGATCCAAACTCATCGTACTCTTTGTCACCGCCAAAGAACTTTTCAAACGCGACGAGATCTGGGTTTGATCCAAATTGGCATTCGGCATTTGCGCAAAATCAATGACCAGGCGAGAAGGATTTTTTTTAAGTTCCGCATAATAATATCCAGGCCAACCGCGCAAAGGGGCTCCACTCATATCACCCACGTCAATCACAATGCGCTCAAGACCCTTTTTGATATCCGTCGTACGACGCACATCCAGCAAAGTAAATCCAGTCCCGGCAAGACCTCCGAAACTCACTCCTTCACCAGAAAGAACTTTGGACACGGTCGGTTTTGCTTTTTGTGTTGAAATCGCGGCTGACGCAGGCACGGCCAAAAGAAAGGCCATCAAACATCCGATGTATTTCATGATCGACTCCCTTCGAATCATATCCCTTAAGGGTAAATAAGAAGAAGTTCCCTGCCAACCCCTAAAACCCCCCGAGAGTGCTTTTAAGGGAACTTCTCTTTTGCGGCGCAGGATGCCCAAAAAGGGCACCTCATTTGGAAATATTGCCCTTCAGATCAAATATAAGCGGATTTGAAGGAAACCATCGAAGGCACGAAACTTGGAACTTTCCCTATTGTTGAATCTCTTTTTGAAGGAGCCCCTTTATGAAAAGGTTGGTATTTTTTGTTTTCGCGCTTTTCCTCGCTGCCTGCCAAGGTAACGACAATGGCAATGGTGGCGTGACAACGACTCAAGTATCGACTCCGCTCAACGCCAATTGTTTGAACGGAACGGCTTACTGCAACAACACGATTTACTCTCAATATTCAGGTTGGATGGCCTACCCAGGTCTTAACAACTCTGCCTATGACTACACGGCTTACTTTAATCAATATGGTTTCTGTAATTGCCCGGGCGGTTATATGCCGACGTACAATGGGACTTATGGACTCGGCTGTGTAAATTCACAACTTCTTCAACCGTACGCTGGTTACTTCCTTTATTGGCAGTGGGGATATTCTTCAAGCCCCGCACCACAAACCACGATCAACTTTCCTCAATTTTCAAACATTCCCGGCGGAAGCAACAGTGGGCAATGCTCGAGAACCCTCACTCAGAGCTGCCTCTTGGATCAAGGAGACACCTGCGGCACAGGGGCGACGTGCCGTCAGGTTCTCCAAGGATCAAACCTCGGGGTTTGCATGAATTACTAGAGTGAGTGCGGCACTCCTCGACCGTTTTTACGGATAATATGCCGCATTATCATGGCCCCTTGGAAGGATAAAACCACCAAGGGGCCTTTCCATTGGTACCTGTCAGGTACCTTTTGATTTTTGGGCGTCTTCATGAAAGAAAAGAAGGGTTCTACCACACTTCTGGAGGTCTTCATGAACACGACAAATCCTCTCTTAAAACCCTTCACAAACAAGGACCAAGCCGCCCCTTTTGATTTGATCAAAGTGGAGCACTATCTGCCTGCGCTGGATGAGGCGATTAAAATCGCCAAAGACAACCTGGCTAAATTGAAGGCCAACTCCGCGACACCTGATTTCGAAAATACGATCGTGGCCCTGGAGTCCGCCTCCGAGCTGGCTGATAAAATCGCTGGTATCTATGGCAATATGGAAGTGGCCAACGCCGATGACGCTCTCCAAGCCCTCGCCAAAGAGATCTACCCTAAAGTCACCGCCCTCGCCTCTGACGTTTCTTTGGACGACGAAATCTTTAAACGCGTGAAGGCCGTCTATGACAAACGCGATTCTTTGAACCTCAACAAAGAACAACTGCGTTTATTAGAAAAAACTTATTTGTCTTTCACTCGCAACGGCGCCCTCTTGTCGGCCGCCGACAAAGAGACTCTTCGCCAGATCGACCAAGAGCTTTCCGTTCTAGCTCCGAAGTTTTCTGAGAATGTTCTCAAGGCGACCAATTCTTTTGAAATGATCTTGGATAAAAAAGAAGACGTAGAAGGTCTTCCCGAGGGCATCCTTGAAGGGGCGGCCGCGATGGCCGAAGCCAAAGGGCAAAAAGGCAAATGGCTTTTCAACCTGCAGATCCCCAGCTACCTGCCTTTCATGACCTACGCCAAGAACCGTCAACTTCGTGAGAAAATGTGGAGAGCTTTTTCTTCTCGCGCCTTCAAAGGTGAGTTCGACAACCAAGAAACCGTTCTTAAAATCGTTCACCTTCGTGACAAACGCGCAAAGCTTTTAGGATTCGCGACTCACGCGGACTTTGTTCTGGCAGAACGCATGGCCAAAAATCCACAAACCGTGAGTGAATTCTTGTCAAAACTTTTAAAAGCCTCAAAGGACGCTGGCAAAAGAGACCTTGCCGAAGTCACTGAGTTCGCCAAAAAGATTGATGGCGTAACGGACATCATGCCTTGGGACTTTGGTTATTATTCTGAAAAACTCAAAGAAGAAAAGTATGCGTTTAATGAAGAGGACCTTCGCCCTTACTTCAAACTTGAAAATGTCGTGGAAGGTGTTTTTGCTCACGCCAAAAAACTTTATGGCCTGACCTTCAAAGAAAACAAAGACATTCCCGTCTATCACCCTGAAGTCAAAGCCTATGAAATCTACGAAGAAGCTTCGGGCAAGTACATGGGCCTTTTCTATACCGATTACTTCCCTCGTGAAACCAAAAAAGGCGGTGCCTGGATGACTCAGTTCCGCGGCCAGGGCTTGATCGAAGGCGAAATGAAGCGCCCTCACGTCAGCATCGTCTGCAACTTCACAAAACCCACTCCGACCAAGCCGTCACTTCTGACTTACGATGAAGTTCGTACCTTGTTCCATGAATTCGGTCATGCTTTGCACGGTATGCTTTCTGAGTGTACCTACTCTTCGTTGAGTGGCACGAATGTTTATTGGGATTTCGTGGAACTTCCGTCTCAGATTATGGAAAACTGGGTGGGAGAAAAAGAAGGTTTGGATCTTTTCGCTCGTCACTATGAAACCAATGCGCCCATGCCGGCTGAATTGATTGAGAAGCTCAAGGCCTCTCAGAAGTTCCAGGCGGGCTACATGTCTTGTCGTCAGCTCCAATTTGGAATGATGGATCAGGCATGGTACTCGACAGATCCTTCAAAAATCACCGATGTTGATGCTTTCGAAGAAAAAGCCACGGCCGAGACCCGTCTGTTCCCCAAAGTGGAAGGTGCGAATTCTTCTTGCAGCTTCAGTCACATCTTTGCAGGCGGATATTCTGCAGGATATTACTCATACAAATGGGCAGAGGTTTTGGATGCCGATGCTTTTGAATACTTCAAAGAAAAAGGTCTCTTCAATGAAGAGGTCGCTAAGAAGTTTAAGGACAATGTCCTTAGTCGCGGCGGCACAGAACATCCCATGGATCTTTACAAGAAGTTCCGTGGTCGTGAGCCAGATCCCAACGCACTTTTAAGACGTGATGGATTGATTTAATGAGCAAAAGTTCGATGAACAAAAACAACAAACTCACCTTGAGCGAAGGCGGCAGCATCGCTTTGGTCTACCGTTTGGAAACAACCCAGGCGGTCTCTTTAGCCAAAAAGGTGGCCGACTATCTCAGCGAGCGTGGCTTTCAGGTTTTGACGGCTCCCGAACAAAAGGTGGTTCCAGGAACGAAGCCGGCAAAAACCAAAAAACAAATGGACGATCTCAAGCTGGTAATCGTCCTTGGTGGAGACGGCACCTACCTGCGCGCCGTTCGCTTGCTTGAAGGGCGCAGCGTGCCCATCTTAGGTTTTAACATGGGCTCCTTGGGTTTCCTCACGGCCCACAACGCGGATTCCGTTTTTGATATCATCGACCAAACTATCGCGGGCAAAATGGTTCTTCGCCCCCGCTCCATGCTGGTGGCAAAAATTTTGCGCAAAGGAAAATCTCGCGGAGAATTTCATGCGCTGAACGACGTGGTGATCGAAAGAGGCTCGATGAGTCAACTGATCAACACCGCCATTTATTCTGAAAAGTTTTTAGTCAGCAAGGTGAAAGCCGACGGTTTTATCGTCGCCAGCCCCTCGGGCTCGACAGCCTACAACTTGGCTGCCGGCGGTCCTATTCTGCATCCCGAGTCTCCGGTTTTTGTGGTGACTCCCGTGGCTCCGCACAGCCTGACGTCTCGTCCGCTGATCTTCCCCGATGACCGTGAGCTTTCCTTTAAACTCGAAGGTAAAACACAAAAAGCCCACTTCATCGTGGATGGACAAAAAATGACGGAAATCACCGCTGAAGACGAGGTGATTCTGACTCGTTCTTGTTATGATCACTGGATGGTGCGTGAACACAATCACAACTACTTCCACTTGCTTCGTGAAAAACTTAAATTTGGAGATCGAAACTAGTCGAGTTAAAATCGACAGGAGATATTATGTTACTAGAGCTGAAAGTTTCTAATTTCGCCATCATCGAAAATCTTCATATCACTTTCAAAGAAGGTCTGAATATCCTGAGCGGTGAAACCGGTGCGGGAAAATCCGTCCTCCTTAAAAGTCTTTCTTTATTGATGGGAGGAAAAGGCTCTAGCGACACGATCCGCACGGGAGCCTCCCAGGCTACGATCGAAGGGTCGTTTGATATCAGCAAACGCCCTGATATCTCTCAAGGACTCAAAGACATGGGAATCGAAGTCGACGAAGACATCTTGATCGTTCGCCGCGTTTTGAGTTCTGGAGACAAATCCAAAGTCTATTTGAACGGCAGCCTCAGTACTTTAAACAGTCTTCGTGATATCGTGGCTCCTCTGGTGGAGTTGGCAGGGCACTCCGCGCCGTTGATCGAAATGACGGGACAGCATGAAAACCGCAACCTCATGTCCAAGGCCTATCACTTGGATCTTTTAGATCAATACGCCGGAACTTGGGATAAGCGCCTTTTATTCACAGAAAAGTACAATCGCTACCACGGCATCTTTGAGGAAATCAAAAAACTTGAAAACGATGCCAAACAAAAAGCGCAGCGTTTGGATTTCTTGGTTTATCAACGCGATGAAATTGCCAATTTAGATCTATCCCCCGGTGAAGATTTAGAATTGGAAGTGGAAGTTAAGAAGCTCAAGAATTCGTCCCGTATTGGTTCGTTCGTGGACCAAGCGGAAGCGACTCTTTACACAGATGATGACTCTGCGATCAGTCGCCTCAATGCCATTCTAAAAAAAGGCATGGAGTTATCCCATGTTGATCCTCAGATCGCAGCCAAACTTGAAAATCTAGAGCAGGCCAAAGCCCTTATCGACGAAAGCGTTTATGAACTCCGTCAATATGCTTCTAAAATTGATGCCGATCCACAGCGCCTTGAAGAGGTTGAAGAGCGTTTAAGCGATCTTCGCAAACTTCAAAAGAAGTACGGCTCCAGCGTCGATGATATTCTCAAAGCCTTGATGGACATGGAGATTGAGATCTCGAATCTGCAAAACTCTGAAACAAAAATCGAGTCTTTAAAAAAAGAAGCCGCGATTTTACTTAAAGAGCTTGAAGTGCTGGGTGCAGACCTTCATAAGCGTCGCCAAAAAGGTGCGGACCTTTTGGCTGACAGCGTGAATGCCGAACTTTTGGATCTGAACATGAAAGGTGTCACTTTCCACGTGATGGTGGAAAAGTTAGAACAGCTTTCTTCCACGGGATTGAGCGACGTCGAGTTCTTAAGTCAGACCTCTTCTAAAGACGCAAAACGTCCTTTGGCCAAGTTTGCTTCAGGCGGGGAACTCAGCCGTATCCTTCTGTCCTTGAAGCGTGTGGTGGGCTCGCACAGCCAACCACGCACTTACTTATTTGACGAAGTCGATACAGGTGTTTCAGGGGAAACCGCTGAGAAAGTAGGACGCAAACTTAAAACCATTGCTAAAGGACAACAGGTCATCTGCGTGACTCACCTTCCCCAGGTGGCCGCTTTTGGACATATTCATTTCTTTATTCAAAAGTCGCCGCAGAAGGATTCTGTGGCCATGCTTGTGTCAGAACTCAAAACCAAAGAACGTGTTCAAGAGATCGCTCGCCTAATCAGTGGCGAAAAGATTTCCAAGACCTCGCTCGCCCACGCCGAACAGCTTTTGGCGGAAGCCAAAGGTTAGTAAATTAAAGAAATGTAAGTACGGACCTCTTTGTTATTCCTAGTAGCATGGGAACATAACAAGGAGGTTTTTTTATGATTCTCGTAATGGGAGCGACCGGACATATTGGCTCTAAGATCACCACACATCTTCTCGCCAATGGCCAAAGAGTTCGTTGCGTAGCTCGACACTTCCCCGATAAATCTGCATTTCAGGGAGCCGAACTCGCTCAAGGGGATGCCAACAATGTGTCCTTTCTTACCGATGCCATGCGTGGATGTTCCGCCGTGTTCACGCTCATTCCTCCCAACTTCAGCGCCCCCGAGGTTCGCTTTTATCAAAACAAATTTGGTGAAGTGATCGCGGAGGCGATTGAAGAGGCGGGAATCAAAAAGGTCGTCAACCTCAGCAGCGTCGGCGCTGATCTGGAAAGTGGAACGGGCCCTGTCCTTGGACTCCACGACCAGGAGCAACGACTCAACGAAATCACTCATGCCGACATCATGCATTTACGCCCCACCTACTTTATGGAAAATCTTTTAGGGGGACTCTCCACCATCATTTCGATGAATCGCTATTTTGGAACTATCCCCGGCGACATTCCCATGAGCATGATTGCTTCCCGTGACATTGCCGCTCGCGCCGCATTTTTGCTGATGAATCCAGATTTCAAATCCAACAATATCGAATACCTCTTAGGCGAAAGAGACCTCTCTCACGAAGAGATTATTCGCGTCTTGGGCCAAGCCATCAAAAAGCCGGATTTGGAATACGTGGAGATTCCCTCCAAAGAAATGAAGAACTATCTCATTGGAGCCGGAATAGGAGAAGACTGGGCTGATTCATTCTTGGAGCTTGCCGATAGTTTCACCAACGGGACCATCACCGGCACCATAACACGAGATAAGATGAATACGACAGCAACCTCCATCGAGGAATTTGCAAGAACAACCTTCCTTGAAGCCTATAATAAAGCTTTGCTGGCGGAGAGCGCTCCCAAAACCCGCCCCTCGGAATCACGAGGCGAAGCTCGACCTTAGAATGCGAAGGTGTCTGCAGAGAAAGCAGGCACCTTTTTCTTTTTTTGGGATATCCCCTCACAATGAGTTCATGATAGTCTTTCGCCTATGAAAAGACTTTCTTATGTCTTCTTATTGTTGGGAGCGTCCTGTATGCACAAAAATCCTCTTCCTTTTCCACAAACCGAAAAAAAACCTGTGTCCTTAGTCAAACACCAAGACACTCGTGTTGACGACTACTTCTGGCTTCGTGACCGGGAAAACCCTCAAGTCATCGAACACCTGAATCAAGAAAATAAATATGCCGATGAAGTTATGAAGCCCGTAAAATCGTTGGAAGAAAAGATTTTTCAGGAACTGAAATCTCGCGTGAAAGAAGATGAGTCCTCTGCGCCCGCCAAAGACGGCAACTACTATTATTCTGCCCGTTACGAGACAGGAAAACAATACCCTCTCTTTGTTCGCCGTGAAGGCTCTTTACAGGGCAAAGAGGAAATCTTGCTCAATGTTCCTGAAATGGCTCAGGGTCATGACTTCTATCAAACCACAGGCCCTAAGATGAGTCCCAACCACCAAATGATGGCCTATGCGGTGGATACGGTGGGACGTCGCTTCTTCACGATCTACTTCAAAGATCTTACCACGGGAAAAGTTCTTCCTGATAAAATTGAAAATGTGACTGGCAACCTCGTTTGGGCGAATGACAATGAGACAGTGTTCTATGCTCAGCAACACCCAGAGACCTTGCGCGCCGAAAAGATCTATCGCTACAACATCAAGAGCCACCAAAAAGATCTCGTCTACTTCGAGAAGGACGAGACCTTTTCCTGCTTTGCCTCCAAGTCTCTCTCAAAAAAGTTTATCTATATCAACTCTCAAAGCACCTTGACCACCGAAGTTCAGTATCTTGATGCGAATACACCCAAAGATATTTTTAAGGTCTTTACGCCCCGAGAGCGAGAGCATGAATATTCCGTCACCGATGGCGGCGATCTCTTTTACATCCTCACCAACAAAAACGCCAAGAACTACAAACTGATGACGGCGGATCTGAATCACACCGATCTCAAAGAATGGAAAGAGCTTATTCCCCATCGCGAGGATACCTATCTTCAAGACGTGACCGTCTTTAAAAACCATTTGGCTTTGGATGAACGAAAAAATGGATTAACACAAATTCAAATCACCGATCGCCAGGCAAAAAATGCCTTCACCATTCCTTTTGCAGACGAAAGTTATCTGGCCTCCGTCGGCGACAATCGTGAATTCGACACGGATCTTTTGCGCTTTGACTACGAATCCATGCGCCTGCCACCGTCCGTCTATGATATCAACCTGAATACCCATCACCAGGAACTGATTAAAAGACATGAAGTTCCTAACTTCAACGCGGAACTGTACAAGACAGAGCGAGTGTTCTTCACGGTTCGCGATGGAACCAAAGTTCCGGTCTCCTTAATCATGAAGAAGGAACATAAGCTGGATGGCACAGCTCCTCTCTTGATTTATGGTTATGGCTCTTATGGAGCCAATATGGATCCTTGGTTCAATAGCGACACTTTCAGTCTGATTGACCGAGGTTTTGTTTTCGCCAAAGCCCATATTCGTGGAGGCTCAGAAATGGGTCGCGCGTGGTACGACAATGGAAGAACCTTCCACAAAATGAATACCTTTTTCGATTTTATTGATTGCACGGAAGCTTTGGTGAAGAACAAATATGTCGATAGCAAAAAGGTTTATGCCATGGGTGGCAGCGCTGGGGGACTTTTGATGGGCGCTATCATGAATCTTCGCCCGGATCTTTACACGGGAATCGTCGCTCAGGTTCCATTTGTGGATGTCATCACCACCATGCTTGATGACAGTATTCCTCTAACAACCTTTGAATATGACGAGTGGGGCAATCCCAATGATCCCAAGGCTTATGCCTATATCAAGTCTTACTCACCCTATGACAATGTCGAAGACAAAAAGTATCCCAACACCTTCGTGACGACGGGACTTCATGATTCTCAAGTTCAATATTGGGAACCTGCCAAATGGGTCGCCAAACTTCGCGACCACAACAAAGGGGACTCCGTCATTCTTTTAAAAACAGACATGAAGGCCGGACACGGTGGCGCTTCGGGACGTTTTGATCAGCTTAAAGATACAGCGACGGACTATGCGTTTATTCTAATGATCAATGAAAAATAAAAAACCCCTCTTCGCTCGAAGAGGGGTCTTAAAAACTAAACGCTCTGGTAAAAACGCTAGGGCGCGTTTTCAACGATAATCAAGGCACTGAAGGTATTAAATTTCACCAACTCACCTGTGCGTGAATTTGTCCAAAACTGCTGATTGCTGTACTTCACGTTCCCTTGTTCATCCAAAACCGGGGTTCCATCAACATTCACTTCCGGGACAACGGCCCCTTCCGTTTCTTTGACAAGGTTAAAGAGATTTTCAGCGGTCTCTTTATCCTGGCGAATACAGCCCCCTGAGGCGCGATTTCCTAAATAGTCTTTGTACTTGGAATGAACCTGGTGAAGAGCCAAACCATTGTCGATATCAAAGAAGATCGCAAAGGGCATATCCGAATCCCAAGAGCTCGAGGTGTGATCTTTAGAAAGATATTTGGGAGTATAAAATCCTGTGGGCGTTTGCGACCAATAAGATTTCGCCGGAGCCCCCGTGCACTCTTTGCTCTTGCGACGAAGCTCAAAACCTTCGCGACCTGTTGAAACCTTTGTCTGATGAATCAAATAGCCATTGTCATAGACACGCATGGTTTGCGCCAAAGAACCGTATTCTGATTTGTTGATCACAATCACATACCGAAAACCCCGCATCCAGGGTTTATTCATAAAGTCCCGTTCAGAAAAGCGACCGGAAAAATGCTCGGGAAGTTTAGGAGTCATTAACGACTCAAACTGCAATGTCTCTTGGTATTCCTGCTCGGAATACTTACAGTCATTAAAAGCGTTCTTCACCTTGCCCCAGAAGGACGCCGAAGCATTTTGACTGAGGATCATCACAGTCGCCAGGGTCCCATACTTAATCAGGTTCATAATTACTCCCATATCGAGCACGATATTTAATAGTCGACAGGTACTAAGCAATTATGTTGCCAACAAAAGGGGCCTCCAGTCTTAAGGAAAAGCCCCTCTGCGTGTCGGCTTTATAATAAAGACATAGGGACCGGGCTTTTTGACAAAAAGTTAGACAGCACCTTGGCAGAACTCATTCGATCAGCTTGCGTAGCACATAGTGAAGAATACCTCCATTTTTGTAGTATTCTAGCTCCACCGCCGTATCGATTCTCGAGCGCACTTGGATTTCCTGTTTTTCGCCACTCGCTCGAGTAATGATGACCTTAAGGTCTTCCTGGGGCTTCATTCCCGTTCCGACCCCCAGGATATCCACGGTCTCTGTGCCATCCAAATTTAACGTTTTACGATCCATACCTTGATGGAATTGCAAGGGTATAACCCCCATTCCAATAAGATTAGAACGATGAATCCGCTCAAAGCTTTCCGCGATGACAGCATTCACTCCCAAAAGACGCGTTCCCTTCGCCGCCCAGTCACGAGAAGATCCCGTCCCATACTCCTTCCCAGCGATCACCACCAGTGGAATTTTCGTCTCTTGATACTTCATGGCGGCATCATAGATGGGAAGAACCTCTCCGGAAGGAACATGTTTCGTGATCCCCCCTTCCACGCCATGAAGCATTTCATTTTTTATACGAATATTGGCAAATGTCCCACGCACCATCACATCATCATTGCCACGACGAGAGCCATACGAGTTGAAGTCTTTAGACGGAACCCCTTTGCCGATCAAATACTTCCCCGCCGGTGAATCTTTTTTAATACTTCCAGCCGGAGAAATATGGTCCGTCGTAATGGAGTCTCCAAGAATAGCCAGAACTCTTGCCCCCTTCACGTCGTGAAGTTTTTCAGGAGTGACCTTCATGCCCACAAAATAGGGAGGATTCTTAATGTAAGTGCTCTCATCCCAGGAGTAAGTCTGCGAAGAGGTGGTTTCAATTTTCTTCCAATCCTCTGTTCCAGCAAAAACATTCCCATAACGATGATCAAACATCTTTGTTTGAACCGTGTGATTGACTAGATCCTGAATTTCTTTGGAGCTGGGCCAGATGTCCTTGAGATAAACAGGTTTCCCGTGGGAATCTTCCCCTAACGGCTCCTTCGTGATATCAACATGCATACTTCCCGCCAAGGCATGAGCCACGACCAGCATGGGCGAAGCCAAATAGTTCGCCTTCACATGGGGATTAATGCGTCCCTCGAAATTACGATTTCCCGAAAGCACCGATGCCACCACGAGATTCCCCTGCTCCACCGCCGCAGCAATCGGAGCTGGCAAAGGTCCTGAGTTTCCAATACAAGTTGTGCACCCGTAACCGACAAGATTGAATCCCAATTGATCTAAATACTTTTGCAATCCCGCCTTTTCCAGATAGTCCGTCACCACCTGAGAGCCCGGAGCTAAGGAGGTTTTCACCCACGGCTTCACCTGCAAGCCTTTCTCCACAGCTTTCTTCGCCACAAGCCCTGCCCCAATCATGACAGAGGGATTCGAGGTGTTAGTACAACTGGTGATCGCTGCAATCACCACGTCTCCGTGTCCCAAGTCATAGGAAGCACCTTCAACGGGCACCGCCGACTCATCTTTCGAAGCCAATTTTTCGGGAATCTGAAAGCCCGATATCAGTTGTTGATGAAAATCGTTCTTCGCATTTGTCAAAAGAACTCGGTCTTGGGGGCGCTTGGGGCCCGCCAGCGAAGGCTCTACGCTGGAAAGATTCAAGTGAAGAGTCTCGTGAAAGACGTAATTCTTCTCATCCTCTTCCGAGCGCCAAAGACCCGTTTCTTTGGCATAAACTTCCACCAAAGAGATGGTATCGGCATCGCGCCCCGATAAACGAAGATACTTCAGAGTTTCATCATCGATGGGAAAAAATCCACAGGTGGCACCATACTCGGGAGCCATATTGGCAATGGTGGCTCGATCCGCCAAAGACATCGATGCCAATCCCGGTCCGTAGAATTCGACAAACTTCCCAACCACTCCTTTTTTTCTGAGCATCTGAGTGATCGTCAAAACCAGATCCGTCGCCGTCGCCCCTTCCGGCAGCTTCCCTTCCAAACGAAAGCCCACGACTTCGGGAATCAGCATACTCAGTGGCTGTCCTAACATCACCGCTTCAGCTTCGATTCCCCCGACACCCCAACCTAGGACAGAAAGGCCGTTAATCATTGTGGTGTGACTGTCGGTTCCAACTAATGTATCGGGAAAAGCATATTCACCATGACCGACTTTGGATTGCCAAATTGTCTTAGCAAGATACTCCAGGTTCACTTGATGACAAATGCCCGTACCCGGAGGGACAACTCTGAAATTATGAAAAGCTTTTTGCCCCCATTTCAGAAAGACATAACGTTCATGATTTCTTTCAAACTCCATCTTCACGTTTTCTTCAAAAGAATTCGACGTCGCAAACGAATCCACCATCACTGAGTGATCAATCACCAAGTCAACAGGCACAAGTGGATTGATTTTTTTGGGATCCCCCCCTAGAGTCTTCATCGCATCTCGCATGGCCGCCAGATCGACGACGGCCGGAACTCCGGTAAAGTCTTGCATTAAAACTCGGGCGGGAAAAAATGAAATTTCCCGAGTCAGGGATTTTTTATCCAAACTTAAAAGAGATTCGATATCTTCATGACTGACATGAAGACCATCTTCATGGCGAAGCAAATTTTCCAGCAACACCTTCAAAGAGACTGGAAGTTTTTTTATATTTGCGTGAGAGATCTTCTGCGCGTTGAAGATCGTGTAAGTCTTCGCTCCGACTTGAAGCTTTTCTTTTGTTTTAAAACTGTCTTTAGAATGAATATGCATGAGAGGGTCCCCCCTCTCAATTCCAATCCCCGCGCAATATTTTATCAAGCCAAAAGGCGCCGATTTGAGTCTTCACATCGCTGACTTTTCCTTCGCGAATAAGTCGCATGAGGTCGTCTGGCTTTACTTCGATGACCTCAATAAATTCGCCATGATCCAACTGCTGAGCAGAAACTGTTAAATCTTGCGCCAGATACAGATCAATGTGCTCGTTGGAATACCCAATGACCGGATGAATTGTTGTTAAGAACTTCCACTCTTTGGCTTCATAGCCAGTCTCTTCTTTAAGCTCTCTCTGAGCGGTCAAAATGGTCTCTTCGCCGTGATCCCTTTTTCCTGCGGGAAACTCCAAGAACACCTGCTTAACAGCATGACGATATTGATGAATCATCACCACATTCCCATTCGGCAAAAGAGGAATCATCATCGCCGCCCCTGGATGAAGAATGTATTCTCGCACATAGGTTTTTCCGTCAGGAGCCTGCACCTCATCTTGCTCAATCTTCAAATAACGACCACGAAATATCTGCTTTGAGGAGAGCGTTTTTTCTTCTAAATGTTTCATAAACTCAGAATCTCATATGGGGATTGCTTTGTCTCAGTTTTAATCCCTGGACGAAAGATCGCCCCGTCCTTTGTCTAAAAGGTGTATAATGATGGTTGCTCGAGAGTCTTTATTAAAAGATTCTAATAGAGTCTAACTCTCTCTCAGATCAGGAGGATCTTCTATGAGAACTTTGAATAAAGTGGGTCTATTCTTATCGACAGTTCTTATTGTTTCTGTTTTCACAGCACAAGATGCGAACGCACAAAGACGCGGAGGTGGACGTAGCCTGTCTGGTGACATGGCGATCGGCCTGGGGATTTCAACAGTTTCCGCAGGACAAGACGATCTAAATGGTGCGATCGACGATGCGATCAACACCGGCGCCAATATCAAAACTCTGGGCAGTGCTTGGGAGTTCTACGCCAACTGGAGTTATCGTTTTAGTGGTACGATGTATGCCTTTGTTTTCCGTCCTTCTTACTTTATGCAAAGCACGGATGGCTCTGGCGGCGCTGCCGGCAGTTACGATTACAAACTCACGGGCTACACGGTCTTCCCCATCTTCCGCCTCTACCCCTTGGAAAACTCTTTCATCAAATTTTATATGCAAACGGGCCTAGGATATGGAAGCTTAAGTGGTTCTATCTCTGCAGGAGCAAAAAATCTTGATTTCAAAGGGAGTGCCTTTGGCGCCATGGGTGGTATCGGAGTTGATTTCTGTTTTACAGACTCACACTGCCTGACTGTCGAAGGAAACCTTCGCTATATGCCGATCGAAAGAAATCTGACCACGGGTGGCAACTGTTCTTCGGGTGATATCTCAGGCATCAGTCAATGCGGAGGCTCGAGCGAAGTGGAAAGAAACGGCTCGGACTTAAAAACCACCATGTCGGGCGTTCAAGGCCTTATTGGTTACACGATGAATTTCTAATATTTCTTTTGCGGTAGTTAAAAAAGGCCTTCTTCGAGAAGGCCTTTTTTTTCTTCAAGACGGAAGATAAACCCACTCACCCTGACCCTGACGAACGCAGAAAACCTTCACACGCTCTTCAAACCAAGAACCCAGATTGACCGAGCGAACCTTCCGCCCGTCCACATCCACAATATGATCATCAAAGACGTGCATGTGGCCTGAGATAATAAGATCAAAAGGCTTTTCTTGATAGGCTCTTTGAACATGGGCCCGAATCATCTGAATAAGTTGAGTCTCTTTCCCTGAAACATGGCGTCCGCTGTATTGACGGCTCTTTGCACTGGCTTTATTGCCGATATGATCCCAAAAACGACCTGGAAGAAGATTTCCCAAGGGTTTGACATAGGGATGACGAATAATACTGCGATACTTAAGATATTTGGTGTCTTCCAAGTTAATCAAATCACCGTGCTCACAGCGAATGCGAAGACCATCAATCTCGTAATACTGAGCCTCTACAAAAACTTCGACACCCAGTCTTTTTTGAAAAAAGCTTTCGATATGCACGTCATGATTGCCCTCAATATAAGTAATACGCGCCCCGGCTGCTTTGAGCGCCTGCAAGGCCTCGATGTGGGCCTTAAACTTATTGGCAAAATAAGAATGCCCACCGACCCAAAGATCGAAGATATCCCCCAGCATGAAGAGATGAATTTCCTTTGGATTTCTCTCTAGCAAAGAACGCAAAAAGCGCAACAGGATCTTCCCATTGCGCTCTTCAGCGGACTTTAAGTGAATGTCAGATAAAAACCAGGCTTCCACTATTCTTTGTTCAAATCAAAACCTTGTTTCTTGCGGATGAAAGCAGGAACTTCAAGATTTTGGCTAGAGAATGGAGAGCTCAAAACCTCGCGAGCCATACGACGAGCCTCTTCCAAAGACTGTTGTTCATGATCTACGTTCATAGACAACTGCTCTGGATTGTTGTGGCGAGCTTTAAGATCTTGGCTTTCTTTGAAAGCACGAGCTTTTGCCAACAACATATCGCGAGGAGACACCGTTGTCTCAACTTGTGGTTGAATCGGAGTCGCAACCTCTTGAGTCTGTTGCGGTGCTTGAGGCATCACATTTTGTGCCGCCTGTTGCGCCATCTGTGGCGTCACTGGAGCTACCGGAGGAACAACCACAGTTTCAGTCACCATGGAAACCTCGGTTTGCTGAGGTTGAGTTGTAAAGTTCATAACTTGAGATTGCACCGCCGCGATAGGAGGCAACTCTACAGGCGCCATTTGTGGCATCTGTGGCATTGTCGGCATCACAGGCATCTGTGGGAACTGAGGCATTTGCGGCATCTGCGGCATAGTCGGCATCACCGGCATTTGTGGCATTTGCATACCCATGTTCATATTATTCATGCCCATGTTGTTCATGTTCGCAAACTGTGCTGTTTGTTGGTTCAAGAAATTCTGCATTTGATTAACTTGAGCCATGTCGTTCACAAGTTTCACATCATGAGAATCAAAACCTGTTGCAATCACTGTCACACGAACTTCGTCACCCATGCTGTCATCAATAACCGCACCGAAAATGATCTCGGCATCTTCGTGAGCCGCTTCTGTGATCAATGTTGAAGCTTCGTTCACTTCATACAAAGATAGATCTGAACCACCCGTTACATTGATGATGATACCTGTTGCACCATCAATCTTTACATTTTCAAGAAGAGGAGAAGAAATCGCCGCCGTCGCCGCTTCCACCGCACGGTTTTCACCTTTGGCAGCTCCTGTTCCCATGATCGCAATGCCTTTAGAAGACATGACAGTGCGGATATCCGCGAAGTCCAAGTTGATCAAACCGCGAATATTGATAAGGTCAGAGATACCTTTTACCGCCTGCAAAAGAACTTCGTCGGCTTTCTTGAAAGTCTCAAGAAGAGGAGTTTTTTCAGCCGCGATAGAAAGCAACTTTTGATTCGGGATCACGATCAAAGTATCGACGTTCTCTTTAAGATCTTGCAAACCCGCTTCTGCATGTTTGCCGCGTTTTTTACCTTCGAACAGGAAGGGCTTAGTGACTACACCGATTGTCAAAGCGCCAAGTTCGCGCGCAATCTTCGCAACAATCGGAGCGCCACCAGTCCCGGTTCCACCACCCATACCCGCAGTGACGAAAACCATGTCCGAGCCTTCCAATTTCTCAACAATTTCATTATACGATTCAATCGCCGCTCTACGACCCACATCTGGGTTCGCACCAGCGCCCAAACCTTTTGTTAGATCAAGACCCAACTGAATTTTATTGGGAGCTTTGTTGGCATTCAAAGCTTGAATATCTGTATTAGCAACGATGAACTCAACACCACTCATGTTGGATTCAATCATCGTGGAAACCGCGTTACTACCGCCTCCGCCGACACCAACTACTTTAATATTTGCTCCGATATTGATATTCTCTTCCAACTCAAACATTTGATCCTCCCCTACGATCTACTCACCCGATAAAATTAAAAAATCTGTCCAAAAAAATCTTTGATCTTCTTCGTGAGGCCATCCAACGACTCACCAAGGTTGACCTCTTGCTGCTGATTATTGAGCAGGTCTTTACGCTGTCCCAAGGCATGCAACAAAAGTCCTACTGCCGCTGCGAATTCTCCAGCCTTCACAACATCAGTCAACCCGCCAATTTCGCGAGGCGCCCCTCGACGAACGGGAATATCAAAAATAAACTCACCCATCTCAACCAGTCCGTCCAGTTGACTTGCGCCCCCCGTAAGAACGATTCCCGATCCCAACATCGGCATCAAACCACTCATACGAATGTCGTTCGCGATCAAGTTCAGAGTTTCCTCTGCCCGAGCTTCGATAACATCCGCCAGGTCTTTGCGAGGAATGACACGGGATTTTCTTCCGCCCACACCTTCGACTTCGATAGTTTCGTTTTCATTCACCATAGAAGCCATGGCACAGCCATACTTCTTTTTAAGATCTTCAGCGGAGAACTGCGGAGTACGAAGCCCCACCGCCACGTCGTGAGTAAAGTGCTGACCGCCCACCGGAATTGTCGATGAATGCGCCACACTTCCATTCACAAAGTACAAAGCGTTACATGCGCCGCCGCCCATGTCGACTACACACACGCCCAAGTTCTTTTCATCATTTGAAATAACAGCTGTGGCCGACGCCAACTGTGTTAGGACAAGGCCCGCAATCTTAAGACCCGCTTTTTCAACACACTTCACGGTGTTATTAATAGCGCTTTGCCCGCCGGTCACGATATGCACGTTGGCTTCCAAGCGGATGCCCGACATACCAATAGGATCTGTGATCCCGTCTTGCCCATCGACCTTAAACTCGCGAGGCAAAACATGCAGAACGGTGCGATCTGCAGGAACAGCAACAGCTTTCGCCGCCTCGATGACACGATCAATTTCAGAAGCCGTGACCTCACGATTTTTAATGGCCACCATTCCTTTAGAATCAAAAGAAGAAATATGCGTTCCCGCGACTCCCACCCACACTTCGGAGACGGAGTAGCCTGACATGAGTTCTGCTTCTTCTTTAGCTTTCTTAATGGATTCGGTGGTGGCTTCAATATTAACCACGACACCCTGGCGAATGCCTGTATTAGGAGCGGTGCCGACTCCGGCCACTTCTATTTTTCCGTCGGGATTGACTGTTCCGATTACAAAAGAGACCTTGGTAGAACCAATGTCCAAACCAGCCAACACCGATGCTTTCGGTTTTGATGTACTCATCCTTAAGTCCTCACGGATGCTTAAACTAATGTTGTAGAACCACCGATTAAAATCATTTTAAAGGGTTTTCAAAGCGGCCAAACCGGACTTTGATCGGTCCTCCAGACTTAAGCTTAGGGATCCTTACGCAACCTGACAAGGACTTTCTTTGACAGATTCGCGTCTATGACGCGCGCGTCAAACTGGCGGGAATCGAGATAATCAACAACTTGGCTCACTCTTGCGGCCTTCAATGCCACCTGATCTTCGCCCATCTTGACTTGAATTCCGGTCTTGATCATCGTCATCCAAAAACCTTCTTTAGAGTCATAGCGAATTTCAGAAATTGTTTTTTTGCTGAACGATCCTTCAGCAGGAATCTGTTCGATGACGTCGACCGCTTTTTTTCGAAGATCTGTTTTTTTTAAAAAAACCTCTCCTTCCAAAATGGCCACATCAGGAGCTTCACGCGTTTCAACAGGATCCAAGAATCGACCGTCTTGAATGATCGGGACCAACTTGCCTTGCTTCGAAATATACAGAAGTTTAACTTCATGAGGCTGCACCCGCACAGACAAGGTCGCAGGCCAACTGCGCTTGATATTCAAACTATCAACCCAATTCAAAGAAGAAACTTCACGAGAAATCGAACTCAGCTTAATACTCCAAAGCGAGAGTCCTTTGTATTTTCCGAGGGCTGCCTCGAGATTATCTATGTGAGGCCTTAGAAATTGCTCTTGTCCGGGCTTGTGTCTTTCCAGAACAACCTCAATATTTGCCACATTAAAAAATCCGCGCTGATTTAGATAATAAAGTGAGCCCGCTAAAGAAAGAGGAAGAACGATAAATCCAAAGATAAGTTGTACCGCGAGCTTCTTCACTGAAATGTCTCCGCAAATCCTCTGCTGTCGTGATTTTTAGAATATCAAGATCCCCTCCAACAATGAAACCTTGAAGGCAAAACAAGACCTAGGTCCACCATGAATAGCTGTCGTATTCACTAACATTTGTTGGGAACGCGAATCTCTATCCATGTTGTATTTCAAACTTCCACCCGATAGGGGGGCATTCAAGGAGATCACAATGAAATTCAGCAGCAAAGTTGTTCTTAATGTCGCGTTGTCCTGTGTCGTGTGTACCCTTGCCGCCGTGGCAATCTCTTCTTCCAAAGTTCATCAACAAGGACGAGATCAACTCGTGGATAAATCCAGAGCTATCTTGTCTCGTCTCGAATCCATTCGTGCCTATGTCGCCACCCAAGGAGGATTAGAACAAGATTTCGCCTTGGCGGTTTCAAAATATCCAGATGGCCAACTCCCCGAAGAAGAACACAAACGACTGCTACGCAAAGTTCCCATCTTCGCGTCGATCGTTGTCGGCTTTGAAAATGCCGAAAGTGATGGATATAAATTTCGCGTTTTCTCTGATGAGCCTCGTAGAGAAAAAAACAGGGCCACGCAAAAAGAAAGCGAGATCTTAAAACAGTTCGATGCCAATCCTGAATTGAAAGAGATAGTCGAGGGGAATGACAAAGAGGTGCTCGTCTATCGCCCCGTTCGCCTTTCCGAAAGCCAAGGCTGTTTACTCTGCCACGGAAATCCTGCCAACAGCCCCTGGAAAAACGGCAAAGACATTTTAGGTTACCCCATGGAAAACTGGAAGGACGGAAAACTTCACGGAGTCTTCGCCGTCGCCTCCTCAACAGATCGCGTGGCGCAAGCCGCGACGAACACCACATATTCTATTCTTCTTTGGGCCCTCTTAATTACCATCGTTATTCTCGCGATTTCCTATTTCTTTGTTCGGCAGCCTCTGATCGCTCTCGTGAAGTCCATCAATATTCTTAACAAAGCCGGCGCCCAAGTCTCTTCAACGGGGTCAGAAATTCTTGTGGCCAGTCAAAACCTCAACACCTCCGCCGTCAAAGCATCCGCGTCCTTAGAAGAAACTTCTGCTTCGACAGAGGAAGTTTCCAGTATGGTCAAAATGAATACAGAACATGCGGGTCAAGCGCGCGATTTAGCACAACAAGCCCAAGAGAAAGCTCGCCTCGGGGAAGCGGAGGTTCGCAAGCTCACGGTCTCCATGGATGGCATCTCGGCCAGCTCAAAAAAGATTGAAGAGATCATTACCGTGATCGACGATATCGCCTTTCAAACAAACTTGCTGGCGCTCAATGCCTCCGTCGAGGCTGCGCGTGCGGGTGAACACGGAAAAGGTTTTGCCGTCGTCGCCGAGGCCGTTCGTAATCTTGCTCAGCGAAGCGCCACCTCGGCCAAGGAAATCTCTACTTTGATTATTGAAAGCGTCGAGAAGATCGAACAGGGGCACTCCGTTGTGACTTCCAGCGAGGCCTCACTCAAGGCGATCGTCAAAACCATTGAACAACTTTCAACGTTAAACTCTGAAATTTCCAGCGCCAGCGGAGAACAAGAACTTGGCATCAGCCAAATCAATAAAGCCTTGAGCGATATGGACAAGCTCACTCAAGCCAATGCGGCAGCCGCTGAACAGTGTGCCGCCGCCTCCGAGGAGCTCACAACTCAGTCCACCGTCATGAGTGATGCCGTCGTGCAACTCAATAACATTCTCAGAGGGGAAAATTCAAAAGCTTCCTAAAAACAAAAGGGGCCTTTGCGGGCCCCTTGTATTTTACAGGTGATTCAGAACATCCAGTCCCAGCTTCCAACCGTCCCCAGCTCCGAGGGTCACAAAAACATCACCCTCTTTAAGAAGACCCAGAACCTTTTGCGTAGCTTTTTCATCGCGCAAGAAATAATGAGCATGTTCGTGCTTCATTTCCTGAGCCAGCTTTTCACTGCTCACCCCTGGAATCGGGGCTTCTCCCGCAGGATAGATATCCGCAAGCAAAACCTCATCCGCCTCTTTAAAAGCGGTCGTAAAATCGTGCCAGCAATGTTGCGTCCGCGAAAAACGATGTGGTTGAAAGAAAACCACCAATCGTTGGGCCGGATACTTTTCTCGGAAGGCCTGCAAAACGGCACGCACCTCTGTCGGATGATGCCCGTAATCGTCATAAACTTTGATACCTCTTTTTTCACCTTTAAAGTGAAAACGACGATCGACACCTTCAAAACGTTGCAGTCCCTTCGCACATGTCGCAAAAGGGATTCCCGCAGCAACCCCCGCACAAATAGCGGCCACAGCATTCAAAGCATTGTGACGTCCCGGCACCTTGAGGTTGAACTCCCCCACAAGATGTCTCGTCCCAAGAAGACGATCGCTGCGATACAAAGAATAATGTCCTTGTTCCCCACTCAAGACGAGATCATTTTTCTCGTCAAATCCGTAAAATAAAATACGCTTGGGGAAATTCTCAAAAATCTGGCGCACGATGGGATCATCCCCACAGGCAATCATCTTGCCATAGAAGGGAACCTTAAGTGCAAAATCGTAAAAGTTTTTTTGTAAGTTCTCAAAGGTCTTAAAATACTCCAAATGATCTGAATCGATATTGGTGATGATCGCAATCTCAGGTGACAACTTGTGGAAACTTCCATCAGACTCATCCGCCTCAGCCACCAACCATTCCCCGGAGCCTAGCATCGCCGTGGACTTAATCAATTCAAAGCGACCCCCGACAACGATGGTCGGACTCAAATTGGCTTCTAAAAAAATCGCTGATGTCATCGACGTGGTGGTTGTCTTTCCGTGAGTTCCCGCGACGGCGATGCCACGCTTTAAACGCATGATTTCTGCCAAAGCTTCAGCTCGGGGAATTAACGGAATCTGTCGCGCCCGCGCCTCTGATATCTCGGGATTTCCATATTGAATGGCACTCGAGTATACAACCACGTCGGCATCGCCAACGTTGGAGGCCGCGTGGCCCTTAAAAACTTTGACTCCCAATTCTTTCAGGCGTTCCGTGTTGGCGTTATCGGCCAGGTCACTCCCCGTGACCTTCGCACCGATATTGTGCAGAAGCTCGGCGAGACCGCACATACCAATTCCACCGATTCCGACAAAATGAAATTTAGCGTGCTCTAATTTCATTGTAAGATTTCCTTCGCGATCGTGGTCGCAGCTTGAGGGATATAGAAGCTCTTTATATTCCGAACCATTTCATCACGCAAAGCTTTATCTTGCCTCAAAGATTGGACTTCTGAAATCAACCTTGCTGGAGTTAAATCTTTCTGCAAAATCATGCGTCCGGCCCTCTTTTCCACCAGACTCTCCGCATTTTTTTGCTGATGGTTGTCAGCCAACGGGAGTGGAATAATGATCGGAATAATGCCAAAGGCCGCGGCCTCGGCAATCGAGCTTGCGCCCCCACGACTCACAATGATATCCGCCCATTGATAATACTTTGGCATGTCATAAATAAACTCAAAAGGCTGCACCTCACACGGGGCCCCTTGATATTTGGCAGATATATTGGCGAAATCCAAAGCACCCAACTGATGCACAACAGAAAGATCCCGAACCCAGTCCCCGCCCGACATCACGGCGTCACTCAAACAATTATTGATCGCACGAGCCCCTTGACTGCCGCCAAAGGCCAACAAGTGGAACTTGTCATCGGTGTGCGATTCATGAATCGCATTTTCGATTTCTTCGCGCACCGGCATCCCGGCTTGAATAATCTGTTCGTTCTTGAGGTGCTTTTGCGCTTCCGCGAAAACTACAAAACATTTATCGACAAATCTTGATAATAAACGATTGGCCATTCCGGGCATTGCGTTGGGTTCCCAGATCGCCGTGTTAAAGCCGATAATACTGGCCGCTAAAACGAACGGCCCCGAGGCATAACCCCCGACTCCAATAACATAAAGCGGTTTCAACTGCCCTAACAAACGAACGGATTGCCAAACGCCTAAAGGAATTCTGAAGAGAGTTTTCAATCTCTGCCACGGACTCTTTACATTCAACTTTCCAGATTCAATCAGATGAAGGGGGAATCCTTCGCGAGGAACAATTTTTGATTCCAGGCCCGTCGAAGTTCCAACGAAGTGGACTTCCACACTGGGGTCTAACTTTTGAATCGCCCGAGCAATAGCGATCCCAGGATAAATGTGACCTCCTGTGCCTCCACCGGCGATCACAATGGTTCTTTTACTCATGAATTCTTCACCTTTGATGTCGTCCATCGAGATCCAAAGCGGCGTGAAAACTTGTCTTCTTCAAAAGAGTTTTCAATATTGAGGATTAAGCCGAACATAAAACACAAAGAAACCAAGGAACTGCCACCATAACTTAAAAACGGCAGAGTTAAACCTTTGGTTGGCAAAAGCCCCATCACCACCCCTGCATTGATAAAGACACTGAGTGCAAAAGTCACTGACAATCCCAAAGCTAAAGATTTTTTAAAGGTATCCTCTGCTTTGACCGCAATCTGAATTCCGCGGAACACCACAAATCCATACAAAGCTAAGATCATTAAAAATCCGATGAATCCCATCTCTTCACCAAAGACGGCCAAAGTAAAATCCGTGTGAGCCTCAGGTAAGAAGAAGAGTTTTCCTTGGCCTTGACCCAATCCGACACCGGTCAATCCCCCAGAGTGAAAACTCAACATACTTTGAATGACTTGAAATCCTTTTTGCGCGGGATCCGACCAGGGATCTAAAAATGCCAGAACACGGGCCCGACGATAAGGCACGGACATCACCAAGAAATAGAACGCCGGCACCAAGGCACACATGGCCGCGATGATGTACTTCCACTGCAGACCGAAAGCAAACAGCAGCGTCACACCCACCATCATGATAATAGCGAAAGTTCCAAAATCAGGCTGCTTCAGCAAGAAGGCCAAAGGCACGATCATGGCCAGAAGCAACCAGTACCACTTCACCTTGGCAAGAATGTTTTCCTGGCGCACCAACAAACTGGCAAACCACACACTGAAAGCGATTTTCAAAAGCTCTCCGGGTTCAAAGCGAACTCCCAGCGGCAACTGAAGCCAACGAATGGCTCCGCCCACGCGGATCCCAATGCCCGGAACAAAAGTGGCCATCACCCCAAGAGTTGCAATAAACCACAAAGCCCAACCATACTTTTGAATATAACGAAAAGGGACGTGAATTGTTCCGATCAACACCGCGAAAGCGATGAAGGCAAAAATCAACTGCCTTTTAAAAAAGAAAAGACCGTCGCCATAAGACTCAATAGCAAAGATAAAACTGGATGAGTAAACTTGAACGAGGCCGATTCCCAAAAGAGTGATGATGGCTAAAAACAAGCTGCTGGACAAATATCTCAACATAAAAAGGACTCCCGACCTTTAGTTTAATCAGAAGTCCATTTTATCGTCTATGACTCTCAAAGCACGAGTAAAAAAGCTGGACCCAGCTACTCGGCGATCACGTCGGCATTTGGATCTTGTGCGGAGTTCCCTTTTGCCGGAGTTGCCTTCTTTTCTGAGGAAGAGGAAACAGCCGCACGGCGTTCACCTTTGCCTGCCATGGAACAGCAGTAAATTACACCCGCCTGATCAGAAGAATTCTTATAATTGGTGATTGAAAAGCTTTTGCTGGAATCACAGCGACTGGCCATTTTCATACTCAGCTCAACATCGACATCTGGAAAAAGATCACCGCTGACAAACTCACAGTACATTCCTGTGCTCGCGGCCAGCTTTTCGCGTTGCTCTTGGCGGGCCTTAAAGGTGCCAGAAGCACAACCCGAAAGGAATAAAGCCGACAAAGTTAACGGAATAAAAAGACGTTGGAACACACAGCCCTCCTAGCTAAAAAAAAGGACCTCCCTCTTGGAAGTCCCTCTATGGAGGCACCACGAAGGCGCCCCGTACAGATGAGCGTTGATCGCTCAATGAAACTTTCTCACGATTTCCTTAAAATAATCTCCGCGTTCTTCGAAACTGTCAAACATGTCGAAGCTAGAACAGCCTGGAGAAAGAAGGACCGTATCCCCGATTCTCGACTTTTGGTAAGCGATCAAAACCGCCTCCTCAAAAGTACCGATCAAGAAGGTCTCTGAGAAGTCCCCAAGGTCGCGATTGATTCTTTCTTTCGCTTCCCCGACCAAGATCAAGGTTTTCACCTTTCTCTTCACGGCGGTTCGCAAAGGTTCGTAATTCAAGTTGGTGTCTTTTCCACCCGCAATCAAAATGACGTTTTCATCAAAAGTATCCAACGCACGCAAAACAGCATGAACGTTAGTCGCTTTAGAGTCATTGTAGAACAACACTCCGCCGACTTTGCGAACGTACTCGATACGATGAGGAAGACCCGTGAAAGTGTCGATCACTTTTTGAACGGCCTCGCGAGTAGCCCCATGCTCACGCGAAGCCAAGATCGCAGCCATCACGTTTTCGATAGAATGTTTCCCGCGCATTTTCATATTTTTGATCGTGAAACTCTCGATTTCAGGACCCGTGCGTACACGGATTTCATCACCGATATTCACGGCACCACCGATGTTCATGATTTGCGGCTCTAGAGCGGGTTTGCGAGAGAAATAGAAAATACGTCCGCGCTGAACTGCGGGATCGCGGGCCAATTCCACAACTGCATTATCATCAGCATTCAAGATGCTGGTGGTTGCTTGATTGGTGTTTTTGAAAATGCGTCTTTTCGCATTCACATATTCTTCCATGGAACGATAACGATCCAAGTGATTTTCCGCCAAGTTCGTAAATACGATGTTCATGGGGTTGAACGTGTCGCAATGCTCAAGCATAAAGCTTGAAACTTCTGCGATCACAACTTGGGCACGCTCATCGGCACGAAGATAGTCGACAAGAGGCTTTTCGTTCGCTCCGCCCACCCATGTTTTGATGCCGGACTCTTTCAAAATAGCTTCAGTGATTTTGGCCACGGTGGTTTTACCGTTGGTTCCCGTCAAACCAATGATGGGCTCTTTAATGAATCCCGCCGAGAACTCGAATTCTCCCGTGATTTTGATTCCTTGAGAACGGGCATAATCAAAGATCTTAAGGTTGCTGGGAACCCCCGGTGACAAAATCACCAAATCTTGAGCGATGAACGTCTTAGGACTGTGCCCACCCAACTCAAACTTAATTGGCAAATCACCCAATTGTTCTAACTGTGTCGACAACTCAGGCTTTGACTTGTGGTCTGTCACCGTCACTTGAGCGCCGTGTTTGGTCAAGAAGTGAGCTAACGCCGCACCGGTCTTACCCAGTCCCACAACTAAAATTCTTTTATCTTTTAATTCACTAAACTCTTTATACATTTTCTTACCTCAATTTCAGAGTCGCCAGACTTAATACCGCTAATAAAATAGAAATAATCCAGAAACGAACAATGATCTTCGTTTCTGTCAGACCGCCCAATTCAAAGTGATGATGAAGAGGAGCCATTTTAAAGACTCTCTTTCCCGTCGTTTTGAACGAAACCACCTGCGTGATAACCGAAAGAGCTTCGACCACAAAAACGCCACCCAAGACAAGCATCAAGAGCTCATTTTGAGTGATGACAGCCATCGAGCCCAAGAAACCACCTAAAGAAAGAGAACCCACATCCCCCATGAATACTTGTGCGGGATACGCATTAAACCACAAGAATCCCATACCAGCCGCCACAATCGTCGCAGCCACCGGAGTCAACTCGCCCGCCCCGACAACGTGAGGAATCTGCAAATACGACGCAATAGAGTAGTGACCAGTCACGTAAGCAAAAAGTCCCAAAGTCGCTGCCGAAATCATCACGGGCACAATCGCCAATCCATCCAAACCATCCGTCAAATTCACGGCGTTGGCTGTTCCGACGATGACCAGAGAGCCGAATACGACATAGAAATATCCCAAATCCAAAGACACTGATTTCACGAAAGGCACGGTAACGGCCGTACTAAGCCCATGAAAGTGAACTAAGGCCGCAATCACAGCTCCGCTGATAAGAAATTCTCCAGCCAAACGAATTTTTCCCGAAAGTCCTTTTGAATTTTTCTTGCTGACCTTGAGCCAATCATCCATGTAACCGATAAATCCAAAACCCCAGGTAATAATGAGCACAGCCCATACCAAAGGATTCATCATATCGACCCATAACAAACACGGAATGAGAGTCGACAGAAGAATCAAACCTCCGCCCATTGTCGGAGTTCCTGCTTTTTTCTTGTGCGTCTGAGGACCATCATCGCGAATACTCTGACCAAAGTGCTTCATCTGCAAACGCTTGATGAAGTAAGGTCCCCACATCCAGCACAACAAAAAAGCCGTGAAAAATGAGATGAAAGTACGAACGGTGATATACCGGAAAACATTCAGTGGCGAAAACTGATCCGCCATCGAGTAAAGCCATTGATAAAGCATGCTGCGCTGATCCCCTGTTGCGACTGAAGAATTAAAATACGCTAAGAACTTAAAGGATTTAGCATATATAACTTCTTAAAAGCAAGGGAAAGTTAATAACTATTTGTTTTTACTTATGTTTTTCAAATCACCTGACATATGACAGGGGTCATACTCATTCAAGACTAAACTGACTAGAATAAAAAGCGAAAAAAGGGGGACCTCATGAAAATGGCATTGAAAGATCACATGACTCGCAAACTGGTTACTATCGGAAAAGAGGCCACTGCCGCCGAAGCCTATCGACTCATGTCGAACTACTGGATCCGTCATCTCCCTGTGATGGATGAAGCCGAAGAATACATTGTGGGAATGATTTCTGAGCGCGATCTTTTAAGATCTCCATCTCCAGAAACTCGGGTTGGAACTCTGATGAGTTCTCCGCTTAAAACCTTCAGTGTCGACACTCCACTAAAAGCTGTGGTCGATGCGATGATTGAAGAAAAGATTTCCGCTTTCCTAATCACTAAAGAAGACGAAGTGGTCGGCATTGTCACTTCTGAAGATATGTTGGTTCTTTTGGATCAACTTCTTAAACAAGAAAGCGGCCCGACTTGGGTGCTGAATGAAATACTCATCAATCCCGCACTGCAAAGAGCCGCCTACATGATGGGCCAAGCTGGTATCTAAAAATCAAGGGGCTCACAGGGGGCGACAAAACGTTCTAGTTTTGTGCCCCTTGAAGCTTTCACCACCGCGATATCACCTGACTTCAAATACTGAGCAAGATCTAGCCCGGAAGATTCTTTAAAATCTTTTTCAATGAGGGATGGGTTGTGATAACCCGCCTTGCTCAAACCTTTGCTAAAAGCTTCAAAGTCATCACCAATAAAATAAACTTTATCAAAGCCAGCCTGCCCTACCCACGAACCTAACTCTTCATGCAACGAAGCTGAGGCACTTCCCAACTCTCTCATCTGACCGAAAACGCCGACTTTACGGCCGGGCACAGACAAAAGTTTCATGTTGTCGATCAAGGCCTTCATGCTATCTGGATTTGCATTGTAAGCATCAAAAATCATTTGAGCTCCCGACTTCAAGTGCACCAGTTGATTGCGTCCCCAATTGGTTTTGCACTGAGAGAGCCCTTTCCACACTTGCTCCGCAGACAGGCCTGCGGCCAACCCCAAAGAGGCCGCCGCCATCAAATTCGTCAGATTCTGCGAACCAAACACCTGCACACGCGCGCTGCCTTCTGTGCCTCCGATTGTTCCCTTGATCGAAAGCTCGGTCATACTCATAGCGCTGATCATCAGATGAACATTGGCGCGAGGGTCCTCCGAAGAAAATGTCATCAACTTATTGTGAGGATACTTTTCACACGCTTTCACATACATGTTATGGGTCTGCGGATTATCAAGATTGTAAATGCGGACGGTGTCGGACCCTGCCGCCTCATAAATTTCTTCTTTGGCTTCTGCCACCTTTTCGATAGTTCCAAAGAACTCCATATGGGCACGCCCTACCATCGTGCAGACCACCACGTCAGGCTCGGCAATATGCACAAGCTCTGTCAGTTCCCCCGCGTGATTCATGCCCATCTCGACAACGGCGATATCTTTTGTGGGAGGAAGCTGCAAAAGTGTGAAGGGAACACCCCAATGATTGTTGAAGCTTCCCTTATTGTAGTGAACATCTTTCGCCGTCCCGATAAGAGCCGCCGTGAATTCTTTGGTCGTCGTCTTTCCGTTAGAGCCGGTGATTGCCAACACTTTGGCTTTCGATTCTCGGCGAGCCCACGTCCCCAATCTTTGCAACGCTTTGAGGGTGTCAGGAACTTTTAAAATTGTGACCTGACCTTTGAGCTTTTGAACTTGCTCATTTTCTTCATGAACCAAAAGCCCTGCGGCACCTTGCTGCACGGCTTTTTCTAAAAAGGCATGAGCGTCAAACGCTTCCCCCTTAAGAGCGATGAACAATTGACCCGACAAATCCAGACGCGTGTCCGTGCCGATTCCCGCAAAATTCTTTTCTTTCACACTTAAGGACTGAGCCCCTGTAACTTTCACAATAGTTTGAACATCCATGGCTCTCATTGTGTTATCTCCCTCGCAAGGCTTCTTCGGCAATTTTGACATCACTAAAAGGAAACTTTTCTTTACCGATAATTTGATAATCTTCATGCCCCTTCCCCGCGATAAGGATCACATCGCCGGGTTGAGCTTTTCGAATTGTTTGCAAAATGGCTTCTTTACGATCCACGATCACAGTGGCTTTTGATTTCTCATTGGCGGCGACCCCTGCCAGAATATCATTGATAATGACTTCGGGATCTTCCGTGCGAGGATTGTCGGAAGTAATGACAACCTCGTCAGAATATTTAAGGGCCATTTGCGCCATCAAGGGGCGCTTGCCTTTATCGCGGTCTCCACCACAACCAAAAAGCGTCCAAATACGCGCGGAGGAACCCAAGTTCTCGCGAACCTTCCTTAAAGCACTTAAGACATTTTCTAAAGCATCTGGGGAATGGGCATAGTCGACGAAAACGGACAGATCGTGAGGACCTGGCACTGACTGCAGACGCCCTGGGACCCCCGTAAATTGATTGAGTGCGGATATGCATAATGACAAAGGCAGCCCCGCGGACAATCCCGCCCCCAACGCCGCCAAAGCATTCATCACATTGTGAGTTCCCGACATTGGAAGATGAACTTCCCCGTCGCCCATAGGGGTTTGAACTTTAAATTGGGTTAAGGCAAAATCCATCTTTAAAATTTCAAAACGAATGTCAGAATCTTTTGCTCCGTAAGTCCATAAGATGGCCGGGTCCGCCACACGCAAACGACGCCCATACTTATCGGCCGTGTTAATGATCGCAAAACAAGGGCGTTTCTCGGTCTTCCAAAGAAGATCGGTGAAAAGTCTTTGTTTGGCTTCGAAATATTGATCCATCGTTTGGTGATAGTCCAAGTGATCGCGGGTCAGGTTTGTAAAAATCACGGTATTAAAGGGCACACTATCCACACGCTTTTGATCCAACGCATGAGACGACACCTCAATCGCAACCGCCATCGCTCCCTCAGAGCGAAACTCCCGCAATCGTTTTTGCAAAAATATGGGGTCGGGAGTTGTCATTTCGGAGGGCCACACTTTTTCGCCGAGATGATGATTGACGGTCCCAATAACACCGGTCGGAATTTTTCCCGCATTGAAGATGGCTTCCGTCATGTACGTGACGGAAGTTTTGCCATTGGTCCCGGTAACACCGACACAAAAAAGTTCTTGCCCTGGCTCCCAATAAAAACGGCTGGCTAAAAGATCCAAGGCCTCCCGAGAATTGGGAACTTGCAAAACAAATCCCGCGTACTCTATTGGCACGACCGTCCGATCTTCAACAACCAATGCAACGGCCCCTTTGTGAATCGCATCCCTCACAAAAGTATGTCCGTCCAATTGACTTCCTCGAATTGCCACAAAGACCGAGCCGGGGACAACCAATCGCGCATCATTAAAGATTCCAGACACCTCCACTTCATGTGAAAGAGGATTGTCGGATAAACCGGGTATCACTGAAAATAGATGGTTTAGTGTCATCAGGCGAAATCCATTCTATTCTGCGCAGGGCGCGTAGACTAAGTTTTAAGACTAGCGTATGACTAAGTCATGAGACAACTCGGAAAAATACATTGCCAAGAAATAAATAAAGACGACAACGCCCCCTGGGTGATCTTCTTTCACGGCTTCGGTGCCGACTGTAATGACCTCTTCCCTTTGGGAGACATGATTTCAACCAAGAAAACCTACAACTGGCTGTTCCCCAACGGAATCCTCGAAGTTCCCATAGGTCCAGCTTGGATGGGACGGGCCTGGTGGACCATCGACATGATGGAAATCCAAAGAGCCGCTGAACGCGGCGAACATCGAGATCTCTCGGGTGAAACCCCCAAAGGTCTAAGCAAAGCCTACGACATGGCCATGGAAGTGATTCGCCAGATGAAAGTTCCCTGGAACAAAATCGTCCTGGGCGGATTCAGCCAAGGAGCCATGCTCGCCACGGAACTTTACCTGCGCGCGCCGGAAACGCCGGCAGGACTTGTCATTATGTCAGGAACTCTGCTTCACCAAGAAGAATGGAAAAAACACATCCCAGCGAGAGCGGGACAGCGCTTCTTCCAAAGTCACGGAGAAATGGATCCCATCCTTGGATTCAAGCAGGCACAAAAGCTGGAAACACTTCTTACGCAAAATGGAATGAAAGGCTCTTTACTTTCCTTCCGCGGAGGACACGAAATTCCCCCTCAAGTGCTTACCAAGATCGGCGAGTATTTAAATACCATCTAAAATCTTTTTTAACAGTGGTCGAAGCCACTTACGGAGAGGCTGACAGGTGAAGCCTTCGGATTGCGCTTTCTCCGTATTCATATACCAGTCTTCAGGAATTCCAAACGGAGACCAAGCCTCCTGATCAGGCCTTTCCAAAAGAGAGGCTTTCTTTCCCGTGACCAGCTCTACTTCTTCAATCAACCTCCTTAACGAAATGGCGTCTTCGGAGGCAAAGTTGTAAGAACCCTGCTTTCTATTTTCAATCAGCCAGAACAGGGCCTTCGCGGCATCCTCAGAGGTGATAAAAGAAAACTTAGCATTCAGGTTCGGATAATAGATCCCTTTCCCTTCGAGAACGCGCTTCACTTGATGGTGAAGACGTAAAGTGTAATCGTCTTCACCCACAACAACCGGGAAGCGGGCAAAAGCCCAGGTGAAAGGAGCTTTTGTTGCGAAATAATTTTCGGCTGCTCTTTTCCCTTCGGCGTACTCTTCGGCCGCGTTCGTGGCGGGCTTGGCTTGATATTGCAATGGATCCACTTCTGCTTCTTTGAGGTCGGCCCCCAAAGGATAAACAGACAATGTGGAGGTCATCACATAGTGTTTTGTTTTTTGTGCAAAAACCTCACAGGCAAGAGCCGCCTGGCTGGCATTCATACAAACTTGATCCATCACCACGTCAAACTCAAGACCCGAAGTGGCCTGCAAAAGGGCTTCTTTATGAGATCGATCTGCTTTCAATCGATGAACACGCGCCCCGAAGTCATCTTCAACTTGCCCCCGAGACAGCACCCACAACTCATGCCCCTGCTTGAGTAAAAGATGGACCAGACGTTTGCCAAAATATCGGGTTCCTCCAATAACGAGTATCTTCATATGTTCTCTCCGTCTTTGATGAAGGCGATCGCCTTTTGCCGAAGGCTTGCCGCCTGTTTTTGCAAATCCTCAAGAGTGTTAGCCTTAAGCAAAGCTTCCACCTCTTGAGCTCTTTCTGGAGAAAAATCCCGATATATATAGCGAAGACCAAAATCATGCTTTTGCGGTGTCTGGTGGTGCCTTAATAACTGCACCCACAAGACAACCAATCTTTGGTAGAACAAAAAACTATCGATATATTTTCCGCGCAAAGATTCTTTTAAGAAGGTCCGATACAGGATCTCAAAACGCGCCTGCCACTGGGCTAAATCGAACAGTTTGGGTGCCTCATAGCGAGGAGCCAAGGAGGCTGTTTGTAAAATTCCTTTTTTATCAAAAAGAATGATCGGCCTCCCATGCCTTTCAATATTAAAGAATTCCTGATAGTCCTGAGGGTTGATGCTTTGGAAAACACCCACATCCAAATAGTAGGTTTCGGGAGTCTCGGCAAGGACATAGAACTTTTGAGAAAATCCTTTCCAGAAAGACTCTTCGACCTTCCAGACAAAAGAAAGAGTCGCCAAAGAGGCCAACGTTTTTTCCAAGACAGAAAAAACTATTTGAGGATCTTCGCAAATGACCACGATATCCGTGTCGGATAATTCATCTTCAAAGCCTGTCGCCGTTGATCCACCCAACCAAGCGGCAAAAACCTGGGGTGTGGCGGCCAAAGCCTCATTCATTCTTTCAACAATTAGTTTCTTAGAGAAGATCTGCTTCATACATCGAGTATGACATTCCCCGAAGGCAGCCTCCAGGGTCGTTTTTTTAAGTATTAATTTATAAGACTTACGTTCTAGCGTGTGAGTTCCGCCAAAACATCCCATCCAAATTTTTCCAACTTGGCTTCGCCAATTCCGTAAATGGACTTCATCTCGTCAAGACTTTGCGGATTTTTGACAGCCAAATGTTTCAGTGTCTGATCGCTAAACACCACAAACGCCGGCGCATCCAACTCTTTGGCTTTTTCTTTGCGCCATTTTTTAAGGATTTCGTAACGTTTTTCTTGGACTTCATCCATGGCAAAATCAAGAGGCGATGCCTTGGGCTTTTTGGCTTTTTTTAGGGTCGTCTTCACTTTATCCAAAGCCAAATCCAACTTCACAAACGGGGTGAGCGGTTTTACAACTCGGCGAGAGGATCGGGAATCGCAATTATCACAGTGCCCACAACGCTCAATGCGCTGAGAGTCTTTATAATAGGTCAAAATTTCAGCGTGACGACACTCACTGCCCTCGGAGTAATTCACCAGAGCATCCAAATTTCGCCAACGGGCGTTTTTGATTTCTTCTGGAGCCTCCGAGTTGATGATGAAATATCCTTGCAAACCCTTGTCTTTTTTTGAGTACAAAGCAAGACAAGTTGACTCCTGACCGTCGCGCCCCGCTCGACCCATTTCCTGATAGAGAGCATCGATATTCGCGGGAATCTGATAATGAACGACCAAACGCACATCCGGCTGATCAATGCCCATTCCAAAAGCGTTGGTGGCTACCAAAATACGCAGATCTCCACATGTATAGGCATCTTGAGTTTGCGCCCGGACTTCAGCGGAAAGGCCCGCGTGATAAAATCCCACTTGAGCGAATTTCTTTTCTAACAAAGCCGCCGTCGTCTCGGTGATCTTCCGGGTCCCACAATAGACAATAATTCTTCCCGTCGGAGTTTGTTTGATACTTTGTAGTAGAAGCTCCAGTTTGGCCTCTTCGTTTTCACACAACTCCACTTGATAATAAAGATTCGAACGGTAAAAACCGTGAACCATTCGTTCGGGCTTTTTTAAGTTAAGATGTTTGGAAATATCATCTAAAACTGTCGGGGTCGCCGAAGCTGTGAGCGCCAAAATTGGCACCTGAGGACAGAGCTTTTTTAAAATACTGAGTTGCGCATACTCTTCCCGAAAATCATGCCCCCACTGAGAAACACAGTGCGCCTCATCCACCGCAAAGAGGGCAATGGCTCTTTGTTGAATCCACTTTTGGAATCCTTCTTTTTGCGCTCTCTCCGGGGACAGGTATAAAACGAAAGCGCCCCCTTTATTGAGTTCCGCAAAGACTTCTCTTTTTTCATCATCGGACTGCCCTGAGTGCAAACATCCGGCGGGAATACCTAGTTTTTTTAGAGCCGTGACCTGATCCTTCATCAAGGCGATCAACGGCGAAATCACAATAACTAATTTTTGAAAATGAATAGCGGGGTATTGATAACATAAAGATTTACCTCCCCCTGTTGGCAAAACCGCAAGGACATCTTTTCTTTCCAACACCGCCTCGATGATCTCTCTTTGACCGCGACGAAACTGAGAAAGATTGAAATGTTTTTTTAAAAGACTCTCTTGCGGAGTCACTGTGATTTCCATAACCGACACTTTCATGTAAAGCCCCCTTTGGAGCAACAAGAAAGCAAAGAGTCGACCAAAATAAAAACAAGATGGTGAAAAGCCATCTCGTATTCTTTCAAAACCTGTCCGAAACCCGTTTTATTTCATAATGACGGTGATTTCTTTATTTTCCGGAACTAAGGAACCCACACTAGGAGAAACTTCACTGACCGTCCCCTGCCCCACAAATTTTACTTTTAATTGTTGACCGCTCACTCTTCGTAAAACCTCGCGAGTGGTCATGTTTAGCAGATTCGGGACTGTTTCCCCCGTTGCAACTTCAGTCGCCTTTTCAAGATCACTTGCTGTCAAGGCGGTGTCGATGGCCATTTTAGGAGCGGGTTTCGCCTCTGCAACAAGTGCTTTTCTGGCTTTAGGCTGATTCGTCGACTCCTCGGCCATTTGCAGAGGTGCGATGCCTTCTTTACGAACGGCATAAGAGGCTACACGCGAAAACAACGGTGCCGCCACAGTCGCCCCATAATAGGCTTTCCGAGGTGAATCCACCGCCACATAGATCACAAACTTAGGATCGTTGGCCGGAATAAAACCACCAAAACTTGAGATGTAAGCGCCTTTTAAGTAACCACGCCCATTGGGGTTGACCTTTTGAGCCGTTCCGGTCTTCCCTCCCACCATGAATCCTTCAACACGCGCATTTCCACCAGTACCGCCTTTAGTGGTCACACCCAACAACATAGCGCGCATCTGTGCAGCTTGTTCTGCAGAAAGAACCCGGCGGATAGGTTTTACTTTAGTCTCTGTGAATTCTCCTGTTTCGACATCGCGAACAGATTGAACGATGTAAGGAGTGTTGAGAACTCCCCCGTTGGCAATCGCCGCAAAAGCATTCGCCACCTGCAACGGCGTCGCGGAAATTCCATGGCCAAAAGAAATATTACTGAGAAGATGTTGACGCCAAGGAAGAGCTTGAACCATTCCTCGAGCCTCACCAGGCAAATCCACCCCCAGCTTTTGACCAAAACCGAAATCAAGAAGTCCTTGGCGCAAGCGATCGGGGCCCATCTTAAAAGCAATCTTGGTGGTGCCCACATTCGAAGACACCGCCAGAATTTCCGCCACCGTCAGATCCTCAAATTTTTCTTTGGACTCGGCCTCACGAATAATTCGATCACCCACTTTGAAGCTGCCTTTTTCACAATAGAACTTTGTGTTTGGCTGAATCAAACTATCACGCAAAGCGGCCGCAATTACAAAAGTCTTCATCGTAGAGCCTGGCTCAAATGCATCCGTGACGATCTTATTTCTGCGATGCTCTGCCGAAGACTTCATCGCTTTATTCACGTCAAAAGAAGGCGCCGAAGCCAGCGCCAAGACAGCCGACGTTTTCGCATCTAAAATCACACCCACGGCGTGGTCTGCTTCAAAAGTTGACACGGCATTCACCAATTCAGACTCCAAACGATATTGAAGATCGGCATCGACGGTCAAACGCAACTCGCTACCTTCTGGATTTTCCGTGAACATCAGTCCATCGTTAATCAAAGGACGGCCGCGGGCGTCTCTCTTAACCATGACCTTTTTTTGATTGCCCGTCAGAAGTTGATTGTAGCCCAGCTCCAACCCCTCAAGACCTTGCCCTTCGATCCCCAGAAATCCCAAGGTTTGCGCTAACAGGGTCTCGTTGGGATAAACGCGGCGCCACTCTTCCACGAAGGAAAGACCTCGCAAATTCCAAGATTTGATTTCATCCGCTTTATCTTGCTCTAACATGCGCTGAATCCAAACGAAACGACGGTTGCCATCTTTGATCTTGGCAAAAATCGCTTCCGGATTCTGATTCAGAACCTTGGCCAGCTTTTTTGCCACCATTTTTCTGTTTTCCAAAATTTTGGGATCCGCATATAAGGAATACGCCGTGGCCGACATTGCCAGATCACGCCCATTGCTGTCGACAATAGCGCCGCGACGAGCCTGCAAGGTGACCTTTGTTTGAAACTGTCTGTTCTGCAAAGAGTTCAATCGATCATTCGGCAGGAACTGCAAATAGCCCGCACGCAAGATCAGCATCGACCATAACGCCAAAATACCAACGAAGATAATTACAATACGTGTTTTCAACTACAGATCCTTTTTTGCCAGGCCTTTATTCACGACTTTATCCACACTCTCGGAAATAGGTCCACTGAGATGGATGATCTGATTTGCTTGAACTTTTTTAAGTGTGAATTTCTGTTGGGCGACGGTGTCCAATAATTGCGGACGTGTGATCTTCGCTAAAGCGATCTCTTTGACACGTTTTTCTTCCCAAACTTTTTTATGTTCACGAGTTAATTTGAGAACACTGTAACCCATACGACGCTCTTCCATCTGCAAGAAGACGATCGAAAACAAGGTTGCTATGATTAGTAAAATACTAAAGAACGGCTTTAACTGCCTAAAGTTTTCCGAGCTCATCCTGAGCACTCCTCTCGAAGACTCTCAACTTCGCGGACCGCGAGCGAGAGTTTTTGTCACACTCTTCCTGAGTGGGAACAATCACTTTTTTATAAACCGATCTTCCTAAATTTTCCGCATTACGGAAAATATTCTTCACAATACGATCTTCCAACGAATGGAAGCTGATCACGGCAAGACGTCCTCCGGGATTCAAAGCCTTCATCATCGCAGGAAGAGCTTCCCCTATGACTTCCAGCTCGGAATTCACCGCCAAACGCAAAGCCATGAAATACTTCGTCGCTGGATGATGACCTTTGATTTGCCATCCATCCACGCGCTCAATAAGTCCCGCAAGTTGTTTGGTCGATTGAAATGCTTTTTCTTTGCGATCCTGAACGATCGCACGCACGACACGAGCCGGACGATAAACCTCGCCATACTCTTTGAAGATTCGAATGAGATCCTCTTCTGTTGCCGTATTCACAAGCACCTCAGCCGTCAATCCTTGCTGCTGATTCATTCGCATATCCAGGGGGCCATCGTGGTAAAAACTAAAGCCTCGTTCGGCCTGGTCCAACTGCGGAGAGCTCACACCTAGATCTAAGAGCATCATATCAAAATTTTTTATATTTTGTTCTGAAAACTGTGAGAAGTTTCCATGAATTACCTTTAACTGGCCCTTCTCGACTTCAGTCTGGAAACGGGTTTTCGCGAACTCCACGGCAGCTAGATCTTGGTCCATAACCGTGGCTTTCATCTGGGGAATCACATACCTCATTGCAGAGTAGTGTCCTCCCCTTCCGAAGGTGCCATCAAAATAGGTTGCATCCGGCTTTTGGCGATAGGGATAGAAAGCCGCCAAGACCTCCTGCAGAAGAACTGGATAATGCTCTGGTGAAAACTCAAAGGGAAGCTCGACCTTCGGCGGGATAATTTCTTCAATCACTTCCACTTTTTCGCCGGATTTTGGTTTGTACTTTTTCATCCACCACTCTTCGCAATAATTTCAGTCACCCCAGCACGTTCTCCTGTAAGAACGCGAGGATCCCGCTCTCAAAAGGTATGAATAATTTTATTGTGGGTCAAGTCGCTTTGCCTTAGTCTATTTTTAAGGATTTTTCGAATATTTAAAAGGACTTGAATTTCGATGCTCATTAACTGCCCACGTTGTGGTTTCCAACAACCTAAAGACAAATACTGTGCTCAGTGTGGCGTTGACATTGAAAACTTCAAACCGGCCACTCCTCCCGCATGGAAAAAATTTTTTGGCAACCCGCTGATTCAACTTTCTCTTTTGGTTATTATCGCAAGCGGCGCTGGCATCACTCTTTATCAAAAGGGCCAACAAAATCTTGAGCGCCGCGTGAGCTATCTTAAATCCACAGTTCAAATCAATGCCTCAACCGGCAATCCTGCCGCTAATTTCGCAGAGGCCTCAGCCACCCACGAGGAGCCTACGACCGATCAAGCCTCACAAGTCGCTCCTCCTGCTGATGCCGACGCTGCTGATGGCGTCGTCACTGCCTACAAAGTGACTCCCCCAACAGCCGCAGCAGCGCCCTCCCCGACAGCCACTCCCGTCGGCGACAAAACCAAAGACACCAAAAATTTGACTAAAGCAGGCACCCCCCATTTGGTGTTCTACTATGCCGAAGTCGGACGCGGCAGCCTCAACTCTTTTATTTCCGCCAGTCGCAACACGGGTCAATTTATGAGCTTTAACGATTACTCAGCGGGCATTCTTCCCGGCATCAACAAAGCCCTGAGCGCCCCCCAAGTTAAGATCCTTCACAAAGAAGAACATTCCCTCACCGATGCCAAAGCCGCCGCGCAATGGTTTTACGGCATCAAAGATTCTCGCGATCCGTCCCGAGAAATCGGACACACGTCGGTATTTGAAGTGAATGAAATGGATGCCAATAATCTGCGGGGAAATTTTGAGGTTCTTCGCTCTTGGCGCGAGCCCACCTCCGCAGGAACGTTTGAAATTCAAAGAAAGTCTTTCCCGGCCATTTTCGAAATTGGTGGTGACACGGGCTTTTTCATGGCGGGCGTCATGCCGGCACAGTCTAATTTAGAAAATGAAGACGAACTCGTTTCGTACGACATCTACAAAATCTTACGCTCCCCTCAATTCCGAGCTGGAGACAGTGATTTTGTGATCTTTATTGAGTTCGAAAAAGGCAACTAACTTAAATAAAAAGGTTCCACCATGCCATTCCAACAAGAGTTGACCCATCATTATGGGCCCCAGGTGCACATCATCGATAGCCCTTTTCTCAACGGTCTTTTAGCAAGACTTTGCTCTCCAGAAAGCTTTCAACCCGAGATCAACCGCATCGTGGAAGTTCTTTACACTCATTTGATCTCCATCACAGTGAATAACGAGTTTACGATTGAAAAATTTGAAGAGCCGACACGAATGACCGCCCTTCATCCCGGCAAAAAGCTGCAAGGCACAAGGATCGCCGCAAGCCAGAAAGCGGTCAGTGTCAATCTTGCTCGCGCCGGGACTTACCCCAGCCATATCTGTTATAATTTTTTGCACTACTCCCTCCCTGCCCCCAGCGTCCGCCAGGATCATATCTTTGCGGCCCGAGTGACAAACAGCAAAGAAGCCGTCACGGGGGCTGAGTTCGGTGGAATGAAAATCGGGGGCGATGTGCAAGATGCCCACGTCATCTTCCCCGACCCCATGGGGGCCACCGGGAATACAATGGTCACTGCCATCGACCACTACAAGACCCATATCCCCGGCCCCGCCAAAAAGTTTATCGCCCTGAATCTGATTGTGACGCCAGAGTATTTGAAGAATCTACTCAAGGCGCACCCGGACGTCGTGATCTATGCCTTAAGGCTTGACCGAGGACTATCTCCTCAGGCAGTTTTAGAGGCGACTCCCGGCCAATTTTGGGACCAGGAACGCGGCCTCAACGACAAACAATACATCGTTCCGGGCGGCGGCGGTTTCGGCGAAATTATGAACAATTCTTTTGTGTAAGAGACGGAGAAACATCACTATGACAAATCTTTCACTTAAAACCTACCTCACTGAAGAACAAATTCAGAACAAAGTAAAAGAGCTGGGCGAAACTCTTTCTAAAAAGTTTAAAAACGAAAAAGTTGTTGCGGTTTGCGTATTGAAGGGCTCCTTCATGTTCTACTCTGACCTTATCCGCAACATCAACGCAGACATCACATGCGAGTTCTTCGGTGTTTCATCTTATCATGGCGGCACATCGTCCTCTGGAGAAGTGAAAGTCACTTTGGATCTCGCAAGCCCCGTTGAAAACTGCCATGTGATTTTGGTGGAAGATATCATCGACACAGGTTTGACGATGAATTACTTAAAAAATTCTATCTTATCGCGCAAACCCAAAAGCCTGACCACCATCGCTCTTCTTGAAAAACCAGATGCTCTGAAAGTGAAGTGCGATATCGATCACGTCGGCTTTAAAATTCCCAATGACTTCGTTGTTGGCTACGGCCTTGATTACCAAGGTTACTACCGCAACCTTCCCTACATTGCGCAAGTTCAGAACTTCCAATAGTGGTTTAAAGATTCAAAAAGCAAAAGGGAGCTCTCAGAGCTCCCTTTTGCTTTAACGAAGATCGAATAATAAAAACTCAGTCTCTTTAAGAGCTTTTATCTTCAAAAGGCTCTCGTCCTGCACCGCCAGACCGTCGCCAGATTTGAGAACTTTTCCATTCACCTCAAGCTCTCCTTCCGCCAACTGCACCCAGGCTCCTCGCCCCCCACGGATCGCAAACTCTTGCTCTATACCGCCCTCGAGGACCGAGGCATACAGATCCACGTCCTGATTGATTTTCTGACTGCCCAAACGCCCGTCTTTAGAGACCAAGAGCTTCAACTGATTTAGCTTTTGCTCCCGATTAAAAGACTGCTGCGTGTATCCCGGCTGTGCCCCAGCCACATCCGGCATAATCCAAATTTGAAAAAGTTGAAGCTCTTCCGCTTTGGAGGGGTTGTATTCACTGTGACGAATGCCTGTTCCAGCATGCATCGTCTGAATTTCCCCAGCTTGAATTTGCCCCACATTGCCCAGGCTGTCTTTATGCTCCACCGTTCCTTTCAAGACATAGGTGATAATTTCCATGTCTCGATGAGGATGGGTTGGAAATCCTGAATCCTTCGCAATCCAATCCTGATTGATCACACGAAGATCACGAAAGCCCATAAATTGGGGATCATAGTACTCACTGAAAGAGAACGTATGGCGAGACTTTAACCAACCACCAAATTCAGCATAACCTCGTTCATCAGATTTACGAAGATACAGCATAACTAACTCCTTTTTTCTCAGCCTCTTTTGAAAAGAGGCTTGTAACTATTAATGTAAGCAAGTCCTAAGATCACATTAAGTGCAAACATAAGAATTGCAAGTCCGCCCCCTGCAGGGGCTAAGACTGTGTGAAACAGAAAGATATTCACAGTAATCGGGGCGATAATCACCAATGCCAAAGGCACCGCGATGTTGGCTAACAACAGCACACCCACGGTGACCTCTATGACTTTAATCAGAGGCATCATATAGGGGTTCGTCATCAAGCCCCCCAAGAATTTCATCGCGTCCTCTGGTGGCGGTGGCTGTGGGGGTAAAAATTGGAAAAAGAAATTGAGTCCAAAGATCACCCACATCAAACCGAAAATCACTCTTACTGCCAACTTAGCTTTGTTCATTTAAAGGCTCCTTTTACATGCCGTTTACAAGATAAATATTAACAAACTAGACGATCTAAAAAAATTATAATTTTTCTATTAACATGATCTAAATTAATGATATAGTTTGGGGCGATGACACTGGATCAATTGCAAGTTCTTCAGACTATCGTTAAATCAGGAAGCTTCCGCGCCGCCTCCCTCGAACTGCATCGCGCTCAAAGTGCGGTTAGCTATTCCATTCGTTCCCTTGAAAATGAGTTGGGCTTTAAACTATTCAGCCGCGATCAATATCGCCCTCAACTCACCCCTCAAGGTCGCGCCTTTCTCAAAAAAGCAGACGACCTTATCTTTCAGTTTGATGAACTGGAGGAAACGGCCGAGTTTCTAAAAAGAGGACATGAACCTATCATCCGTTTGGCCGTCAGCGCCATGTGGCCCCTCCCGTTATTAGTCACGGCGCTGAAGGACTTCACTTCCCGCTTCCCTCAGACGGAAATTAAGATCATTCATGACGTCCTCAGTGCCGACGAACAACTCTTGGAGGATCAGGCGGACCTTGCTTTGGCTGTCATCTTCAATGATCGCAGCCTTCTCGTCACTGAAGAGCTTTTTCCTGTGAATATGGTGGCTGTTTGTTCCGCCAAACACCCTCTGGCCAAATTCAAAGGAAAGGCTCCCAACTCAGAGTTAGCCAAGTACCCACAGATCATTATGTCGACCACAGTCAAAAGCTCCAATCGCTCCGCAGGAATTATTAATCCTGATCACGTCATCAGCGTTCAAGATTATCTCACCAAAAAGGCATTCCTTGTGGATGGCTTAGGCTGGGGCCGCATGCCCGAACATGTGATTAAGGAGGAAATCAAGGATAAATCCCTTGTGACACTCCTCCCAAAACCTCAGGTCGCGCAGCTCTATATCGCGCATCACTCTCAGAAGGAGTTGGGCCCCTGCGGTAAATTCCTCTGGGACTACTTTTCAAATAGACAAAAAAAGAAGCTTAAATAGAATGTTGACCAGCCCGAGCCCATGGCACGGTGCAATTCAAAAAGGTACGGCGTACCTCCGCGGGAGGCTTGATGAAGCAATATCATGATTTAATTAAGACAGTTTTGGAAAATGGGACCAAGAAAGAAGATCGCACGGGGACTGGAACTATTTCCATGTTCGGTTATCAGATGCGCTACAATCTGCAGGAAGGATTCCCTCTTCTCACAACGAAGAAGCTTCATACACGTTCTATTTTTCACGAACTTTTGTGGTTCCTGAAGGGCGAAACAAATATTAAATATCTTCACGATAACAAAGTGACCATTTGGGATGAATGGGCCGATGAAAACGGCGATTTGGGACCTGTGTATGGAAAACAATGGCGCTCTTGGCAGACGGCCGATGGTCGCACCATTGATCAGATTTCCAATGTGGTCGAACAGATCAAAAAGAATCCTGACTCTCGCCGTTTGTTGGTTGTGGCATTTAATCCCGGCGACGTAGACAAAATGGCTTTGCCTCCTTGTCATGCGTTCTTCCAGTTCTATGTGGCGAACGGAAAACTTTCTTGCCAACTTTATCAACGAAGTGCGGATATTTTCTTGGGTGTGCCCTTCAATATCGCCAGCTATGCTCTTTTGACTCACATGATTGCGCAAGTTTGCAATCTCGAAGTGGGTGACTTTGTTCATACCTTGGGTGATGCCCACTTGTACTTGAATCACTTGGAGCAAGCCAAACTGCAACTGACCAGAGACTTCCGTCCTCTGCCGCAACTGAAACTCAATCCCAATATCAAAGATCTTTTTGCATTCACTTATGAGGATATTGAGATTGTGGGCTACGACCCTCACCCCGCCATCAAAGCCGAGGTGGCGGTATGATTTTGACTCATGTTGTGGCCTGCTCGCAGAATCACGTCATTGGTGTTCAAGGCGGACTCCCATGGAACCTTCCTGAAGACATGAAGTTTTTCCGCGAAACCACCAAAGGCCATATCATGATCATGGGGCGCAAAACTTTTGAGTCTTTCAATGGCCGTGCCCTCCCCAATCGCTATCACATTGTCATCACCAGAGACCCCTCAAAACATTCGTTCCCTTCAACGGAAAGCAGCCCCGTGGTTTTCGTGTCTTCTCTCGAAGAGGCCATCAAACACGCCGAACCACTCACTGCAAAATGGGGTGAAGAGGTGTTTATTATCGGTGGCGGCGAGATCTACAAACAAGCCATGGAAGTCACCAACAAGATCTATCTAACGCTGATCCACCGCGAGTTTCCGGGGGACACCTATTACCCTGAAATTGACAAAAACATTTTCACACTGACAGATCGTCGTGATGTCGAGTCGCCCATTCCTTTTTCATTTCTTACTTACTTACGAAAATAGGGTCTAGAATTCAGTCTCATTTTGAGAACACTGAAAAATAGACTCTACGAGCCGATCTTTTCCTCCGAGAATAAGTTAAGACCAGATTCTCGGAGTTCTTATGGGCGGCACTGCCAAGAGATTTAAAACCAAAGAAACAGCTCAGATCGAAGTCTACGGCCATATTGGCATTCTTGTCGCCAGTCTCAAAAATCTTTCCCAAACCGGCGCCTTTTTGGAAGTCTCTTTAGGAGATTACGTTCCCCAAAAAGGGGATCTTTTGAATATGACAGTTCAATTGGGCTCTCTTCAACGCACCCACAACGTGACCGCCGAAGTCATCTGGAGCAAAGGCTTGGGACTTGGCATTTGCTTTATTAACAAAGACGAAGTTCTTGAAAGAATGATGGCCAAAGGCAGCTCCTTCTAATAAAATCTTTGCTTGAATGCAGATTCACACACATAAAGACCTTAGCACCTTGAACACTCTTCAGTTGCGCTCTCAGGCAGAGCACTTCGTCGAACTGCATTCCCCTCACGATCTCTTGGCCGTTCTTGGCGACTCTCAACTCTCAAAAGTTTCATGGCACATTCTTGGAGGAGGAAGCAATCTGGTTCTTCCCTCCATCGTCAGAGGTTTGGTTCTTAAAGTCGCCAATCAGGGCCGCGAGTTGATTCAGGAAGATCATGAATATTGGTTCGTCAAAGCCCAAGCCGGAGAAATCTGGAACGAGTTTGTCCAGTGGACCTTACAACAAGGTTACTGGGGGCTTGAAAATCTCTCCCTGATTCCAGGCACGGTGGGAGCCGCTCCGATTCAAAACATCGGTGCCTATGGCGTTGAGGTCAAAGACTTCCTATGGGAAGTCACGTGCTTTGATTTGCAGACGGGAAATCTCAAAACATTTTCTAACAAAGAATGTCGCTTTTCATACCGAGATAGCTTCTTCAAACAAGAGGGAGCTGGACGGTACTTGGTGTGGGACGTGACCTTCCGTTTGCCCAAGAAAAACTCGCTGCACCTCGAGTACGGAGACATCCGCAAAGAGCTGGATCGCCAACAAGTGGAAGCCGACCCCCGCACCATCTCGCGCGCGGTGATTCATATTCGCCAGACCAAACTTCCCGATCCCCAAGTCATTGGCAACGCCGGAAGCTTCTTTAAAAATCCGATTGTCTCAAAAGAGCTTCGCGATTCGCTGCAATTAAAACATCCCGATCTTGTGAGCTTTCCCTATCAAAACAATCAATTCAAATTGGCGGCCGGCTGGTTGATTGATCGCGCAGGTTGGAAAGGCAAAAAATTGGGGCCCGTGGGCATGTATGAAAAACAAGCTCTCGTTCTGGTGAATCATGGAGGTGCCTCCTCTGACGATGTCTGGAAGTTGGCCCACCAAGTCTCTTTGGATGTAAAAAACAATTTCGGCGTCGAAATAGAACCTGAACCCATTCGCTGGTAATCACTAGACCTTAGACCTAACGTACCGACGAAAGACTGTACCGCAACAATAAATAAACCCAAAATGGAGTGTCTTCTGACATTAGTCAGAACCCAAGGAGGGGTTTATGAGAATCACCAAGATCTTGGCGGTTGCGGGCTTTATGGCTCTGACATTTCTGCCTATCGAGAATGCTCACACAGTGGATACGACTCAGTATTGGATGAAGATCCGCGCCAAGGACAAATACGAAAGAACGCTGATCGCCAACTCGGGCGTTTCTATTGAAACCACGCGCGAAGATTTTGTCGTGGGTATCGGAAGCCTGGAAGAAAAAAAATCCATGGAAAAATTGGGCCTTCTTGAAGTGAGCTTTCCTCTCACGGAAGAGATGGATTTCCCCACGAAGGACGCCGCTTTTCATAACTACACAGAGATGACCGATAAGCTTCGCAGTCTCACATCTCAATACCCCAACATCTCGCAACTGTCTTCGATTGGAAAATCTGTTGAAGGTCGTGACATTTGGGCGGTTCGTATCTCGGGAAATCTTCAACAAGCTGATTCTTTGGCGGCAGCGGTTTTCATGGGGGGACACCACGCCCGCGAACATCTTTCCATCGAATTACCAATTTATTACATCGAATATCTTCTGACCGAGTACGGGAAAGGCAATCCTCGCGTTCAACGATTGGTCAATAGCCGCGATATCCATATCATCCCCATGGTAAATCCCGATGGCGCTGAATATGACATCTCAACAGGAAGCTACAAATCCTGGAGAAAAAACAGAGCCTCAAATAACAACGGAACTTATGGCGTCGACTTAAATAGAAACTACGGTTTTGGCTGGGGCGGCGGCGGTGCCAGCACCAGTCCTAACAGTGAAACTTATCGCGGCCCCAAAGCTTTCAGCGAGCCAGAGTCTGTCGCAATTAAAAGTTTCGTCGAAGCCCATCAAAATATTACAATTCTGCTTTCGTTCCACACGTACTCTCAATTGATTCTTTATCCTTGGGGTCACGTCTATGAAAGCATCGCCAATACCCGCGACAAACAAGTTCACGAAGTCATGGCAAAAAAGATGGCCGAATGGAATGGCTACAAACCTCAGCAGTCCTCTGAACTTTACATCGCCAGCGGAGACACCACAGATTGGTCCTACGGCGAGCACAAAATCATCTCTTTCACCTTTGAACTTGATCCCGGCAACAGCGGTTGGGGTTCCGGCGGCTTCTATCCTGGGGCCCAGGTTATTCCCGAAGTTCAAAGAAAGAACTTAGAACCCGTCCTATATTTGATTGATCACGCCGACAATCCTTACCGTGTCCTTGAGCAAAATAACGGCCCGATCTTCAAACCTTAGTTGATTTCTCCAATATGATTTTCCCAGAAAAAGGCGATCTCCCCCGAGATCGCCTTTTTCTTTTTTAGACAATTAAAGTCACCCCCGTCGAAACTCTCGACAGGCGACTTCCTTTGGGGGCCTGTATATTGCCTATATTTTAACTGAATCCCTCTCGGATTGGGCATCTGTTTTGCTCAAAATGGAGAAGACAAATGGAGGCAATCCTATGGCGTTCACAAAGACATTCCTTAAACTCACCCTGATCACAGGGGTTGCCGTTGGCTTCGTCACCTCTACAGCCCATGCAGACTTTGATTTCCTTGAACCCGCTGCCATCGCCGAAAGGGTCAAAAAAGAGGTCGCAAAACAATCCATCGGGGCCAACCTCAACTTGGTTAATGCCGAGATCTTCGAAGGGATTTCAGCTTCACTCAAATATCGAATTCAATCTGAACCCTCTTATGTCGATGGTTACTACACTCGACTGGATCGTTATACTCTTGGGGTCAATATCAATCCTGGCGATCTTATTGAGGACCTCGACACTCCCATTGGCTTTAGCATCAACAAAGGGGTTGAGATCGTCTTTGCTCGTCAGTTCAAATCTCAAACAGAGTCCCTTACGGCAATTCCCTACTCTGTTCAGAATCTACCTCTCACCGCTCACAGGGCCCTGACCCGTTTGAATGTTGGTGACTTCGTCGCCATGCAGGGCCGTCTGAACTTGGCCGTCTCCTTAGGAGCCAGCTCCCCCCTTTCGCCTCTCGCCAGCGTAAGCGGATCTACCCACGCCTATATTTCGGGTGAGTTCATGATTCACCTCTTCCGTATGCCTGACAATAGAATGCGCGTGAAGTTGATTGGCATCAGAGGCCGAGGACAAGGAGCGGGCGCTCAAGTGAGTTTCGGCCAAGATTTTAAAGTGATCGGCTTTAGTTTTGTTGATAATAAAATTAAGAACTTTGTGAACCTCACGCCGTTGGCTTTGAGTCTTAATGAAAGCAACAGCGATCTCTTTATGCTGGACTATGTGTTTGACCTGAATAACGCTCAAGCGATCGCCGCCTACGATCAGCTCCTTGTTAAGAAGACTCGCTTTAAAGATCTCAACATGATCAGCCCCTTCGAGTCTCGCGACGAAATGAGAGACAAATTGCTCACCGACATCTCCGAGGTTGAAAAGATCTCTTACGAGGATCGAGGCTTAACTCCTCAGGAGCGCCGTATTGACCGCGTCTTCAAAGGTTCAAACTCCTCTCATGGAAAATCTGGATCTTTCAAGATCGGCCTGAATCTACTCCGCCTGGAAACCGGCTCGGCCTATGCGCAAAACAAGATTGCCCACGTGGATCGCGAGGAAAACGACAAAAAATATCTTCTCGATACGTTCTCCACTTCGAAAAATGTGAAACTTATTTTCGGACTCTTCGGGGATACGACGACGATCAGCACCAACATGCTTTTTTCAGCAGACGATCAATGGAGACCTGAAAGGTTTATTGCCCTTAGTTTGGCCCGAGATATTAAGATGAAAGACGTCTCGGCTCGCGACTATCGCAAGGTGCAAGAGCATGTTCGCAAGATCATCCCGGCCAAAGAATACGCAAAAATTGATTGGAAGAAGTGGGATTTCTCAAAAGGCAGTCGCGTGAATGGCGCCTTCCGAAACCAGCTCTTCTTTCATCCCAAAGCCATCAACCTGATGCCGTTCTTAAGCAAACAAAAAGCGTATGATCTTTACTCTGCCTTTATCCTCAAGATGGGACGTCCGCAAACCCCACCGCAACAGAGCGGTTATGATCCAGAAGGACAAAATTACCGTCACTGGATAGATCAGTATGAGTCCGACTTGAACTATATCGCCACCAATTTGTCTGTGGCCTTTAACCCGAACTACACAGCTTCTCAGCGCTATGAGGCCTTTAAACTGCTCAAAGACTTCACCTTGTGGCAAGAAACTGCGGCGGGATTTCTGATCTATCTTCTGCCTCCAGAACAACTGGGCGAGTTGATGTCTTACGAAATGACGTTCTCGGCCAAAGGAGTCGATACGATCTCATTGAAATTTGGAAACTTCGCGCAAGAAGAGCTCTATAACTCTTTGATGTACATCCAAAACGTGATCAACAACCGCTCTTTCGATTTGCGTCTTTACACAGATGAAAAAGGTGAATTCAAAGTGAAGTAGAGCCCCTTTGCGGGCTCTGTCTGGAAGTTCAACAGGGAGGCTTTTCTAAAAACCTGTTAATTTGACTTTCAGACAGCCTTCCTTTTGCATCAAGCAGGTGAGGATGAAGACACGTATGCACAAGTTCATGTTTATTTTCGTAGTTCTCTTTTCGATGAACGCTTTGGCGGGGGCCCCTCAGGAGCTTTGCCAGGTCTCCAATAAGTCTTCGCGTTTGGCGAGAGACCAAAGAGACGAAGCCAGAATGAATTGCCTCAAACAAAAGAAGGCACTAATCTCTGTTCCGCAGTGCCTTAAAATCGCAAAATCTATGGAGTATTCAACTAACGCAGAGGACGCGCGTCTTCTGTGCTTATATGAGCTCGGTCAGCAGCCCACCTTGAAAGAGTGCTTTGCCATTTCCAAGAGCATGGAATACGCTGACTCCGGCGACGAAGTTCGTTGGGAGTGCTTACGTCGGTTTAATAAGTCGATCACACTCAAACAATGTGAACGGATCACTAAAGACATGAGCTATCCTGCCAACACCCAGCGGGCTGAGATCTACTGCGCCCAAGAACTCCAATAACACATTCGAGGAAGACCTCGCGTCCTGAACATTACGAAACATTACAACTTTGCAAAAAACCAGACTTGCTCCTGAGGCCAAGGACGCATATTCTGTCCGCACGACTTGTAATCCGAAGAAAGGTCTTAAATACCCAATCATGACACAGTCTATGGAAGAAAAAGCCAAAAAAACAAAGATTATCGTTAAAGCCCCAACACAGGAACGCTCTCGTCAAACTGTGGCGACCATCTTAGACGCTTGCTCTCGCTTGCTGATCTCTGAAGGATTCTACGCCATCACCACCGATAAAATTGCTAAAGAAGCGGGCGTGAGTATCGGTTCTCTTTATCAGTTCTTCGGGAATAAAGAATCCGTTGTTCAAGCCGTGGTTAAAAATCTCATTGAGGAAGATAAGCGCATACTCAGCGAAAAAATGCGCCCCATTTCTCCTCTTCCCCCTGAGCAAAGAATGAAATCCATGATTGAACTGGCCATCGAAACTGTCCGTCGAAATTCAGCTTTGCGTTCAAAGCTTACGACCATTCAGTATTACGTGGCGGAAGCTTCTTACATTTCAGAATCTCTTCGCTTCTTCCAAGACGTCGTCCGTTACAATCTTCCACAAATCCCGGGACGCGATATGGACAAGGTTTCTTATATGGTGGTCAATACATTTATCGGCTTGGTAAACACCATGCTGATCGATAAACCCGATGCAATCCATGACCCTGCGATTGTCCGTGAAATGCACCAACTGTTCTTCAAGTTCTTAGATCTCGACAGCTCCACGGTGGAAGGCACAACCGCCCCCTCCCGTAATAAAGGTGACTTCATCTAAACCTAAAAAAATAGAATAAAAAAAGGGAGCTTCATCTTCAGCTCCCTTTTTTTATCTTCCTTTTTTATCTTCCATGGCCACCGTTCGATCTTTCCGGGCCAGCGATATCAACGCCACATTGTATTTGTCCTTAGGCACGGCAATAATCGTTTTTGCCGGAATCAAATGGCCTTGACGGGCTTTTAGAGTCAGATGTGGGTTAAAAATCTGAGCTTTACGGTCATCTCCATCAAACCAGCTTACGATATCTTTGTATTTGATTGCGACCGGCAATTTCAAATCTTGAGAGTTCAAAGGTTTTGACCACACCACAGATTCAAAATATTTACCGGCATTCTTTTCAACCTCGATGGCCGCTAAGAAACTGGCATAAAAGTTTCTCGAAGCAAAACCAAAACTTTTGCGAGAGCGAACATTTTGGATCAATTCACCCAGCTCCCGAGTTTCATAGTCACGGGTCATTTTCAAAACTCCCGTGGGACCATGATTGTATCCTGTGACCGCCAAAGGCCAGGATTCCAACATTGAATAGTTGTTACGCAAAAGACGAGCGGCTAACTTGGTCGCCTCGATAGGATGGTTCCGTTTATCTACGACAGGCGAAATCATCTTATAAGGACGAGCCGTATAAGGCATGATTTGCCAAATTCCACTCGCCCCTACTTTTGAGCGAGCCATGATGTTGAATGAACTTTCCACAAACGCCAAGCGAGTCAACTCAATCGGAAGATTCGCCTCGCGGAAAATCTTCTCCATATCCTCAAGATAACGACCCGAATAGAAAATCGCGTCTTGCATCTTGTCTTTTTGACCTAACTGAAAACGCAGACGTTCTTTTTCTTCGGGGGTCGAAAGCTTTTCGGCTATCGTCTTTTTGACCTCATCAATTTTCTTCTGTTTTTCACGCTCTGTTTTTAGACCTTTGAGATCAACGACCTCATAGACCACTTCCACTTTTTCAGAATCGTGAATGACACCTTCTTCAGAGCTGTATTTTGTATAGATATCCACCCAAAATTGAACCTGTTTTTCCATTCCCTTAGGAATAGAAAAAGCACTTCCAGAGGAATATCCCAAGGCGGAAGACTGTTCCGAAAAAGCAGGCGCTCTCCACGGACGGACTTCTTCAGGACTGCGCCCCAAAATTTGAGGAACGACCTTAGCGGCAATATCGTCTTGCGCCAACCCGACCGTCGGAACTCCTAAGAGGACTGTGTATAATATTGAGACACTCAGCTTCTTCATCGAACGTCCACCTTCCTGGTTCTCATTCGGCTTATTTTACAAGATAGATAAGCAAATTATCAAAAAACGCGCGAATCTTCGTTTCATCTGTAGACCCGTTGTAAACAAATGAAAATGTGATCACGTGTCCATCTTCCACTCCGGCATATCCAGCCAATGAAACAACATTGGTTAAAAATCCCGTTTTTGCACGCACCCAGCGCTCCGCAGAGGAGTTCTTCATGCGCTTTTTCAGAGTGCCATCAACACCTGCAATCGGCAAGGACGTGAGAAACTCGGGCTGGACTCGGAAATCGTTTCTTAAATGCTGCAGGACCTTCCACATCGCAAAAGAAGACATCTTATTTTCGCGCGTCAAACCTGAGGGAGATTCCAATCGATACTGATCCTCAGGCACACCTAAACTTTGCATGTGTTCATTGATGACTTTCACGCCATCACTCAAGCTGGCGCCCTTGGGTTTCTTCGCGAGTCCTAAATTTTTCGTCAGCATCTCGGCCACATAGTTGTTGGAGAACTTATTCATATCCGCAACCACTTGTTCAATGGCTTTGCTTTCCGACTCGGCCAACACCTCCGCCTTCTCAGGTGTGACACCGTTTTTGACCGAGCCGGTGAGTTGAATTCCTCTTTGCGCCAAAAAAGCCTTCAAATTGTAACCTGCCCAAAGGTCCGGCTGCGTGATGTTCTTAAAAACAACAACCTCTTTCAGGCCCTGCCCGATGGATCCACCGACATGAATTACATCCCCCGCAAACTTATTGTCTTCTTGGCGATCCGCCAAAAGACCATTGCCAGACCCTGAAACTGTTTTTGCCTTGTTGTTCAGGCGGATGTATTCGTTTTCAGGATCGATAAAGACTTCTGCACCATTTCCCACACCATTGGGGCGCACAAAGATATTCACCGAGTTCCAGTTAAAGCTCATCGCACCCACAGGAGCATCATAGGCGCGATCCACTCGCTCTTTCTGGCGACTCATGTCATAGCGAACCTTATCGAACAACGAGTCGTCGACGATAATATCACCTTCGATTTTCTTAATTTTATTGCGCGTGAAAGCATTCACTAAAAACCATAGATTTTCAGAGACAAAAGAAGGGTCTCCGCCACCTTTGAGATAAAGATGTCCTTTCAAAACTTCATTCTTTGCAGACGCCTCCGCAAGAAGCTGTGTCTTGAATTTATAACCGGGAGGAAACTGGGATAAAACAGCGGATGCCGTGGCAATTTTAGTGATCGAGGCTGGGATCATCACCTTATTCCCATTCACGTCTAACAAGACCTGCATGTCGTGGCCTTCCCCGACAGTTGCATAAATTCCAAGATCCTTGGTTTGTACGCCGTACTTTTTGGCTAAGGCCTGGAACTCTTTATCAAGAGCTTTGAAACGCTCTTGAGCCTGCGTCGACAATGAGAAAAACAATAAAAAAACAGCTAATAGCTTCACGGGTTGTACTCCTAGTAACTAAATCCAAAGACTGGTCCAAACTTCAGACGACTAGGCTATGGTAATGGGTGTCGTTTTCCTTCGCAAGAAGCAGAGTGAATTGTTAGACTGAAGTGCATGAAAAAACGTGAATGGCTCATCGTGATTCTTCCTCTTTTAGCAACTTGGTCCATCGACCGCATCACCAAGATCTGGGCGACGGGAATCACTGAACTACAATCTTTCGGTCCGCTGCACTTCGTCCTGCACCATAATCATGGCGCCATGCTGGGTCTTTTTTCTGACCTCCCTTCCGTTCTTCGTATCGTCTCTCTATCGACAGGAGGCGCGTTTCTTCTTTGTACCTACGCTCTTATCCAGTATCTTTTACCAATCAAATCCCTCACTTTGCGTTCAGGCCTTTCGATTCTCATCGGTGGCATCATCGGCAATGTGACGGATCGAATCGTGTGGGGTTACGTCGTGGACTTTATCGTCCTCGGGACGCCGTCTCTTTCGAGCCCCGCGTTCAATTTAGCGGATGCCCTTCAATGGCTGGGTTATGCCCTGATTGTCTATGCCATCATTCGTGAAGGCGAACTTCTTTGGCCCGAAAACAACGTCCGTAAGCAGTACTGGGTCAACATGCCTTTTCAGCTTAAGTACTGTTTCGTTCTGATGGGAGTGGGACTGAGCCTCACTTTGATCTGTCTGGTATTTTCCTACACCTACATGCGGGTCACAATTCAGGAACTGGTGGGAAATAACGCTTTTCTTCTTAACAAATTCTTAGTTCCCTATGTGATCACGTTTGTCATTATCTGTGTCGCCTTTTGCGCCATTCTTTTTGCCGTGGGCAGAGTGATTTCTCACCGTATTGCCGGCCCCCTTTATGCCTTTGAACGCTTCCTCAAAGAATCCCTGGACGGAAATCCGTCTCCTTTGAAGCTGCGCTCGGGAGATGAGTTCAAACATCTGGAAGAACTGGCGGAACAAGTCCACGAACGTCTTCAGCAGATTAAAAAAGAACGCACGGTTAATGTTGTGGAGTACTCTGAAGAAGAGACTTAAGAATCCACTCCTGGATTGGCTTTTGAGCTACAGAAACAAACTGAGCAGTGGTCAGGCAGTTGTCCGCCCCGGTGTGCTTTTTATCATAGACAAGCTTTGAGACCCCCAACAAGGCCAAAGTCTTTCCCTCAACAACGAAAACAGGGCCACCGGAGTCACCATCGCAGATCCCTTTTCCAAGGTTTTGCTCCACCTCAAAGAAAGTCCCGGTAATCTCCGAAACCGACACCAGAACCTGACGAAGCTTTCCAAATCCTTCCGCTTCTTTGGCAGAGCTGTTGCCAAATCCTGCAAGAAGAACCCCTTGTCCCACCTTAAGGCGATCGCCCCTTGCCACCGAGACTGACTGATAACTGACGGGCAATTTTTCCTGCAAAAGCACCATAGCGAGATCCACAGACTTCATCGTTTCTATCGAATTATAATCTGGATGCACAATGATTTTTGCAACAGAGGCCGCCTTTGGATCTGCGTTCTCATCCAGCGGATTCACAGCGAAAAACACTTGAAGGTTTTCTTTTTCTTGAGGAACACAGTGCGCCGCCGTCACCAGGGCTTGCTCTGACACCGCCGTGCCTGTGCAAATTTCATTGGATTCAAGATTTAAAAGCATGACTGTCGAACGAGCCACCGGATCAGACTCGGCCACGTCCTGTCCACCCAAAATACCGTAAGAACGGGAAATATCTTCGGGGGCTCCCGAAAATGAATTTTCTGAGCAGCCGACCAGACTGCTCAGAAGTGAAAATAAAAGAATTAGAAGAAATCTATTCCTCATGCTCATGGTGTTCATGCGCCTCAGGCAGATCTCCAAGAAGCGCTCTTTCTTCAATCGACTTATTGGCAATTGACTCAGAAGCTGTGCCTAAATTTTCAATTTTCAAAGAATAGGAATCCACTTCCATGCCCTGCTTATTAAGAACAACGGCACTCACCACCACATCAGATCCTTTCAATGCAGACTCACGAAGCTTCATCAGATCCACTTCTTCCCCTGCTTGAACCTCGTTATTGATCTTGATCGCGGACTTATAATTTAACATCTTCGCTAAACGATCCATCTTAAAGGAGCCTTTAAGAAGATCTCCGTCACGCTGCAAACGAGACTCTGTCTTACCCACAACAACTTCAGATTTCAAATCTGCAGGTCGAGAAACCCTTGAAAAGGATCCCGTCTTGAACGAAGCCAATTTGCTTTCGCCTTGGGATTCCAACCACTTCACGTAATCAATATAAGTCACACAGCGGACTTCGGGTTTGCCACAAATTTCGGAAGTCACTTCTTTCATGGATTCCCAGTAAGCGCCACCATTCCATTTAGAAAAGTGATGCCCAATGTGAACCGGCGCACGATTTCCATAGTAATTGTCATTAAAGTACTTCATATAAGACTTCGTCATCTGATCGCGATAAACTTCCTTATTGGCCTTATCGTCAATCCCGCGGGACTGATTCGCAAAGAAGTTATAGTCCATGGACGCCGTTTTTTTATTGGTTCCTGCGATATTGATGTAACCCAGAGGGAACATCCAAGTACCGTGTTTATTTTTCTTCGGCCAAATAGCTTCTTCAGGACCCGATCTAGCGCCTGACGTATCATATTTAAAGCGAAAATCCGACAATGCTTGGAACATCTCGGGATTCGTGTCCAACGTTGGAGCTCGGTAGCCTGTGATCTCTTCAGGGGCAAAAGCATATCCTGAAGCATACTTGGTTCTATTCTGGATATTGTTGTTCTCAAAGACGTTAAAGATCAGATCAATAAACTGCTGGAATTCAGAGCGCCACTGTTTCAAATTCCAGTTGCGGCTTTCACCATCCCGGTTTCCACCTTTATAATGACCATTCCCATGGGACGCAATTTCATGTCCTTCTTCATAAGCCAGATTCACCTGATTTACGCGCTCTTCGATATCCTGGGGACTATCACCAAAGCCGATATCTGAATATTGCCCACGAATGCGTTTTTTTTGTGCTTTGGAGATTGAGGCATCCGTCGCCTCACGAAGGCGACGATCTACTTCAGCCTGTTTTTCACGAGCTGAAGAAAACTGAGCTTCTTTGTGAGGAGGCATATAAAGAGCATAGTTTCCTTCATGCACCCAATAAACACCCGAAACAAAGTACGTGAACTTCACGTTCTTACCTTGGGATTTCATGGTTTTCGCAAATTCACGGGATTCTTCCCAGAAACTATTTTCGTAAGAACCGTCAAAGGCCAGTAAGACAAACTGAGGAGGACGCTCTACCTTTTGAGCCTGAGCAAATGCGGTGGAACTTAGAGCCATCGAAAATGCTAGGGTACCGGATAAAATGGGGTGCACAAGTTTCTTCATAGCGATCTCCTGACTATCGTCGTCACTGTAAAAAAATTAGACATCTCTTCTCGAAGGAGCGGGAGTATGTCGTCTTTCACTTTTCTACTAATCAGGATCTATGCCAGAGCACCTGTCTCAGAGTGAGACTATGTGAGCTTCCGTTGGAATCTAGAAAACCAACGCCACATCGCCGACACGATTTAGATAATATCTTTTCGCATTTTGATCTTTATGACAAAACGCCTGCAAATAGTCTCCATCAGGATTGCGCACGATTCCGATCGGAGTCAGGCGACGGGTTTCCCCTTTGGCAGATCCGCCCTGATAGATCATATCAACATCTTTTTTTGACTTAATCGCCTCAATCAAAGTTCTGACCTTTTCATCGCGAAGCGCCTGCAGGGAATAATCTTTCCACCAAAGATTCTTGCCTTGGCTCTTAATCGCCTGAGCCAGAGTCGCTTGTTCGCCCATTTTTTGAAAACAGGCTAAACCTACTTGCAAACAGGCATTGGCATCATCATAAGCACGATGAGCTTGGCCCCCATCAATCTTCAGATGTTTCACCAGGGTCTGCAATTTGTGGTTATCGACACCATGAATCCATTTTCGAGAAAGAAGACTTGTGCATAACGCAGGCTCAGTCGGCAGCGGCAACTGGGCTTTTTCAAAGTCCGCCGCCAAAAAGCCCATATCAAACGGAGCATGATGCGCCATCACGACCGCTCCTTTAAAAAAGTCATGGATTTGCTGAATTCGCTCAGACATCAACGGCGCATCCTTGACCATTTCGTTGGTGATGCCATGAATGCCGATAATAAAGTCGCTCATCGCTTCGCGGGGTTTCAATAAAAACTGCAGACGATCGACCTCTTGCCCCTGATACCATTTCACGGCCCCGAACTCGACCACATCATATCCCACCGGGTAGGCCCCACTGGTTTCGGTATCAAATGCCACAAAGGTATATTCATGAAGAGGAAGATCTAAATTCATAGTATGCTCTTATCCTGATCTTCGCTGTTGGTCTAGTTCAGAGCACCGGCCAACTGCGAATTCTTTGTTTTTCTAAAGCGAATAGTTCACAATGAGTCGAACTATCTATGCGAAGATACATTGCTTTTATCATTATTTTTATGAGCGCCAAAGTGGCTTTTGCCGCCGAGGGCAACACATCCCCCACCTTTCAACTTTCCGGGGACGTGAGTCTTCTTTCCCACTATGTCGAAAATGGGTTGTCTCAATCGGACAAGTCTCCCGCCTTACAGGGGTCTTTTTGGTTTAACTTCGGCCCTCAATTCCGACTGGGAGTCTGGGGATCAAATACTAATTTTGAAAATAGCGACGATCACTTCAATATGCGCCTGAACGCGGACGTGAAAGTGGACTTTTCCCCGAACGCCAAACTGGTGATTGCCTACAGTCAAAGCCAGTACTACAACGGGGGCGATCGCAACGGCAACATCCTCAATCTTCATCTTCACTTTTGGGACTACCGCATTTTATATGACGGCTTTAGCAATTGGGAAGGAACCGAACAACGATCCACACGTTTTGCATTTGGAAAAGTCTTTAACGTTTTCGGTTCTTGGAAATGGGATAATGAATTGGGCTATAACACCCCCGATGTCAGTAACATCAATCCTTACTTCGACGCACGAACGGGACTTGGAACAAAATGGGGAGTGATCTTTTTTGAAGGAGCTCTCACCGGGACCAGCGAAAGCTCTCAATTTAACGGTGCAGGTGATTACTTCTTTATTCTGTCTGCGAAGACGGAACTGTAACTTCGGTGTCCTTCTGGACTTCTTCTTGTAAATCCTGATCCACTTGCTGCTTCAGATCCTTTGCTGGAGCCGACGCCTTTTTACCGTTGCTGATTTGATTTACAAAGTTATCATACACCGACATATCCACACGTGAAGGGCCGAACAATGTTTCGAGCTTGCGTGGCTTACGTCCATCGGAAGTCAGTTCTTTTTGTGTGATTTTCACACGGATGAAACCCACCAATTTTGCAGGATCAATTTCACCGCGCTTTTCTTTGACGTTAATACCTCCAGCAACCGTCACCGTATTGCTGTCCAAAGAAGCCAAAATCTTATTACGGATAATATCGAATCGCTCGGACGCCACTTTATTGGCCGACATCACGCTGGCATCAGGAACTGCTTGAACAAAAAGACCCGACGTAATCTTGATATCCGCATCTTTAAGACCAGATGTGACACCTTTGATCTTATCCATGACTTTTACAAAGCTGGCATTGGGTTGAGCCGATCCTCTTTCAAAAAGAACATAGTCTGGAATATCGAAATCATATCCTTCAGGAGTCACGACGACATTCTTAGCCACATCACGCATTTGATCCGCCAAATAAGCCGCAACCACTTTGGCAGAGCCCATCTCCAACAGATTTGGAGACTTATCCGTCGGCTCCATAAAACTTTGGAAAGCCTTTAACGGTTCGTTCAAAATATCCAAAAACAATTTTTCCAACGTCAGTTCCGCACCGAAGTTTTGGAAGTTGTATTCGATCACCGAGGGCGTCGAGAAATAGTCAGACACGGCTTTTTTCGTCTCTTCAGACTGACCCACCAGCCACATCACAAGGAAGAAAGCCATCAAGGCAGTCATAAAGTCCGCCAACGCCACCTTCCAGGAACCCCCGTGGTGTCCACCGCCAGAAACGATGATTTTCTTGATGACGATTGTCTGTTTCTTCTCTGCCATTTCTCTTTACCAATTCTGGCGACCGCTTAGGCCGCCTTCTTGATTTCCTTAGTAGCCTTATCGATTTCTTCAAATGAAGGACGCTCTTCAGGCATGATCGTACGACGAGCGTACTCTACACACACAATCGGAGGAGCTCCTCTTTGCAGCGCGATCATCGCTGCTTTAATACAAGCTAAATAACGACCTTCCGCCTCGATATCCGCACCCATTTTCGTGGCTGTCGGACCAATCAAACCGTAGGCGCCAAATACCCCTAACATCGTTCCTACAAGGGCGCCGGCAACCAACGCACCGATCTTTTCAACCCCTTCGGTCAAGTGTCCCATCGTTTTTACGATACCCAAAACCGCGGCAACGATCCCCAGACCTGGGAAACCATCCGCAACAGTTTGCACGGCATGCGCTGCCATGTGTTCTTCCGAGTGAATCGCTTTAATGTCGGCATCCAACAGATCGTCGACATCATAAGGTGACATCTCTGCCGAAAGCGTGATCTTCATCGTGTCACAAAGGAAGTGAACCGCATGATGATTATGCATAAAGCTGGGATACGCCTTAAAGATGTCACTCTTGTCTGGCTCCTCGATGTGTTTCTCGATTCCCTGCGGTCCTTCTTTTCGGAACGCTTGGAAAAGCTGAAACATCATCTGCAAAAGCTCGACATAGTCTTGCTTCTGAGGGCCTTTGGCCGTCATCGCTTTGATGCTGAGTTTAAAACCCGCTTTGATGATCTTCATGGGATTGGCAATAATATAAGCTCCGAGTGCCGCGCCCCCGATAATCATCAACTCCAGTGGAGCTGCTTTGAGAATTACGGACATGTGACCACCGGCTAAAAGGAAGCCGCCGAACACCATCACGAATACTACTATGATACCTACAAATCCCATATGGTATGACCTCTCAGTTTCTCTATCGGATCAAGTTGTGTTAACATTGAGTCATCGCCGAATAAACTTGCCCATGGTCCTGAGGAGGACTAAGAGGAAAAGCATGAGACTCAGCTTGAAGTACGTTTTAATACTCGCCTTCTTTGTTTGCACCAGCCCAAGGTCTTGGGCTCAATCCACAATGGATGACACGGATCCCCTTTTGGCCGAAACCAAAGTGTTCCCCTATGAATGGAATCCCGGTCAGGGCGGCAACATCGAAATCAAAATGAAGTTGCCTGAAGGGTATCACGCCTACGAAGACAAATTTAACGTAGTCATTCTTGAACCCGATGGATTCCAAGTCGCCCCGTTCAAAATTGAACCGATCAAAAAATGGTATGACAAGTTTTCCAAAAAAGAGCGCACTGGAGTAGAGAAAGAAGCCACTCTCACCGCGCACATCGAGGCCCCCGTCCGTTTTTTAAAACGCTTCAATAAAATGAAGTTAGAACTAACCTATCAAGCTTGTTCAGATCAATTCTGTCTTTTCCCCACAACCAAGCTGATTGAAGTCCCCATTACCGTCACCATGGTTGAAGGTGAGCCACAAATCATGGAAGAGGGCGCCATCACCCCTTCAGTTGCTCCGACCGCATTCTTCGACACCGGAAACTTTCAGAAGTATTTAGGCACAAGCATGATCGCTGGTCTTCTTTTCGTTTTTCTGGCGGGCATCTTCACAAGCTTCACTCCTTGCATCTTTCCTATGATTCCCATCACGTTGGCGGTTTTGGGAAATCACTCCAATGAAAGAACCCGTCTGCAGAACTTTGTCACCAGTTGCGTCTATGTGTTGGGAATTGCCACCACCTACTCTATCTTGGGACTTCTGGCCGCCTCCACGGGAGGCGTCTTCGGGGCGACTTTGGGGAATCCCTATGTATTGTCTGTCATCTGTTTGATTTTCTTAACCATGGCTCTCAGCATGTATGGTTTGTTTGAAATTCAGGTCCCTGCGTTTCTTCGCAATCGCCTGGGCCGAGGAAAACAAAAGCAGAGCCTTGGAGGAGCCTACTTAACAGGGCTGTTTGCCGGAATCGTCGCCAGTCCTTGCGTGGGCCCTGTGCTGGTCGCCATTCTCACTTATGTCGCCTCAACGCAAAATAAGATGATGGGCTTTTTGTATCTGTTCACGTATGCCCTGGGCTTGGGACTTATCTTTATTGCTCTGGGACTTTCCAATCAACTAGTGAAAAGCCTCCCCCGCTCAGGATCTTGGATGAATGGATTTAAATTCATCCTGGGAAGTTTGATGTTGAGTGCTTTCTACTATTACTTGGATCTTTTATTACCCGATCGTTGGTATGACTTGGCCCTCGGCATTGGTTTAATCACCATCGCCAGCGTCTACGGAGCCTTCCTTTCCTCGAAGGGATCGACTCTCAATCATATCCGTAAAGGGTTGATGCAGGCTTTGCTGATCGTGGGGATTGGCCATGTCGCACTTGCGGCGTTTGATCTTCGCCCTTATATTCGTGGGCGCATTTCCGCCTCGGACAGCCTCAATAAAATTCAAAAGCTCAACTGGCAACCTTACTCGGAAGAGCTTTTAGCTCAAGCCACCAAAGATCAAAAACCGGTGATCATCGACTTCTGGGCCGATTGGTGCGCTGCTTGTCATGAGCTTGAAGAGCATACGTTTTCCGACGCCCGCATTCGCGCCATGGCGGGGAACTATGTCCTGCTCAAGTTTGATGCGACAAAGGACTCTGAACAACTTCGTGCCCTTAAAAAGAAGTACAACATCCAAGGTCTGCCGACGGTGGTCTTTATTAATCTGCACGGTGTTTGGATTGATGCCTTGACGCTCACACAATTCGAAAAGCCAGAGGCCTTCTTAAAGAGAATGGAAAAGGGCGTCCAATAAAACTGAGTAAACTTGAGTTATGTCCTTCACTATGATGAAGGACATAATTTTTTCGCTCCTGAAAGTGATATACTGTTTTTGTAATTCAGGAGGCTTTTATGCAAATCTTTTCAAATAACATCGGCACTACCGAAAGAATTATTCGTATAGTGGGTGGTTTGCTGATCACAAGCTTGGCTTTTTGGGGACCTGCAAATCCATGGTTCTTTTTGGGACTCATCCCCGTGATGACAGGGCTTGTCTCGTGGTGTCCACTGTACCAGCTTTTTGGTTTCAGCACCCGCAAACACAAACAGATTATGAAAATGTAAACCGGTCCCCATACGTGTTGCTGGCAAAGACTTTGCTCTTTTGCCAGCAACATGAGCGTTTAAAGGCGTTTCAGGCGTGCGATTTCCATCTTTGCTTCATTCAAAGCCGCCTGTGCCGAAATCATCTGAGCTTCTTTTTCCGCCAAAAGTTTTTGCAGATGATTCATACGAACTTCAAAACTTTTAATCACGTTGTTGTGACGATCGACCATCTCTTGCACCTTCAGATCAAGGCTTTTACGTTCGTTCACTTTTTGTGCAAGCTGGGTGATCTTCTGCCCCGCCTCGGTGGCAAGACCGTTGTGACTTTGCTCTAACCGACTTAAAAGATGGCTTTGCTTTTCAAACTTCACATTCGAGGTTTTTATCAACTCGTTAACTGTCCCCACCACCTTGTTCAGCTGATCCGCCAAAGCCTGGTTTTGCGCCTTGAGCTCAAAGATCTGACGATCCGTATTTAAATAGCTATTTCCCGCTGGGCCCAGATTTACGGGGGCGTCCATAACAGGGTTCTTTACAACCTTCTTTTCCCCAAACAATTCCGGATTCAATTCTTTATGCATATCAAGCCCCTCCCATGGTGCCCAAAAGGCTGAGGCGAAAGAGCCTTACTTTGGGTAGCAGCAGCGCTTCACAGCCTGGATGCGCTGCTGCTACCCAAAGTAAGGCCGTACCTTCGAACCTTGCCTCGTTAATTCAATCATATTTTCTCTGGACTAAAATTTCAAATGTTCATACTTTATGCCCGAGGGAGAAAAAAACGGTGCTTAAGGTTGGACAGCTTTTAAAATTTGTTTCTGATTTAAATCCGCAAAATACGCCGACACGCCTGTCTTTTTTCAATTTTCTGAGGGGATTCCCTCATCCCGAGGACGTTTTGACCCCCGAATTGATCGAAATGTTCTTTAATTACTGTATGGATTACCCTCATTGGGCGTCCAACAAACAGCAATTGGGTCACGAAGTTCAGTTTTTGTTGGAGAATTTCAATAGCTTCTACCAGCAGAAGTTCGATCTCAGTCCCATTCGCTTTCCACAAAAAATGCAGCTGATCGAAATTGAGCATTTTTCTGATCTGATTGACGCAGTGAGTTCTTATGTTAAGACTCTTTGCGGCGAAAATGACAAGTTTCGTGTTCTTCCCGATCAAAACAAGCGAGCCATTGCCATCGTTCTGCGGGCCGATAAATCCTTAGAGGTGCGCAGCTTTGATCGCAAGTTCACAATTCGCGAAGGTCTTTTGGAGCCTCTTCGCAACGATCTAGTTCTTTACTATTCTCCAGAGTTGGAACTTAGCTCTCAACACACTCATAAAATTGAAGTGGCCCCCTATATCACGGCCCAGTTCCGTGTCCTGGGAGACAAAGTGACGGGCACCCTTTTGAGAGGTTATGTCTTCCAAAAACTGCAAGAGATGAAAAACGAGCCACTTCAAGAACAGACTCGCCTTCTCTTCCCGATCAAGCGTTTAGAGCAGTTCTTTGTCGATCGCCGCTCCGATCCCTATTACCAGGATCTAGTCAGCCAACTTGAAAGAACCTGTGCTCTTATCCAGCAAGGAGACTCTGAGGCTTTGAAATGGTCCTCGGTGGTTCTTAGCAAGGCGGAAACTGCCGTCGACAATGTCTTTTTGGGAGACAAGCTCATGACTTTGCTGGTGCGAGACCTTCGCCACGCCATTGGTGAGTACAGCCGTAAGAATCTCTCCTCTTCTTCTCTCACTGGTGATATATTGACCACTCAACAATTACCTGAGGCTGATGAAGAATGTCTGAAAATAACTCCACTCAAAGGGTTCGACTTAACAAATTAATCGCGGATAGTGGGTTGGCTTCGCGCCGTCATGCTGATCGCATGATCGAAGAAGGCCAAGTTACCGTTAACGGCAAACGTGTTTACGAATTGGGTGTCAAAGTAGACCCGCAAAGTGATCGTATCATGGTTGATGGCAAACCTCTTCGCAAGCCCCTCACTCAAAAGCTTTACCTTGTGATGAACAAACCCAAAGGCGTTCTCACGACTATGGATGATCCCCATGAGCGTCCGACGATTGCAGAGTACCTCAGCGGCGTTCCTTCCCGCGTTTTCCCTGTGGGTCGTCTGGACTGGGATTCTGAAGGGATGCTTCTTTTGACCAACGATGGTGATTTCGCCAACAAGGTCATGCACCCTAAAGCAGAGGTGACGAAAACCTATTTGGTGAAGTTGGATGGACAACCACAACCTCATCACATTGAAAAGCTTAAAAGGGGCGTATCTATCGTCGGCGGCAAAGTGTCCGCGCGCCACATCGAAAGAATTAAAAAAGCTGGTGATAATAAATCCGATAAATACGAGTGGTACAAAATCATCATCACCGAAGGTAAAAATCGTCAGATTCGCCAGATGTTTGCGAAGGTCGGTTTTGATGTTTTGAAACTGCAACGTGTGGCCATCGGCCGTTTGCGCTTAGGGGCCTTAAAAACCGGAGAACTTATTTTCTTAAACGAAGCGGCTATTGAGCGCGTCTTCTTGCCGGACAATCCTGAAGAAATCAAAACCAAACGCACCTACAAGGGACGCACCAAGTCCGTGAAGAAAACGGCGAAACCCGCCTCCCGTCTTCGCGTCAAGAAGACCAAAGAGTAATCCCCCATGAACCCGCGCCTTCGAGGAACCATCGAAATTTCCATCGCCAGCGCGGGTTTTGGCTTTTTAGGAATCTTTGGAAAATGGGCCTTCAGCTCGGGCCTTTCCGTCGGGGAATTTCTTTCTTACCGATTCACCCTAGCCGCATTACTTCTTTGGATCTTTCTTCTGCTTTTTAAACCTCAATGGGTTCGACTGTCGGCCCGGCAAACCATTATCGCCGCTTTGCTGGGAATTTTCGGTTACGCTTTTTTTTCAACTCTCTATTTCAAAGCGATCGAAGGGCTGAGTGTCACTCTCGCGGCTCTTCTGCTTTATACTTATCCTTTTTGGGTGAATGTTTTTTCGCACTTTTTTACTCACGATAAGATTTCAAAAAAAGAAGCTCTCTGTTTGATCGCCGCCTCTGCGGGGCTGGTCCTGCTGCTCTGGGGGCATATTGAGGTTAAAAACATTTGGGCCGTCGCCGCGGGTCTGGGTTCCGCCATCAGTTACGCAATCTATGTTCTGCTCTCTGGGCGGCTGCAAAAGAACGTGCGCCCCATTTCTTCTTCTTTGTACGTTATCACTTTTGGAGCCATCGCCTTATCTTTATTCCATCGTCCGCATTTTGAGGCCGTGCAAAGCCTGACAAGCTTCCAGGCCTCCTGCATTTTTGGCATCGCAGTCATTTGTACAATCATGCCTTTGACCTTTGAGCTTGCAGCTTTGCAAAAATTAAAAAGCACAGAGGTGGCTCTGCTGATGATGATTGAGCCCCTGACCGCTGCTCTTATGGGGGCTTTGATCTTTCACGAAAGCCTGAGCCTTCGACAAATTTTCGGAGCTCTGGTTATCGCCGGAGCACTGGTCATGAATACTAAGACAGCGGCAAATAAACAAACTTAAGAGCCAGAACTTAGAATTTCTTTTCAAAAGTAAAAAATATTGCCTTGTCGCCAAAAACTGTTGCCGTGATGCGAACGCGTTTCTGATCCTCTGTGCGATATAGCTCGTACTCTGAAATAACCAGATCAGACTTCGAAGGTTTTAGATCAATTAAGTACTCTTTGGGTACAAAAATGAAGGCCGCCATCATAGATGCTAATGGCTGGCTAAAGCCAAGGTACTTAAAATAGTTATCTGCAAATTTAACAACTTGGGCATGACACCAACGATTGGACATATCACCCTGAATATGCCTTCCCGAACAGGCTCTACCGTTTGGATCCCCGTCCATTTCTAAAACCTGCTGCTCGGTAAATCCAAAGACCGATAGAGGTGACGAGAACTCTGACGTCTTGGGTGCGATAACTAAATACTTCTTTCCCGTTTTTTCTTCCCGCTGCCGTTCTTCACTTTCCATGCGTCGAGCTTCTTCATCGATGATTGCCCGAACTTCTGGAGAGAAAACACTAATACTCAATGTTTGCACTTGTCCCCATCCCAAAATGGGAACAGAAATAAGCACAAAGATTACCGATATTTTTTTTAGACGGCTCATCGCTTTCACCTCAATTCAAAAGTTAGAACTGAATTAAGCAAGATCTCTGCCCACAAAAAAATCGCTGAACTCAGCTTCACTCGCTTAAAAAGAGAGAGGGTTTGTCTATTGTTTTTGAGGATGACATATTCCGGCTGTTCCCAGCGACAAACGGGAACACATGGCTTTTTAATCGCGACTCTTTGGTGTCAGCGCTCCATATTCAAATGTGTGGGGCGATTCGATGATCGCACGAAACCCATGATTACCCGACATGGCATTTATAATGGATCGCAGCCCATTGATATGACTTCCCTTAGCTCCTAAAAGTCGTCCTAACGCTTTCTGTTCAATTGTGATCTTATAAACGGTGGTGCGATCCCCCTTCATCCAATCAACCAACAGATTGACATCACTTCCGCAGGCAATACTTAGAATTTCTCTGATCACTTCAGCAATCTGCTCACGCACGCCATCATTTTTGTCATCCTGAGAATACACCCCGTCTTCATTCCGTCCCTGAGATCTTACAAGAACAACTTGAACATCCGCTTTACTCATTATTCCTCCACAACTATATCACTCCCTTCATCCTAATTTTTCAGGACACCCATTACACCCTAAAGCAGAGTTCTTCTCGAAAAAATGTTCCATTACAAGACGGGAACCGGGCTTTAGGAGAATTAAAAATGCCATGACCAAATAATGTTCCAACTTAAATTGGGAACAGTTAAATGCCAGATAATTTATGAAACAAACTTCTGTTACCGATAAAAATTCTATGAAAAACATCTTCGCTCCCCTATTAGGCACGTGCAGAACAATGTTTTACCTCACAGCTATGTTAGCTCCTGGGGCCTGGGCGAACTCGACCCTTCCTTCCACCAATAGCCTCAACTATCAGGGACGAATCCTGAAGTCCGACGGTAGACCTTTAGAGTTCAACAATGTTTCTTTTATATTCGAAATCACATCTCCCAACGGAAATTGTGTTATTTATCGTGAAGAAAAAAATAGTTACAACATGACAAATAGTGGTGGTGTTTTCGACGTCGCGATCGGCAGCGGCGTTCGTCAGTATCCTTCCAGCGGCAGTTCTCAAGTCACAGACTATTTTGACAACACCAAAACTTATAACTGTGGGGATACTGCCAATGCGGATACCGGTTCCACTTATGGCGCAAGCGTGGGTGAAGGCCGAAAGTTGCGGGTAAGTTTTTGGGACGGAAGCGGATGGCAAACGATCTCACCTGACATTGAAATACGTGCCGTGCCTTATGCGTCTCAGGCAACGAATGCCGAAAAGATCGGGAACATCCCTGCCGCGAATGTCGCCAAGAAAAGTGATCTTCCCAACACCAACTGTTCTTCTAATGAGGTGCTAACTTTTGTTAACGGCGCTTTTAGTTGTGTATTAGACCAACTGGGAGCCTCCGGCGGCGGCATCATGAATTTCAATGGCGAAGAGGGGTCCACCCAAGGACTGGCCGTCAGCGCCACGGGATCCCTTCTGGAATGGTCCAGCGCGAGTAATATTCATACATTGAAAATTCCTTTGGCATCCACGGGCGGAGTCAGCGCGGGACTTCTCAGCAACTCTGATTATGTCGCCTTTTCCGGCAAGCAGAACTCTTTAGGATTTACACCATTGAGTCCCGCCAACAACTTAAGTGAGTTGACTAATGCCGCAACAGCAAGAACCAATCTGGGTCTTTCCACGGCTGGTGGGGATTTAAGCGGAACTTTGCCAAATCCTTCTATCGCGAAGTTACAAGGGAAAAATGTCACTCTGTCCTCTTTGGCGGACAAAGATGTGCTGTCTTATGACGGCAGCCAGTGGATTAACAAACAATTAAGCGCCAGTGATATCACAGGACTGACTACGAATCTTAGCGGCAAAGTTCCTTACAGCGCCTTGCTATCTTGTTCGGCCAATCAAACACTGACCTATATTTCAGTTGTGGATGGATTTTCCTGCGCCAATATCACGTTGGATGCTTCAAGAATCACAAGCGGGGTGATTCACAACGACAGACTTCCAGCTTCAGCAAAATACTGGGAAACCGCAACGGGCGGGATCAACTATGCTGGCGGAAAAGTGGGGATTGGGGCCACCACTCCGGGCGGGACTCTTGACATCCAGTCCAGCGACATTTCTGCGTCGCCTGTTTTGAATATCAATGGTGCGGGCAGCAGTGGAACTCTTGTTAGCGTTAATAATAATGGAGATCCAGTATTTGTAGTCGCTGGTGGCACAGATAACCAAGTAGGTATAAGAGGCCTTCCCGTAACATACGGAGATGCTCGCAGTAACTTGACTGTGCGAGACCGATCCCCCTTGGCTGCAGGTATTGGCGGAGGAATCACATTCGGAGGGACTTACAGATCTGACGGCACTATGACCTACTGGGCTGGAATCAGCTCGGTGAAAGAGAATGCTACCGACAACGACCATGCCGGCTCTTTAATCTTACACACCCGAACATCAATTTCACCTCCTACGGAAAGAATGCGAATCACTTCTGCGGGCAGAGTGGGCATAGGGACTACATCCCCTTCTTACAAGCTTGATGTCGTGGGGGATATTCATGCTTCAGGTAATGTGATCGCTGGAAGCACGACTTTAACTTCAGATATTCGTTTCAAAAAAAATATCACATCCGTCACAAACTCCTTGGATAAAATCTTGTCTTTGCAAGGGGTCACTTATGATTGGCGGCGCGAGGAATTCCCAGAGCGTCAGTTCAACGACAGACACCAAATGGGAGTCATTGCCCAGGAGGTCGAAAAACAATTCCCTGAAGCCGTTCTGACAGGTCCTGACGGCTATAAATCTGTGAACTATTCCTCTCTGGTGGCTCCGCTGATCAATGCCGTCAGGGAGCTTTACTTGAAGTGGTCTAGCCAAGATGAGGAACTGAAAATCATCAAGGCAGAAAACAATGCCCTGAAAAAATGGATTTGTGAAAAGGACCCCACAGCGGATTTCTGCCTTACGAATCTACGACTTCCATCTTCTGAGTAGATACTTCATCAAGGAGTGGGGCGGAAGACAACGTCGACACTCTTGCGGTACTCTTCCAAAGACATCCGGCTAATTTTGTCTGAAATAATCAACGCATTAAAATAGCGAACTCTTTCCGAGGATCGCACCTTGGGATCTGAGTCCCTGGCATCTCGATAAATCACTTCATGAAGAATCGCCACCACCTGATCCTCGAAAGACATGTAACGCCAAAAATCATGGGCAATCATGTACCGAGGCTGACCAGGAAAAAGTGGAGGTCGTTGGATTATCAATTGCTCCAAATAACACCCCGCTGGCAACGTCCCAATTCCAGTATCGGGAATGTCAGTGAGTGTTGCGTTATCCAGGAACTGCGCCTCGGACTCATACTGCGAAATCCAGTCGGAATACTTTCTATAGCGTACAGGATCCAAATGTCTCAATCGCTCAACCATAGATTGCGCGATCTGAGCGGCGACATAAAAGTACTCTTTGCTGTTATGAGGATGCTCAGTTCGATCAATATCCTGATAGGGAGGATATTTTGGACTTAGGCTATATCTATGTTCCGATTCATAGGCATCATACATGGTATACGTCTGAGGACCTCGGCGACAGACGATGACATCGCCTCCATTACCGACTTCAGTCCAATCACTGCCACGACTCACTGACCCAATAAGCGTCAAAAGAACAACAAACGTACTTAAAAACCGTTTCTGCACTACTTCCCGTCCTTATCCTTCGCCTCACGCGTCGCTGGCACAAGCTGAACATTCAAATAATATACTTCCGTCTTCTTTCCATCTTCAAGAAGGTTTGCGATTTTTCTTCTGAAATCTCGGATAATTTTTTTTGCTTCCTCCAGCTTTTCCGGATTAACCGGGATCCCCATGGAAGTAATGTCTCGCAATTTGGTATCGTCATGGAAAAGAGAGTTCATTGTGTGAGTTAAGATTTGTCGATGATGTTCACGAATTCCCGCAGAGGGAATATCATGCGTTGTGGTCACCGCTTTATGGACGGGCTGATAAAGTCCCTGCTCTTTAGCGACAAGCCCCAAACGCTCAAGACGATGCAAGGCCCCGGCAACCATCACTTCCGAAAAACCCAAGCGCTTTGCGATCCAGGATATTTTCGGAACATAGTTGTCCGTTTTCATCAAATTCAAAATTGCAAAGTGCTCCCGGTCAGCGATCATCGAAAACTGGTCTTCATTCAATTGATAGGCACCGCCACTCTCAGCGTGCAGCATCTTATGCCTTTCAATCAAGTGCATCAATTTTTGCGCTTCTTCGTGCTTCAAATCCAATGAAGAAATAATTCTTAATGTCAGCTGTTTTCCCGGCACCCTACGCCCTGAAAGAAAATCTGACAAACGCCCAGGAGACAATCCCAAATCTCGTGCAAAGGCCCTCATAGAATAGCGAGGATTCCGTTCACGACGTTGTTCTAAAACGTCCAATAAAAATACTGAAATTGAAGATTCATTTTGCACCACATCTAATTCTATTTTTTTATATTTGATCTGTCGCATAGTTAGATTGTCCCCATCGATTTTTGGAACGTTTTTCGCCCTTTTCCTGGATCTTTAGACAGATTTTACAGCGAGAATCGCGCAATTATATAGGAGGCAATGTATCTACGAATTGCAATGAAATATCCCCTGCACCTAGGGTTTAAGAAGCTTGTTCTCCTTTTCGGTCTCTCGGCATGACCTTGTACCGCCGTCCGAATTTTTAGGCCCACTCCCCAGAAAGTGGGTGCTCTATAAGGATGCCCCCTCAACATGATGGGCTCCCAAGAGGTCTTACTCGCGATCGAGCCTTTCGTTGAAAGTGTTCCCTTTTTGGTGTGGAACGCTTTCCTCTTATCCACTCTCGCGATGTACATATCTCTCTCCGAAAAGTAAATTATGAAAAAATGTCTAAATCAAATTCAGTCCAAATCCGGAATGAGTCTCGTTGAGACACTCGTGGCATTGAGCATCTTATCCATCGTTATGGCGGGAATGATTACCATAAACGCCAATCAACAACGAGAGACGCGATCCCTCTCAGAAAAAATTGCGGCTCTGGATGCGGAGAAACTGTTAATTCAAACGATGACCAGCAGTTCTCTTTGTCATCGCATGCTCGTCGATAAAGACTACTCCTCTACCAACCCGCAAACTTTTGATCCAAAATTGATCGATACAGAAAAACCTCCCGTTATTAAACTTCCCGGTAATAAACTGGTCGCGAGTTCGTCAAGCACAGCCGCTCTTTTCAAAGTGGGGGCAGCTCCCTCGCCGGATATTCCAAGCCTGGTGGTTCAAAGCATTCATATTGACGACTTAGAACCCGCTGGGAATGATTTATACAAAGCCACCCTGGAGGTTCAATTTCAAAACTCCCGTCTTATTCGTCCAATCAAATCCGCAAAAACGACGTTGTTATTAACCACGGAAGATGTTCCAAAATCCCATCTGAAACAAATTGTCGGGTGCGGGAATTCCACCCGAGAGCCTGCCAGCATGGACGGACTTCAGGGGCAAATGAAGAGATTCACTTCTTCCGGTTCTTGGAAAGTTCCCGAAGGCGTCACTCAAATCAGGGTTACCGTCGTTGGCGGCGGCGGCGGGGTTAACTATAGTATAGGATCGCACCAAGCGCTTTTCCAAGAGGGAGAAGACTCCTATATAGAGGGGTGTGATGTTCGCGGTCATGGTGGCGATAAAGGTGGCTACATAAATCACGTGGGTCCTAACGGTGTCAAAGGGGGCAAAGGTAGCGGTGGGATGATACACAGCTCGGGTGGTTCAGGAAGCTACGGTGGTAATTGCGATGATCAGAATGAAAGCGCAAATAATTCTTGTGTCATAATTCCCGGCGGCGCTAGCGGAGGTCATAATTTTCCTTATGTAGGAGGGTCCTATGGCGCAGGGGGATCAGTAAGGGGTTCCATGTGGCTCTCGGGAGGTGGAGGAGGCGCCGCTGTCGGCGTCTGTGAGGTCACACCAGGCTCACAAATAAAAATCGTGGTAGGACGTGGAGGCAATTATACCACCCCTTCTGCCTATGGTGACGGGAATATCCTGATAGGTTTGAATCCCACTCGGATTGTGAAAGCAAAGGAGCTCTTTGCTCAGGATGGCGTCGTTCTTATCGAGTGGTAAAAATATCTTTGTAGAGATTTTTTTTTATGAATACCAAATCATCATCTCAAAAATATCTCCTTGTTCTGTGGGTCTTGGCACTTTGTGATGCCCGCCTCATCCAGGGAGCTTCTGCGATCGAGTCCGTTGAAAAGAAGCTCTAGCTCGCGATCGAGCTTCTCGCTGAACATGTCCCCTTCTTTGATTGGAACACTTTCCCCTCATCCAGTCTCGCAATGTACATGCCTCTCGCCGACAAGTAAATTATGAAAAAATGGCTAACTCACATTCAATCTAAATCTCAATTGAATCTCGTTGAAATATCGAAATGGCTTCAACTTGGCATGGTCGCAGGCCTAGCCTTAATTCTGTCAGCCTGTGATTTCTCGGCCTCGCTTCTAAGTGTTAACTCCAAATACGCAACCAGTATAGATTCTGAGACGACACCCACCTATATCAATAATTCCAATCAGAGCCATTTTCCTATTGCTGGCCACTGCCCTCAAGAAGCTAAAGAAGTCGTTCTTGAAGCTCAAGTGACCACGACACTTTCCTGCGTAAATGGACAGTTTAGCAGTAGCTTGGATCTATCTGCATTGCCGGAGGGCAAGTATAGCTTTATTTTAAGACCCGATGTGGGAGAACCTGAAACTTGGGTTGTGGAGAAAGACATCACACCGCCCACGATCACAGGACTAAGTGATGATCCCACCTGGAAAACGTCTAAGACTTGGAATTGGGGCTGTAGTGAAATCTGCACCTATCGTTCTGTGGTAGATACAAATGCGGGAACAGCCCCAAGTGGTGAGTATGGATCTTCAACGACATCTTCGCAAACCTCAGAGTCTGGAACCTATTATCTGCATGTTCAAGCACAGGATCAGGCTGGTAATACGTCAATCACGCATGTGTCAGCTCTTTTGGATAATACGAAACCGACAGCACCGACCGATTTAAACGATACGATAACAATTAATTCTCTTACCCAAAGTCCCTCAATTACTTTTACCGATGGTACAGATGCACATAGTGGTGTGCAAAAACATCAACTGCGCGTCCTCAGGGTCGCTGATAATTTTGTTATAAAAGACTGGCATGATTTTTCAAATGAAAGTGAAGTCACAGGACTTACTCTAGCAACGAATACTTACTATAAAGTTGAAGTAAAGACCCTCGACAACCTTAACCAAGAATCCTTGGTCACAGCAAGTGACGGCTGGCTTGCCGATACGACACCACCGACAAATCCCACGGGATTGGCCACCGGATCTGTTCCTAATAATTTCACTGACAGTCCGCCTCTTTCTTGGACAGCCTCCACTGATGTTGGTGGATCTGGCGTGACCTATTATGAAGTGAAGGTGCAGAGATCCGCTGACGATGCGTTGATCAAAGGCTGGACAGTTCTTGCCAATGGCGGAACGTTGACCGGGTTATCTCTATCTCGAAATACCAGTTACTATTTTAAAGTCAGAGCTTCTGATAATGCGGGGAACCTGAGTGGAGAATCTGCTATAGCAGCATGGACCACGGATCCTTGTCCCACAAACTATATCTTGGTTCCGGCTTTGGCGGGCTATACCACTCAAGACTTTTGTGTGGCGAGATATGAAATGAAAAACGTCGGCGGTGTAGCAACTTCTCAAGCCACGGGAAATCCATGGGTCAGTATTAACCGGGATACATCAAGAACACAGTGTACAAATCTTGGTGGTACGTATGATCTTATCTCAAACGCCCAATGGCAGACGATTGCAAGAAACATCGAAACTGTCCCTTCCAACTGGTCTAGTGGCATCGTCGGAACAGGCACTCTTGCTCGCGGGTGGGCGGCAAATACACTTTATGGCGATACTTGGACAAACCCTAACGTCGCCCCGTCTACGGATGCAAACTGTCTTTATAACACAGGTGCTGGTACCTGCGCTTCGACGGGATCACATCTGTATCGCAGAACGCACACTCTTACAAACGGCAAAGTCCTTTGGGACTTCAGTGGTAACGTGTGGGAGTGGACTCGCGACAATTACGAGGATCTTGGTGTGGATCCGGAGATCAGCGCAGCCTCGCAGGAGCTGAATACGCTTTCGGCAACAAATATAGCGTTATTCTCGTCAGCAACAGATACATGGAGCTCCACACAAGGTTTAGGTCAGGCCTATGGATCGTCAGCCGGGGGCGTCCTTCGTGGTGGGAACTGGAACCGCGGCGCCCAGGCGGGCGTGTTTGCAGTCAGTCTCGGTTCTGCGCCGTCGAGCTCGCTCATCACCATCGGATTCCGTTGTGTGTTTGTTCCATGATGCCACCCCAGGTGTTCGGCTATCGTTCGTATGGTGTTCAAAAGCGTTCCATTTTGAGGTTTGGAACGATTTGTCCACTTTCACTCTCTCGACATTCGCTTTTCGAACCGACAAAAAGTTATGCAGAAGTATTCAATTACCATTCCGTCTCAGTCCGACATGCGCCTTGTTCAGGCACAGGAAGACGGCGTCGTTCTTATTGAGTGGTAAAAACTATTTAAACGAGGTCTTTTCTATGAATGTCAAATCGCAATCACTGAAATATCTCGTTATTTTGTGGGCCTTTGCTCTCTGCGGTTGTCAACTCGACGCAAGTATTTTCAGCGAAAGATCTTCCATCGATTTTCATCCACCGCAAGCAATGTCCTACGGAAAGAAAGTAACTACAAGTTACGGCACCCCTGGTTATCAAATTCAAGGGGTCTTCTTTGAATCCGGAAGTCAGCAAAAATCAAATGGCTATGCAATTGAAGGAGTATTCCAATGAAGCTCACATCAATCATCTCATTATATTTTGTCGCTTCTTTTCTGAGCATCGATCTATCCCTCGCGCAGAATAAAGGCTTCTCGTTTCAGGCAAATATCAAAAACCCTGCGGGAGCTCCCGTCAATGCGACGGATTTAACAATCAATGCCAAAATCTTCAGTCCCAACGGATGTGTTCTACGCGAGGAAATTTTTGAAAAAATTAAGATCGAAAATGGGTATCTCGCACTGCCCATTACAAAAGGAGCTCCTGGTGGGGTTGACCCTGGCCTCAGTGTGCAAGAAATATTTAACAGCAGTCCGGTCTCTCTTTCAGGACTTACCTGCTTTAAAACGGATGGAACTTCTGACAAAGCTCTGACTTCATATACACCCAACCCTGGAGACACGCGAGTTCTACGTATCTCCACTTGGATCGGCACAGAGAATATCGTCGCCGACTTCCCTTTACTGGCCGTACCATTTGCCATCAACTCTGAAACTCTCAACGGAAAAACGGACAGTCAGTTTCTACAGGTGAATGACGCCGAAAACACAACTCAAAGCAATCTGGAATCTCTTCTGAATCGCTACACACAACTCGACGCGCTCTTAAACTCTTTTGCCGGTGGCTCGATCGCTTCAAATGTGACCGGCAATGCCAACAATGTCAGTGGTGTTGTTGCTATTACTAACGGAGGAACCGGCGCCAATTCCGCTGTTGAGGCCAGAGACAATCTAGGCATCGGCACATTAGCCACAGTGAATCTCCCCGACCCTTTGAATAGTTCCGTCATGCTCAAAGGTGACGGAACTTGGGGCCCCATAACATCAGGGGGAAGTCTCAATGATGAACTTTTAGGACTTAGCGCCTTGGGCACCAATGGCTATATTCGCAGAAATTCAGAGGGCAGCTACTCCACAACCAACGCATCGCCTTTTGCTGGCAGCGATTCGCTGGTACAAAGAGACGGCAGCGGTGTCAGTTCTTTTTATGGAGTTGGCCTTAGTGACTCCATTGGCGGCAACCTGACTCTGCGAGCTTCAGCAATAAGTGACACCTATGCTCTGACCTTACCTCCCGGTCAAGGCGCTCCCAACCAAACTTTGGTTAATGATGGATTTGGTAGTTTAACCTGGGCGACGGCGGCTCTAGCGCCTGCTTCAGCCTGTCTCCCCACTGAAACCGTGACTTTTGACGGTGACAAACTCGTCTGCGCTCCCTCATCGGGCGGTAGCGGCGGAGTTAGCTCTGTCCAGGGTCTTACACTCACGGGAAATAGCAGCGGGGAAGTCACTCTTCAGTCTTCTAACATCAGCAATACCTACACTCTCACTTTTCCAGAAGTTCCTGGAGCCGCAAATCAAACCTTGAAAAACGATGGTGCCGGAAACTTGTCATGGACCACTCTTGCATCGGCCCCTCCAGTAGCTTGTGATCCGGGAAATGTACTCACTTTCGACGGAACAGAATTTATCTGCGTTCCGGACCAAGTCGGCGCATCTGGAGGCGGAATTAGCAGTCTCAATGGAAGCACCGTCTCATCTCAAAGTTTTGGAATTGGAACAGCCGGCACCACTCCCGCATGGAGTTCAAGTTCGGGAGTTCATACTTTGAATATTCCTATGGCCAGTGCTACGGGAGTTACGGCGGGGCTAATCAGTAAAAGCCAATATGATACTTTCACTGGTAAATTGGGAACAACGACCGCGTTGGGAGGTGATGTCAGCGGTACTTACAATGCCGTCACCGTCAATAAGATTAAAGGCCAAGCTGTCACTCTGACTTCATCGACTTCAGGACAATTTTTAAAATACAACGGGACGGCCTGGGTCAATTCCGCACTCAGCGCTGCGGATATTCCCAATCAGGATGCGAGCAAGATCACGACGGGAACTCTTCCGATCGCACGTGGAGGAACGAACTCTTCCACTGCCTTGGTTAACAATCGCATCATGGCCTCCAGTGGCGGCGCCATCGTAGAGGCCCCCGCTATTGCGGCATCACGCGCTTTGATTTCCAACGCCAGCGGAATTCCTACTCACTCATCAGTGACATCGACCGAGCTTGGATATTTGGATGGAGTCACTTCCTCTGTGCAAACTCAGTTGAATAGCAAACTGCCTGCAGCCGGAGGGACAATCACCGGTAATCTGGTTGTGAACGGTCAAGTCACGATAATAGGGGGCACTCCCGGAGCAGGGAAGGTCCTTACCTCGAATTCTTCGGGTGTGGCTAGCTGGCAAGAGCCTCCGTCTGCCGTGCCACCAGGAACGCTCTGTGGAACACGAATGGTTAGTTGCGGGTATAACAACAGGTATTACGACAGGGTCTACTATGAAGGCTCCTGGAATTTAAGTGCATATGTGGTATCTGACTCCGCACCCTGTAATGGAATAACTCTTACAACAACATGTAGTACAACGAATGCAACACTGCCCACCTGCCCCACAGGATATTCGGGCAAAAGACTCCCGATCACCGTCTTAGGCTCAGACATGATCGTCTGGCAGCTCACCTGCGTAAAGAATTAGAAATAGTCCCCATTTAATGTTGATGGCAAAGACCTAGTTCTTTCGCCATCAACATTAAGTTCAGAAAAAAACACGCACTTAAATAAAACCATAAGCGATTCCCCTCAAAATCGACACGTAAAGGATTTCTTATACCGGGTTCTTCTTTGGGAGACGAGGGACTGAGTTGAACGAACTCAGACGTATTGATAAACGAAAAAATCGAGCCTCCTCAGAAGCCGTCTATTTGTGTGAACTGAAGTTCGAAGAGGTTCAAGAGAAAATGGCTAAACTCCAAAGGCTTCTCACTTCAACAACTCGTCCTGTTCTTTAATCTTAACATCCAGAGACACAACTGAAGCTTCGGGTGCTCTCATTAAGTTGAAAGGTTCTTCCTGTATCTGGATTCTTGATTTTCTTGGTTCCAGTCACTCCCAGATGGGTATAAACATCGACATCAGTTCGTAGTTTATAATTTGAATGGATCAAAACTCCTGCGGAATCAAACTTGACGCTAATATCGGAACTTTCCGGGTTGATCCTTTCATAAACATTGTTGGTATAAATATCATACAGAAAATCAGCATTCAGTCCCAGGTTGGGGCTGAAGTTGATACCCGAGAAAGTCGCATCGGCCTGGCTAAGGGCTGCATAACCGACAGCTCCATCTAACTTGAAAATATCGACGGGAAAACCAGAGTTCAGCGCCACTTCGACATTGTTTACATAAATCTTTCCGATATTCAGGTCCAAACGAATCAAACTTTCATCTTCTAAGGGAGTAAGAACACTACCGCCAGGGCGATTAGACCACTTGCTGGCCTTCGCCTCAAAAACTTTGCCCTCGCGCTGAACTCGCACCCGGCTAAGACCGTAAGTATTCCATCCATGCCCTTTTGTGTTGGATGCCGGAGTGTACCCCCCCACGTCCGCTTGAGCTAAGAGAATGACTTTTTTCGACCCATTATAAACTCCTCCACTGGCTGGGTTTCCTTCAAAGGTATATCTATGATAAGCAAAACCGAATCCCAGTCGGGGATTGTTTCCTCCCACCGTCCGCGATACCAATAAAAGGTGCAAATAGAAGAGCTTCTTGTTCTTTAAATCATTCTCTATAACCGCTGAGGCAATTAAATATATAGAATCATCATCATTAGATTCTGAAGCCAAAATCGCCTCATGGACATAAGAGGAAAATGCCACCGGAGAATGATAGCCGATAAGCTCCGCCGAGTTTACGTTGCTTTTTATTTTATCCCCCACAACGGTCCAACTATTGGCTTCTTCGGGTTTAAAATAGAGATTCTTCCATCCCGAAGCACTCAGGTCTGCTAACGCCGGGACTTGAAAGGCATTCTTGGTGACCTTCGACATCATCGAAGTTCTATCCTCCAGCTTTGAGGAATCGTAAACAAGAGCACTGGTATCCGGCAAGATGGCCGATGGATTTCTGACGATAAAGGTGATTTGTACTTTGTTGGCAATGCCGGCCTCGCCAAAGGCATACACCTCAATCGTATCCGTTCCGATAAAGTTATTCACCACCGTGAATGAGACATTTTTTCCACTAATAGACACATCATTTTGCTTTTGTGTCTTCTTGGTCAATAGCGAGCTTGATGCCGAAAACGACAAGCCACTGATAGGAAGAGATCCCTCAAGTCCTTTCACTTCAAATGTTTTAGTAGTGTCCTTAGGTCTATCAACATAAACGGTCAGGTTCGGCGGCAAATTCACCTTAAATTCTTTCACAACAAAGATCAGCTCAACTTCCTGTGGCAAGGCCTCTTTTGAGGTGTAGGCTATGACCTTCGCATGATCTACCCCTTGGAAGTCCCCCTCTGCTTTAAAAAAAATGGCGGGACCGTCCTGGATGGTGATTTTATTTCCATTTACAGTTTTTGTCTGAACAGCGCCCTTCACCTGCGGTAACAACAGGCTTTCCACCGTAAGATTGTCGATGTAGTCATTTATTTGAACAACTTTACTTCCCCTGGCCGCAACTTCGACTTCAATGACAGGAGTCGTCTGCAAACGCGACTCTTCAACCAGAAAGGTTATATCTATCACAGAAGGTTCAGAATCCTCCTTGATCGAGATATAGGCTATGACGTGATCCGCCCCTTGAAATCCCGGTTGCGGTTCAAATTTTATTGAACCTTCTGCGATTTCCACGCTATTTCCCATGTCGGTTTCAGTGCGCAAAAGCTCTGAGTTGGGCAGAAAAGACATTTTCTCAAAAGTAACATTCCGAACGTTTTCAATGACAGAAAAGGTTTTGCTTTGATATGCGGGAACCTGAAAAACCAACGAGGGGGGCAATGTCATACTGGAATCATGCAAGTCGACTCGACCGCAATTCTGGGTGAAGAATAAAATCACATTAAGAAAAAAGACACAGCCCGTAACGTATAGAATACGACGAACGCCCATAGACTCCCCCTCACTCAAACCTATCGGCAGTTCAATAGGTGATCTACAAGAACCTCAAGACCAAAGTGTTCCCAGCAGATTTGGTAACATCCTATTTCGAGATACTAAAACTGAATACTAAGTCCCAAGTGCAACCAATTCCCCTGCAACTCCACGTGCTGCTGCACGGCTTGCACCTGGGTGGCCATGACCCACAATCGCGCCTCACGCCCCATCAGCAGCTTTCCTTGGTAGAAGAGCCCCAGCGCCTTTTCTGTAAACTCCCCTTCTGAATCAATCTGAGCCTGATTGAAAAAAAATCCATAAATGTCCTGGATTCCATAGTGAATTTCGGCACCTGCCTGAGGAGCTTCAAAAGTCGACCGGATGCCAATAGATGGAGCATCAATTCTTCGACTGAGATAACCTAAGGTCAGGCGAGCCAACCAGGAACCTCCATTATAATCCGCCCCCCCCCACAACCTGAGATCTGATGTCGTGTTATCTTTATCGTCATTCCCTTTTTCTAGGGAGTGAAGAAAGAAGTTGTATTGCCCCCCCACCGACCACCAACTTCCCTCCGATTGATACAGAACGGAAACTGGTATCTGCAATCCTCCAACAGGTGCTTCGGCTTCTCTTTTTTTAACAGTGCCATTAACATATTGAAGTCCCACCTGAGTCCGTAGCGAGGGCTGGGGTTTCGTGGGATTGTTCTTGACTGGTTTTGCAATTGCCAGACGCACAACATTCTTCGCAGTGGCATCCCCCCAAATCATTTCCCAGCTACCTGCCGATAAAGCCTCTTTGGCGGCAAAAACCTTCCAACGTTCGCCCTTACCTTCAGTCTCAAACAGATCCGATCCAAACCACTCCGCATCCGTCAGCGTGGAAAACACCACTTCTGTTAACTCTGAGCCGTTTCCCTGACAGGTTACAAGCGCGGGAAAAAGAGGATTCTTTTTCTGAAGTTCGTCAATACGAACACCCCAACGCTGGCAACTCGACGTCACTCGCAAAACCTCCGGAGCGGCGGTAAGTTCATATTGGATCTGCACACTTTTTTCTTGGGAATCCGTCATCGTCAACACGCCATGTGCTCGCGTTAAAAGCAGATAGGAAGTTCCTTCTTTGCTTCTTACGGCAACAGGAGTCCTTTCGCCAGACTCTTCTTCAACTGCGGTCGATAGGTTTGAAATCGGCGAAGGCATTGCCAAAACCATCAAGGAACGAGCCCCGTCTTGATTTGTGATCATCCGCACCGGGACACTTCCCGATTCCCCCTGTGAACTTTTCCAGTTCACAATCCACTCTCTTTGAGCTTGTGCGTGAACCTTCCATGAAAGCAAAAACAATATTAAGAAAAATCCGATGGCGCGCATATTACTTTCCAAATCTCACGGCACCTTGCGCATCAATGACAAATGAAAGGTCGAATTCTGAGTTGCGCGAAGCCATTTCAAAAAGCTCTGATTTGTAGGTGCGAAGATTCGTGACAACCGTCACTTGGGCTTTGGCCGATGCCTCATTTCCATTTTTATTATAGAGCAAAGATTTCACCTTATATTCCCCCGGCTCAAAGTTTTCTGCTTTCCACATCTCGATGCCCGGTCCAAAGCGGCTGTCCAACTCGAAAGCTCCGGCCTGACCGTCCCACTTCCTTTTCTTGAAGTTAAAATTCGCTTTTTTAGGCGTTGTAACCTGTAAATCCAGATCGTGCTTTTCCGTTTCCCAGGTTAAAAGGACCATCATGTAGTTCTGTGACGGCTGCTTATTCAATTCTTTATGAAGAAATTCGTTTTCCGCCTTTTTCTTTTCCAGCTCTTCGTGAAGCTTTTCAAAATCCTTCTTTTTCTCCTGCATTTTATCCTGAAGGGACTGAATTTCCTTTTTCAAATCCGTCGTCGGATCCTGGATTGAAGAAACTTTTCTTTGAGTGGCTTTGGTCTTGTTCTGCTCTTCTGTTTTCTCTTGCTCTAACTGCGCCACTTCTGCTTTAAGTTCGTCGATCTTCGCGACGAACTGCTGCTTTTCTGATTCATAAAGCGCCTGCATCTCTGCCATTTGTTCCATGACGGTCTCGACATTTGGAGGTGGCGGTGTGGATGAATCGGGATTCTGCGCGGATGGTGTCGGCTGATTTCCCGCCTGATCGCTAAAGTATTTTTTGGACACTTCCTTCATGATGTCATCGACATTATCGGACTTGGCAGGATCGGTTGTCAGACTGAATAAGATAACGAACAGACCGAACAACAGTGTCATCATATCCGCATAGCTTACCAGCCAGCCCATCTCCGTTCCCCCGTGGGCGGCCCCGTGGGACTCCTCATGCAGAGGCTCCCGACGAGCTTGAAATTGAGTGTTTTCGCCCTCACCTTTAGGCTGCATCTGTATTACTCCGCTTATCTTCAATCTTTCTGTATTCCCAAGCGAGCTTATTGCGATCTACCAAAGAAAGACGATTCAGACAGGTATTAAGAACTTCCCCGTGCGATCTGTTACTCTTCATCAGCAAGCAACATTCAATAATGATGTCTCGGAGATAAATTTCATCTTCGGCGGCCTTCATTGAATTATCCGCAAGGGGAAGAAATACGAAGTTATTCATCCCCACCCCCCATAGCGTCGCACTGAGTGCCACCGCCATCGAACCGCCAATGGTATCCACACCCGCTTTTCCCAGTGCCGACATCATCTCTATCATTCCAGAAGCTGCTCCCAACAGGCCCAAATGCGGTGGATACTTCGCAAGATTGTTCAGAATCTTTGCGTCATCCATATAGTGTCTTTTAATAGCATTTCGACGGTCCTGCAAAGCCGCCTCCATCTGCTGGAGACTCAAGCGAGGATTTAAAACCATATTGTAAGCTTCCGCTAGAAACGGGTGAGCTCTGCCATCCGCCATAAAACCATCTGTTTTGTGGTAGTAATAGTCGATATAGGAAATAATATCTCGGGCCATCTTTTCTTCTTCTTTTTTCACCCGAAACATGAAACCAAAGATGATAAAGTTCAATGTTCCCTTAAGGCGGGACACAGGATAAGTGAGAAGACCGATGGCTAAAGTTCCGCCCACTACCAAAATTACAGCATGAGGATTAAGCAATATCCAAGGATTGCTGGCCGAATGAACAATTCCATAATATATGACGATCATACATGCGAAAATGCCAGTCCATGTCGACTTCATAAAAGCCACCTCACTCACTTTAAATTGACTCCAGTCTCAAGATCGGAAGCGCAGAAGAAGGACTTAATTGATCTAAAACAATAATGTCCCCAAAAAATTCGGGAACATCACCTCGGTCCCGTTTTAGTCAACATACTCTGCTTTTTCTCAGTTCCCGGCTTCACTCCTGGATGCCCAATGCATCTGGTTTTAAACTGCAGCGGCGGAAAGGAGACGATGCTGTGTTCAAGAAAGCCACATTGACGGCGCTTGCTCTTACCCTGATTTACTTCTTCATCGCGAAGCTTGGACTTAGCATCGCGACACTCAACAACAACACGTCCCCTTTTTGGCCCGCAACAGGATTGGCTATTGCGTGCGTATATCTTCTAGGGTCTCGCTATGTCATCGCGGTGTTCGTCGGCGCTTTTGCCGTTAATATTTCAGTCGGGACCGGACTTCTTCCCTGTGTTCTAATGGCCACCGGAAATTCGCTGGAGGCTCTCTTCGGAGCCTTCATTCTACGCAGCATCCTTGCTCGAAAGTCAGAATTTGAATACTTAAATGAACTGATTGCGATGGTGGCGGCTTCCATTTCTTCACCATTTCTCAGCGCCTCTTTTGGCGCGCTCGGAGTCGCCATGCAAAATCGTGGTGCTCCGATAGAACTTACCAACGTGTGGATAACCTGGTGGACGGGGGACTTCATTGGAAGCTTAACCTTGACTCCCCTGATCCTTGTCATCCCTCATATCAAGTGGTCTCCTCACTTGCACCGTCCCTTATTTCTTTTAAAAAGTCTCGCACTCTTTCTCCTTCTAACAATCGCATTATGGCTCTCGTTCAGATATCCCATCGCCTTGGGTGGAATCTTCATCATTTTCCCCGTGCTCCTTTTACTCCAGGCGTCCCTGGGCCGTGTGGGTCTGTACCTCGGTAGTCTTGCCGTCAGCGTCTTTGCCGTTCTTTTAACAACCCAAGGCTATGGGCCATTTCTGGGGGGAACGACAAATGACAATCTTCTAAACCTCCAGCTATTTCTGTGCTCCCTCGCCCTCACATCTTTAGTGCTGGATAGTCTAAGCAAGGTATGGAGCCGCTTACCCGTCTTGGTGCTGCTCTCATCTTGGATTGTGGCCGGATTTCTATTTGCTTACTTTCAAAATGCGGAGCTTAAAAAAGATCGCTCACACTTCGAAGTTCTCACGATGAATTTACAAAAGTCCATTCAGGTACGCATGAATTCATACATTGATGCACTGAATGGCGGCGCAAGCCTATTTGCCAGCGTGAAGGATGTCAGTCCCGACATGTGGAAAACATTCTATATCAGCTCGAAAGTCGATCAGAAGTATCCCGGAATAAATGGAATTGGAGTAATCTGGCCGATACAAGAAAAGCAACTTGCGAGCTTCCTCGAAAAACAAAAAACACGGAATCCCCAACTTAAGATCAAGTCCGTCGCTGACTACGACTACCGTCAAAGCGGAAAAGAACATGGCAATCACTATATCATCACATATATTGAGCCTCTAGAGAGGAACTTTCGCGCCCTGGGACTTGATGTCGGCACCGAGCCTCATCGTCGTTTTGCCGCAGAATCATCACGAGATACCGGAAATCCCTACATCACGCCCAAGATCGCCCTTGTTCAAGATCTCAAGCCCCGTCCCGGCTTCCTACTTTTCGTGCCCTTTTACAAATTTAAAGCAGACCTCAGCACTCCAGAAAAAAGAAGAGAAAATCACCGCGGCTGGATTTACGCCCCCTTTGTCACAGAAGTCTTTTTTGAAGGCATTTCTCCTCCCGAACTCAAAGAAATATCTATGCATGTTTTCGAAGGAACACAGCCGAAAATGGAAAATCTTCTTTTCTCATCGATCCCCCTTCAGAGTCTCAACTTTGAAAGGATTAACACCGTCAATCTTGCTGGCCTGCAAATCACTCTCGGCTGGAACCGTACCGTCGAATTCCGGTCCGTGCGCAGCACACTGATCGGCTGGGTAATTCTAATTTGTTCTTTGATTTCTCTTTTGTTGACCTTGATAGTTTCCACGCTCCAGTCCATCGGACTTCGCGCCCAGTCTATTGCCGACGAAAAAACATTTAAACTCAGTGAGTCCGAACAAAGATTTCGTGCCATCGTCGAATCTTCGATGATTGGAACCGTGATTAGCAATCAAGAAGCCGACATCATTGATAGCAACATGCCTTTCTCAAGAATGCTAAAATATGAAAAAGCTAGCCCCTCAGACACGCTTAAGTGGTCCGAACTCACCGACAATCAAACATTCTTAGACTCATTTAAAAGAACGGGCCTCTCTGGCGAGCGACACTTCTATGGAGAGCTCTCTCTAACAAGAAGAGACGGAACCACTCTTCCAGTTCTCGTGGGATCAGCTCCGCTCCTAGGTCCAGGCTTTAGCACCATCACGTACGTCATCGATCTGACTGAGATGAAGAAAACTCAGCGTGATTTGATGAACTCAGAACTTAAATTCAGATCCGTAACGAAATCTGCCGTGGACGGCATTGTGATCTTCAACGAACAAGGCTCTATTACATCATGGAACGACGGCGCACGAAAGATTTTTGACTTCACCAAGGAAGAAGTTTTTAACACTTCGATATTCAATCTCATCGAATTCGCCGGCAAAGATCATGCGATTAATATCTCTCCCCTGCTAGGAAAATCCATCGAAGTGCAGGCTAAAACAAAAAGCAATAAAAGAATCCCCATCGAACTCACCATGAGTTCCTGGCAGATTGAAGGAGAAAAATACTACAGCGCCATCCTTCGCGATATCTCCGAAAGAAAGAAGTCAGAGCAAGATCTTATCCGTGCAAAGGAAGAGGCCCTGGAGGGGGTGAAGATCAAAGCCGCTTTCCTCGCAAACATGAGTCATGAGATTCGCACTCCTTTGAACGGAATTCTCGGCGTCGCAGATCTGATGTTCGAAACCAATCTCACTTCCGAGCAGCGCCGCTATGCCGAGATCATTCTTAATTCAGGCAATAATCTTCTTAGAATCATTAATGACATTTTGGACTTCTCAAAAATCGAAGCCGGCAAACTGCAACTCGAGAATATTTCTTTCAATCTCGTCGATCTGGTCGAGTTGCAAGCTGATTTGATGATGGCGAAGGCTCGCAGCCGAAAGCTTGCTCTGGCCTGCTACATAGATCCTCTTCTTCCGACGGAATTTATTGGAGACCCCTCTCGTTTAGGGCAAATAATAGGAAATCTTATTTCCAACGCCATCAAATTCACCCAACTAGGCGGAGTGAAGATCGTCGTGAATGCTCCTGCCGACCGCCGCGCCTCCGAAGAACTTCTTTGGCTTCATTTCGAGGTCACTGACACCGGCGTTGGAATAGCGCCAGAAGGTCTCTCCAAACTTTTTCAGTCTTTTACACAAATTGACGAATCCACCTCGCGGCAATTTGGCGGAACAGGGTTGGGTCTTTCTATCTCAAAAAATCTTGTAGAGATGATGGGCGGCAGAATTGGCGTTGAAAGCCAAAAAGGCGTCGGTTCCAAATTCTACTTTGATATTCCTTTCAAGGTTTCTCCCTCTGCGCAACGCAGATCTCCTTTTCTTTTTAATAAACATTGGAAGCCTATTCTGCTTATCGACCACGAAGCATTTTCGCGGGAGGTGACAACGGCTTATCTTTCCTCCTGGGGATTCCCGTATGAAAGCCGCGCCTCCTTTGATGAGTGTATCATCGCAGCGAAAGACTCTACCAAAGGAGTCCCTCCGTGGTCGATGATCCTCGCGGCTTGCGACTCACAATACGATCGTTTGAAAACCTTTAAAGTGGAGCTCCAGACAGTGCTGGGTCTTGAGATCCCCATGATCGTAATGACGGACTTTGAGAGCCCCTTGTCATTGGAGCAAGCACGAAGTCATGGTTTCGCGGCCGCCCTAAGAAAACCCCTTAAGCAAGGTGAGCTCCTCAAAATCGTCTCTTCGGAGGCTCCAGTCCTAACGGCGTTGGAGCCCAGGACGTCGACATCACTTACTCAGTTCGAAAACGCGCTCTCGCAAAAAATTTCAAAAAAAAGAATTCTGGTCGTTGATGACTCGTCGACAAATCGCTTGGTGATCGTACAGCTCTTGGAGAAAATCGGCTATCTCAGCTTTGCGGTCTCCACAGGGGAAGAGGCTCTTCAGGCTGTGGAGATCATGCCTTTTGATTTAATTCTGATGGACGTACAAATGCCGGTGATGGATGGATATGAAGTCACTCGACGAATACGCGCCATGGACAATCAGGCTCTCCACCGGGTTCCTATCATCGCCCTCACGGCCTATGCCATGCCTGGCGACGAAGCGAAGTGCCTGGCCGCAGGAATGAATGATTATTTGTCGAAACCTGTTCGTAAAAGTGTTCTCGCAGATAAGCTCAAGCTTTGGCTCGCTCTGGACTCCAACACAGGGTCACAAAACGCTCCACTTTGAGACATTTAAAAAAATTTCGTTTTCCACCGATAAGAAGTCTCGGAGGTTCTCTGTGAAAAAGCTTATGATTCTTTCAATCACGCTTCTTCTTGCAACAGGTTGTTCCATGGAAGCTTCTCTGCAGCAACTTAGTTCGGCCGTGGCGACTAAATTTCAAGATCCTGCCAAGGCAACGGGACTCGTTTCCGGTTCCACTCAAACGGGAACAGCCTCCGGTGGCGGAGTCACCTATCACGTCCAAAGCACCGTCGGAAACTACATGTCGGGAATTGAACAAACCACCACCGACAACACCTATAAAGTCTACAGCTCTGTTCAAGGCGCTATCGTCTCCAACTAATCCCTCACTGGACCTAGATCCCGTAAGCCCGAGGGGCTTCTTCTAGGTCCTCAAGTTTCAAAATAAGACAGCCGATAAAGGAAAAGACAAACCATGGAAAGGTTTTCTTATGATGTTTATCTTTATGCTTCTTTTCGGATTCACGCAGGAATCCAAAGCCGGTGAGATTTCGGTCGTCGATGTTCGACGTAACATCACTCTTTCTGAAGACGATCCCGTCTACAAAGATTTCTACATCAATGCTGGCCCCGGATCGGGACTTAAAAAGAATCTCGTGATCACCGCTGTTAGAAAAATCAATGTTCGTGATGCCAGTGGCGCCAACGCAGTGGGGGAAATTTTAGTTCCTGTGGGTCAGCTCAAAGTGATCGCTATATTTGACAAAGTGGCCGTGGCCCGCGAGTACACGTTGCTTTCCCGTGACGAACTGCCCATGCTGGAACAAACCGGTATCATGAGTGGCGACCGTATTGATCTTCAAGGCTCCTTCATTGACAATTCAAAACCAAAACCTAAACGCAAAGTAGCTGAGGAAGACCAGGCCACAAATACAACAGCCATGGTGGCCATTACGACAGCGGTCCCCGCGGCCCCCGCACCAACTGCCCCCCCCGGGGCAAACCCTGTAGTTTCTGCAAACGCCGTGGCCGAAAAGCTCATTAGTGCAGCACCCACAGCCCCACCTAACGGGGGCACCAACGTGGTAACTGCAATTAAATCGAATACAGGAAATAACCCGGTTTCCCCAACAGCGGCTAAAGTGGAAACCCTTGAAAAAACGGCGGATTCTGGTAACAACACTCTTCATGAGTGACAATTCTTATTTTCGTATTCGTTTAAGCCAAGTTCCTGCGGAACTTGAAGACATCATCACCACCCACTGTTTTGAATGCGGAGCCTCTGGAGTCACAGAGGCTTTGGCTTTTACTCAGCCGGATCTTACTTACGACCCTCAGGTTCTTCACGTTCGTGCTCACGAAATGGATGTGTTCTTTCAAGAAAGACCGGGCTGCAATTTCTTTGATGGACTCCTCGAACACAGTCAAAACATCAAGTGGCACATCTTCGAAGAAGAAACCAAAGACTGGCTAGAGGAATGGAAAAAAGGCTTTAAACCTTTCAAACTTGTCGGCGATTTCTGGGTAGTCCCCTCGTGGCTGCAACCACCTCCAGAATGTAAACATGCGATTTATATTGATCCTGGAATGGCTTTTGGCACTGGGACTCATGCGACAACTCAAATGATGGCCTTCTTCATCCATAAATTGGCTGAAAAATACAAATCTGAAATCGCCGATTGGGCCATGTTAGACGTGGGCACCGGAACAGCGATTCTTGCCATGCTGGCTCAGATGAGCGGAATGGGCCTTGTCACTGGTATTGAAATCGATCCCGAGGCCCGTCGTGTGGCCCGAGAAAACATCAAACTCAATAAGCTTGAACAAATCGATATTCCCGAAACTCAGATTGAAGACATTCGCGAACAATACGATGTCGTGGTCGCCAACATCATCGACGGAGTTCTCATCAATATCAAAAAAGACTTATTGCGCGTACTCAAACCCGGCGGGCATATGCTGCTCACTGGAATTCTTGAAGAGCGTGACAATCACTTCTTCGAAAAATTCATGGAAAAATCAGGCCTCACCGTGATCCGTCGCCTTGAAAAAGACGAGTGGGTTGGTTACTGGGTTCAATCATGAGACGTTACTGGATCGAAAAAAAGGACCTCTTCCAAGATCAGGTGAATTTTTCTGGGGATGTCTTTCATCATATTTTCGATGTCTGCCGCCAAGAAGTCGGCTCTAAGTTCGAAGTTCTCACTGAGGACTCGAAGGCCTATTTCGTCGAAGTTCTTCAGGTGACCAAGAAGACCGCGTTGGCTCGCATTCTGGAAGAGCGAAGCATTCCTCCTCTTAAGGAGCCCCATGTCCATCTCGCCCTTTCGATTTCTCGCTTCCCCGTCATGGACGCCATCATGGAAAAGGCCGTTGAGATGGGGGTCGCTAGCATTCAACCTTTTTTTTCAGAATTCAGCTTTCTTCGTAAGGGAGAAAAACTTTCTGACAATAAGATTGAGCGTTGGGACAAAATCATAAAATCTGCCACTCAGCAGTCAGGCCGGGGCGACCTTATGAAGGTTCTTCCCCCAATCCCCTGCGAGAAAATATCGAATTTGATTAACCCCAGTGCCGGCTCCGTGGGTCTATTTGCTTATGAGGGTCCGTCGACTCTTAGCATCAAGGATTATGTCTCTAAAGTAAAATCAGAGCACCCTCAAGGGATCAAAGAGATCTGGATTATCGTTGGCAGTGAAGGTGGTTTTTCCCATCGCGAGGTCGAAGAATTCCAAAAACTAGGCCTTCATCCAGTGACCCTCGGACCCCAGGTTTTGCGAGTTGAAACGGCTTGCATGGCCCTGGTATCAGTCCTAAAGTATGACTTTGATCTGATGTGTTGAAAGGAGAGGGAATGGATCCCTTTGAGGAATTTGAATTTAAGCCGCTCACGGATGGTCTAGGTTTCCATAAAAAGAAATCGGCAGCACCTGCAAAAGAAAACACGAAGGCGGATACTTTCTCTAAGAATCTCTTGAAAGACCAGGGACTTGAATTGATCGAAGAAACTTCGACAGATCCATTGCGTCCTCCCCTTCCTCGCAAGAGTCGTTCAGCTCCAATCCCTCAGGCCCCAGGCTCATTGACTGAAGTGGGCGGAGATGGCTCTGCGGCTGTGGATGAGATTCTTAAAACTCTTCAAAAAAATCGTCGTCTTGATTTTGAAAACTCAAAACAGAAGATGACTCAGACAAATACCAAGCAAGAATACAAGAAAGCAACCTGGAGTTTCTCAGCCGCTTTCTTGGATGGGATGCTTGTCGTTGCTTCCAGTCTTCTTTGCATGATCATCCTTTTGGTCATCACCAAGGTAGATTTGATTGGAAATCTGACCAACCCCGATGCGCAAGGCATGATCTATCTTGCGACGCTATCTTTGTTTGCGGGCGTTTCCTTTATCTACCTGACACTCAATCGTATCTATCTAGGATGCACTCCCGGTGAATGGGCTTTCGACCAAAGAATCGGAAAACCAGAAGAACTGAACAAAGCGACTTATTCTTTGAAAGTCGTGGCTCGCTCTTTACTGGTAATCGCGACAGGATTTGTCGTTCTTCCTCTTCTTTCCCTTCTGACTGGAAAAGACCTCGCGGGCTCCCTGAGCGGCGCGAATCTCTATAAAAAGGCATAACTTTCATGGGCCAAGTTCGAAATTTTGAGACTATCGAAGCGAGTTTGGCCCCGTTCCGCAAGCAAGGGAAAAAGATTGTTTTCACCAATGGCTGCTTTGATCTTCTGCATGTTGGCCATGTTCGCTATTTGCAAGAGGCCCGCGCCCTTGGAGATCTTCTGGTCGTGGGAGTAAACTCCGACACCAGCGTCAAGAGCCTCAAAGGTCCAAGTCGTCCCGTACAAGTTGAAGCTGATCGCGCGGAAATCCTGGCTGCCCTTGGAGCCGTGGACTTTACTGTGATTTTCACTGAAGACACCCCAGAAAATCTGATTCAAAAAGTTCGTCCCGATATCCTTGTTAAGGGCGGCGATTGGAAAATAGACCAAATCGTCGGAGCTCCGTTTGTCATGTCTTACGGGGGACAGGTGATGTCATTACAGTTTGTGGACGGCAAATCTACAACCAAGCTGATCGAAAAAGCTCAAAAATAATCAGAATCGAAAACCGATTTTTCCGCTATAAGTTGAATCCACATAGCGATCGATTTCCAAAGCAATGAACATCTTGGCGATATCCACATTGATCCCAAAAATGGTGTGATTTTCTACCAGATCCTGCTCGATCGTTTCTTGGGTATCCGTGATTCCGTTAGGTCCTCCGATAAACTTACCTATGGCCCGCACACGCCCGCCACCAAAATAAATCGCAACATTGTCCATAGCCACCGTTGCAACGAGGTCCAAACCCAAAGTCGAAACATTGATCAGATTAGAAAAATTAGCACCGCCACCATGAAGAAGAGCTGTCAAAGTCAGAGGAAAAAATCCCGCTTCGTAAAATCCCCAGCGAACTTGCCCCCCATAACTTTGAATTTCCTCACCTTGCATAAAAGGCGTAAAATAGACATGAGTATCAATGTTATAAAAAAGGCCTTTTCCAAAAGTCAGAGTGTAAATATTAAACTCACCTTTTTTGGTGGTCTTATTGCCGAGACTGGCAAGATCTTCGATAGGAATAAATTCAGAGGTCACCCCTATCTCAACACCGGTGTATCCCCCCAAAGGATAGGGATTGTCCAAAACTTTTGACGCCGAACCGAACCCCAAAACCTGAAGCGCCCGAATCCGATCTTGTTCGTTCAAATTTTTGGGCAAACGAGTTTCTGCCCATGTCCAGGACATCATCAGACTGGCAACAATAAAAAAAAGGGCGCGAACAAAAATCATATAATCCTTAGAATCAAATATTCGATTCCAAGGACTATTGTGTTCGACAAGAGGTCCGACTGTCTAGTTCTAAAGAGAAGCCACGGCGCTCTGAATCTGACTCAAAGCTGTATTGGCCAAGGTGACGATCGCCGAATCATGACTTTGTGCAAGCTGTTGGAAGATAGGGATAAACTTAGAATATCCAGAAATCGAGTTGATGGTGATATCTCCCCGAGAGTTACGAGGATCTCCTGAAGAAACCACACCACCTTTGGCATTTTGATAACCGGCCAAAACAACTTGAGCCGCCGTACCGACCACTTCCACATCAGAACTTTGCAAAGCCGTCATTAGGATCGCAAGGCGGGCGCTAACGGCGTAATTCAAAAGATAAGCATGGGCTTGCTGTTGAAGCTCCGGAGTCAACTGATCGTAATACTGTGACGTAACGGAGAAGCTCTTCAAAGAATAATTTGATTTCACAGCCATCAAAGCCAAGGCTTGAGTTTCAACCTTATTACTACGGAAAAGATCCGTCACAATCGTATAGAAAGTCTGGTCATCAACTTCTTTTTTTGAATATGCCTCAAGAAGTTTCGCCATATTCTCTTTGCTTGGCTGAGCCATCATAAGGGCTCTCCATTGGTCGCCACTTAACGTATTCTTAGTCTGTTGTTGTTCAGCTACGTTTTGGTTTTTTCCCGAATTTTCAACGCGTTGAGGAGCAGAACCTGAATCAGCCATAAAACCATCGTCACCAAGACCTTTCGCGCTCTCGGCTGCGACAACTTGTACGTCGACTTTTCCTTTACGAGGATCTTCTGATTTCTTTGGCGCCTCTTTCTTCTTTTGAGCGACCGCAGGTTTAGCAGGGGCTTGCGCGGGTTTAGTGGCCTGAACGGCTTTTTTGCCATCTTCCTTCTTTTTAGAAAACGGATTGACGTAATTACGGGACACTTCACGTCCGCCCAAATCAAAAAGCGATGCTAAAAAAGATGTTTTAGGGCGGGGCATTTCGTAAACCACATCCTGCCCACCAAGAGCCGCCTGAACAGGTGCTTTAAGCAAATAACCCATACCGCCCACCATGACGATGGCAAATCCAAGAATCGCAGTTTCGAGTTTTCTATCTGTGAAGCTCATTGTAGCCTCCTGTTCTTAACTTATGTAAGAGCAGGGCTTGTGCCACTCCAGAAGGGTCCTATTGGATTTGGTCTTATTCACTCTGAGACAGAGACAAACTTGCGTTCCCGGCTGTCAAAAAAACAAACAATCTCAAAATGAGATTCTATTGAGAGGCCCCTGGACAAAACCCAGGGCGAGGCCCTATGGAGGGAAACTGGCGACATGTATCCGGTCGCTTCTCATAGACCGTACATAAACGTGTTTTGGAATCTAAAAACAGACAGTCACGATTGGCTTTTTGAGTCAGCATAAAGAACTCCGTCCCCTGACGGTAAGATACGACGTAGCCCTCTTTGATTAAACGCTTTGCCATTTTCTTAATAGAGCCCACAGCCTCATCTTCAGTCACTAGCTCCAGGCGAATAAGATCAGAAAGTTTAACCTCCACAGGCATAGTGCAGCAGCCGCCCCAGCAGCCTTTGCACATGTCTGTTCGATAGGTTTTCCAAGTAGAGGGACGATCAACGTCAGGTCGTTTCATAGAATACAAGTCTTAAGGAATTCTTTTCTTCACAAGTTTGCTGTTATATCTTGCCATTGGGTCCGCGGATTGAAGTAATACAACACTATAACCTCGTGTGTAAAGCTCACGAAGAAACTGCGGCATGATTTCCGCCGTTCTTCTTTGGATATCATGAAAAAGAACAATGCCTCGGCCTTTTTCATCTAAACGCGCCAATGTATTACGAAGCAAAGTCTCATTCGGCTGAGCCTTCCAGTCTTCACTATCGATGGACCAAAAGAACTCGCCAGTCGAATTCATTTTTAGATAGTTCTTGAGCTCAACAGAAGCTTCCCCATATGGGAACCGGAAGAAGGGGTCCACCCAACCAAGAATATCATGAATCGCCTGATGTCCTCCCTTGATTTCCGCAACCGCTTCATCAAAAGTCAGAACGCGTCCATTATTCCGACGACAAGCATTGCTTGTTCCCAGGCAGGCATGACTTATCGAATGACTTCCAATCGCGTGACCGTCGGCGGCGACCTGTTTGACCGCGTCGGGATTCAATCGAACATTTTTTGCCATATGAAAGAAGATGGCTTTTGCATTCACTTCCTTTAGAGAGCGCAAGATCGAAGCGGTGTATTCGCCACTAGGCCCATCGTCAAAAGTAAGTATGACTTCTTTGCGAGCCACATCTCCGAACACGGCGAAGTATCCATTGGAGGTGTCTCTCTTTTGAACATTCGGTTGAAATTGGAAGTTATTCCCTGATGCCGAGGCCTTAAGGGCATCGACAGGAACGGACAGTTGTTTGCGTTCAAGTGCATAATGAGTCTCAATTTTACCTAACAACTCTTCTTTACACGAACTCAAAAGAGCCCGATTGTTTTCGTGACGGATCTCATTTTCAAAAATCGTCAAGGATTGACCATCCAAGACGGTTAACTCGCCACAGAGATCTTTTTTTAGATTTTCTCTTTGCGACGAATCCTCCATAAAATCTTGTTGCCACTTTGAGAACAAGACTTCAGGATTGGATTCAGATTTTTCCCATTCAAGTAGGGACTGTGCATTTTGGTTATCACTCACTGCTTGTTGGACACTTCGGGCAATCGAGTTTCCGCACCCGACAAGAGATCCCGCGACCAATACGACAATTCCACTGACTAACAAGTTTTTCATTTTCACCTACTGAGATACGTCTGTTCCCTGCCCAACGTTAAGAACATTCCAAGCAATATTTTTTTGCTCGTCCCCCTGTTCGGTTTCCTTTTTTTGCTCTGGCTTCTTTAAGCTAAATTTAATTTTAGAATTCTCGATGATCACTCGTGGATCCACCGAGTGATTGTCGAAAATCACAAGGTTGCGAGAGGCTTGAGCCGTCACCACATGAGGATTCCACAAGTATTTAAAGTAAATTACCAAAGAGCCCGCAAACTGGCTCAGCAGCAAAGATAGAAGCCCCAAACTGAAAAGTCCAATTTGAGGAAGCGTCGTTTCCCAACGAGCCTTCTCTAAGACTTCAAATCGCGTATCGATAGAAATTTTTTGTGCTTCAATCTTCGCCAAAGCGGTGCTCAATTCTTTGTAGCGATTGAACTCCAGCTCGGACTTCTTCTTCAAGTCCTCGACCATTTGGGCTGCAAAAGGAAGAGACTTCGATTCTTTTTTCAGACGATCAATAGACGCCTGCACTTGCCCCAGCTTTTCGGCCAAAAGACTGTTTTCGATTTTCAAAGATTCAATTTTACCACCGACTCCGTACAAAGCACTTTCTCTTTGTCCGGTGCGACCTCTTTCGAGGTACTGAATCATCTTTTTATTTTCGGCCATCTTCAACTTGATCTCATTGGAACGAACTAGAAGATCCGAGACGTAATCGCCCATTTTTTCTTTTGAAGCCAAAGGCAGAATGTTTTCATCTTTGTTCTGCATATCTGCCAACTGTTTCCCTAAAAGAACCAGCTTTTGATCAGCCTCATTTTTTTGTTTTTCCATGAAGTCTTCAACACGGGCGATCTCATCAAGCTCCCGCTTCTTCAAAGTCTCCGCCGCCAGCTCCGACGCCGCATTGGAAATAAACAAAGACATCGATTTGACGGGAGTCACCGCAGACACCTTGATTTCAAAATCTGAATCTAGCTGAATGCGCGTCCACTTATCCAGACGCTGCAAGAAAGCGATCTTGTTTTCATCCTTATCGAGGTCTTTGAGGTAGCTTTTCTTCAGGAGCTCATACCCTTCACGTTCTTCCATCGTGATCAAAGGACTCTGGCCCTTTTCTTCGATACGCTGAAGAAGGGTCTCGTAAAACTCTCGTGTTTTAAGATACTCAATATGCTTGGACAGCAAGCTGCTGCCTTTTTTGGACTCTTGAACCGATTTCGAAAGTCCAAAGAACTGGTTTGAGAAAGCTTGCAACGACGAGTTTTGAGAGTCATTAATGACGATCGTCGACGATGCCACAAAGGGGATTTTCACGACATAAACTAAAATACTGACCGCAAAAAGACCTGCGGCAAAAATCGCAAACATACGCCAATGTGACATATACAGCTTAATGATTTCGCCTACGGTTAATTCAGGCTCAATATGTTGATCACTCATAACTATCCACCTTTGGTGACACACCCCTGCAAGCATTGGTTGTGCCACTGTTTTTGGTGCTTGGCCTGTGTTTAATCTGCAATGAGGATTAAGACTTTGAAATTAGTTCAGGTGTGAGCGCTCATTTGACAGCATCCATAGGATCACAACCACCAGAATAAAGAAGCCCTCTATCCGAGGGTCAAATGCGAGACTTAAACGGAAATTGGACCCAATGGGAAACTGACATGGGCCCACGCCAAAACCTGCCCTGTAGCAGCCAGCTCTGGCTCTATGATTTCCCTGTTTTTGCCATGGAGGCCGCCACAAAACCAAAAACCATCCAATACAAACGATCCGCCATGCCACCGATCGATAAATGGATATGGTAAATGACAAGAATAGGAATATGCGAAAGCAAATAAATAGCGACCTGTCTCTTCGCGAAGTCCACCGTCGTCAAAGACTTTAAAGAACCGATCAGCATCAGAATCAACGCGATTCCACTTAAGACCAACAAGGGCCAACCTCCCACAACTCCGGCCGAAACAAAAATATTATGGGGATCTTTCATCGCATTGTAGTTTGAAACATCCACCTCGTTGCCAGCCGCAAACTTGGAAAGAAGTCCATGTCCCAGCCACGGCTCCTGCAAAAAGATCTGACTGCCCCGCTCAACCTCTTCCCAACGCGAGGCCACTCCATCTTGAGCTTCTCGAGTCCCCAAAGAGGCCTCTCCGGTCGCGATCCCCCGTGCAAAATCATACACCTGCACACCGAAGAAAAGTGAAAAGGTCAGCACAAAAGAAACAAAGGCAAATTTAAAAACACGTCCCTGATTTGTTTCAGTCTTATGCAAGATCAAGGTCACAACAAAGGCCATCAAAGCCGCCGCCGCTGACGAACGGGTTCCTGTTAAAATGATTGCAAAAAAACTTGCCGCAAGAACGAGCCCACTCCAAATCTTATGTTTCAATTTTTCCTCTTTAAGAAACGTGCCTAGAGAAAAAATAAACGCCACCGTCGCACAGGTCACCATATGGGGGATGTGCTTAAAGACGCCCACAAAACGCCCCCCTTTAAAAACACCTCCCCCGGCAACAACCAGAAGAATCAACGAGAGCAGCACCAAAGCTCCCGCCCAACGCTGAATATAGCTTAGAAACTCTTCGACATTCCACAAACTGGGAATCAAAAGACCATAGACAGCGATCATAAACAGAGCGACACCCAAAGCCCCCACTTGCATCACCGCCGACTCATCGGGATTCACGTAATGTGCCTGCAACAAGGTTTGAACTGTCAATGTCAGCATCAAGAGAAAAACAAAGAGCTTATAAAATCCGCTGAGATGATTCCGGGAGCGCACCTTCAATGAAAGGAATGCCAAAGGCACTCCAAAAAGGGCGCACAAGAACACGTTCAAGAAGGGATGAAGGCCTTGCTGATATATCAGGAACGAGAAACTTTGTGGCACAGGCAGAACACTGCCGAAAGAGATTTTAGAAATGAAAAGCATCGCCACAAGGGCTTTTATCAGAAATAAAATGCGTCCGTCGCGAGCCTGTATCATTATTTCCCTGAGTTTTTATCAATGAGAATCGCCGTAAGAGCAATACCCAAAATTACTGAAACAACGGTAATACCGCGGGCCGCTTCGTTGCTGACCCACGGGGTGCGAGGAGGAACATAGACAAAGTCATCTTGTTGCAGCTTCAGGTTTTTTGCGCCCCCATATTTTATCAACTTTTCGGCATCCACCTCATAGGCTCCTTGATATTCATTGATCGCCTTGGATTTGATCTCTGCCCATGTCTTGGGTTCCATTTTTCGCACTAAGATCTCGGAAAGATCTCCCCCATTGGTGGTCCCCCCCGCCAAAGTGATCAACTTCAAAAGATCGGTGTTCGCCGGGACATAATAAATCCCCGGTTTGTTCACAGCCCCTAAAAGCTGAACAGTGATCAGCGACTCCTTGGGCGAAGAGCGGAAGATATACTCGGAGGACTGTTGTGGAGGCTTAATGTCACTTAACAACCCCACCTCCTGAGCGTGGACTGTACTGGAACAAGTTACCCAAAAAACAACCGCCATGAAAAGACGAAGGGGTTTAAACGCGACCATGATTTCTCCTCCTACAACGGGACCCTGTCCCTGGACCTAAATCGAGAGCCTCGACTCTTGTCAATAAATTTCGATGACTTGACTTCAGTCTGTGCCTCACAATGAAGTCTATGACGAGTTCTTCTCCTGATCACGAAAAACTTTTTGATGAAATCTGTAACAAACTGAATGAGTTAAGCACTCAGAACCAGGAAGGAGAGCCTTTGCCTCCCCAACCAAAGTACGAGCAGATGCAAGTTCAGATGAAAAAATTCCATTCAGAGCTTCAAGGCTCTCAAGAGGTTCTTCTTGAAAAGATCAAGAGCCTTGAGAATGTTTCTTACGGACCTGAAACGTTGGACGCCCAGCTTAAACAACTGGCTGACCAGCTTTCTGCCGAAAGAGCCAACAATACAAAGCTCAGCTCCGACCTCGCAAAATCTCTGGAACTGAGCCTTCATCTTCAGCTCGAGATCCAAGGCCTTAAAGCCCGCGCGCTGCAAATGCAGAGCGAGGAAAAGAAGTACAGTCAGGCTCTTTTTGAGAAGAATAAAATCCTGCAAAGGGACTTAGACCTTAATCAGGCTCTCAAAGAAGAAACAGCGATGGAGTTGGCGAAAGCCAAAAATGCGTTCTCCAAAGAACAAAATCTGTGGGAGGAGCAACGGGAGCAGTTGGAAGGGCAGATTCAAGGCCTCAAAACCGAAAAGTACGAATTGGAACAAACTGTTGAGGAGCTAAAAGCGACCGTCGCGGAAAGAGACGAAACAGTTTCTTCTTTGAATGACGAAATCGAAAAGATCTCTGCTTCTTTTAACGATGTTGAAATGTCAGCACAAAAACAAAATGACGTTCTTAAGAATTTGATGTCCGTTGCAGAATCCAAAATCATCGAAATGAAGCTAGCTTTGGATAAGAAGGCTTTGGAAGCTCAGGACTACTACAGTCATCTTCAACAGGCTCTCACACAACTTGGCGTTCTGAAGCAAGAAAATGCGGCGCTCAAAGAATATGTGGCCAAATTAAACTACTACCACCAACAAGCGCAACACGCGCAGATGGCTGTGGCACAAATGGCTCAGGTGGCGGCGGCGCAAGTTCAAGCAACACCAGCGCCAAAGAATACCGTTTCATAGTGAATTTAAAATGTTCGTTTCTAGAAAAAAGGTCGGCATCCTTGCCGACCTTTTTTTATTTAGAACTCAGAGAGGGCGGAAGCTGAGGGAAGGCCCGATTGAGAAGGACTTTCTTGGCCGTCTCTCCGCCGACACGGAAATAAGGAATGTTCGTCTTGATGTCTCCCAAACCCAATTTTTTAAACGGATTCTTTGGATCGTACCAACTATAGAAGCCCGAGAAAAAGTCGAACCGCCCTAGGCCCTTCACTCCACGGCCTTTATCGCGAATGACAAAGTATCCATTGTGTTTTGAGCCATCGGGCAACTGCAATCCAACGACGGCAGGTACGAAAATCACCTCTCCCGGCTTGTAGATCTCTAGATCCGCAGCCAACGTATAAAATGGATCAAGGCAGGAACTACGAACTCCATATCCAAATCGGCAGCCGTCCTCTTCAATTTCAAAGTAGCGATCTTGCCCTTCAAAACGTCCAATGATGTTGAAAGTATGAGTCACACCTTTTTGAATCACCCCACAAGATCCCTGAAGCCCACAGGCCTGAGCTGTCTTAGGGCATACACTCAGAAGAGACTTTCCCCCGGCGCCATGAAGAGTTTGTTTGCTTTCTGAGGGGCAAGTATTTTTATCTTCATCGATAATAACGAAATAGTAGACTGTGGGTTTGAGGGTCCCGGGCCCCACCATATCATTTTTCGAATCTACCTCAGGATTTGTAACTTCAGGTTTCGGAACGACTTCTGACTCTGATGGTGTCTCTGAACCAACAACAACCTCCGCGGACTCAACCGCCTCAACTTCTGCAAACGGTTGAGGTTCATAGGTCGTTGGCAATTCCAAAGAGGCTTCCTCTAGAGAACTCGCGGGCTGCCGAATATTCGAGTGCAATTTCCCACAGGAAACAACTCCGACCAAGCAGCCCAGAAGAACAAGAATTTGAACATGTACATTCTTTAGATTCATACAAATCCCTTCTGTAGAAATCTTGGGCAGCATACCAAGTTCACTTTTATTGTTGGGCTTTATTTAAACTCTCTGAAAAGAAGAAAATCGCTGTGACAAAGAACGGCTCTCCCAGACCTGACAAGTCGACCATATTGTGGAAATGTCTGAATTTTGGTACTTTTTCTAAATGAGTTCAGACACTATTCTCTCGATTGATTTCGGCACAAGTAATTCGCTGGTAGGCGCTTTCCACAATGGACAAAGACACGAAGCTCTGGCCATTGATGCTCGGGCTTCTGATCCCACTCTGATGCGAACTCTTCTATATTTCCCCAATCCCGACCTTTGTTATTACGGATCAGAGGCGATTGAGCAATACATCGAACAAGACATGGAAGGACGCCTGTTTCGCTCTTTCAAGTCACATCTTCCGAATCAAAACTATCTCGGAACGATCTTAGATAATCGCATTTTAACTTTGGAAAATCTGATTGGCGTGTTTCTTCTTGAACTTAAAAAAAGAGCAGAGAAAACATTGAACACGTCCGTCGAACGAGCCGTTATTGGACGACCTGCTCGTTACTCGATGGATGAAGTCAGTGACGGCTTTGCTCTTCATCGCATGCAAAAGGCGGCGAAGTTTGCAGGTTTTAAAGACGTGCAGTTTGTTCCCGAACCCTTAGCGGCGGCGTTTGATTACCGTCGCCAACTCACCTCGGAAAAAATAGTTCTCATTGGCGACTTCGGCGGAGGAACTTCCGACTTCACGCTGATCAAACTTCGCCCCGAAAGTTTTTCCAAAAAAGATGTTCTGGCCATTGATGGTTGCCCCCTGGCCGGAGACTCTCTAGATAGCGTGTTTATGAGCCATCGCCTGAATGAATACTTCGGAGCCAAATCGCGCTATCGATTGCCAATGGGAAGCAATGTCCTCACCATGCCAGTAGGAGTCACTCAACGACTGAACCATCCCGCGCACATTGTTCACCTTAAAGAAAAAGAAACCTATGAGTTCATCCGTGAAGTAAAAAAATGTTCTCTGACCAAAAAGGACGCTGACGCCGTCGAAAAGCTTTTTATTCTCATTGAAGACCAACAGATCTTCCCGTTCTTTGAAAATATTGAAAAAACAAAAAGAGCCCTGTCTAACGTGGATGAGACGCAGTTCATTTTCGATTATCCAGGATTGGAGATTTCAGAAACTTTCTCAACATTACAATTCATCGAATGGGCCGAAGAAAACCGCCAAAAAATATTTGCCGCCTTAGACGCGTGTTTGAAGAGTGCGGGTATTACACCCGAGGAAGTAGACCTCGTTTGCCTCACCGGAGGAACAGCCAAAGTGCCCTTCATTCAGAAAGAGTTCGAAAAACGTTTCGGACAAGAACGTCTCCAAACACAGTCCCATTTCCACTCTGTCCTCTCAGGACTCACGGAATCCGCAGGCTTTTGGTCTCAAGGGCAGACGGTTGTATAAGTTCTCGGCTATAAAATGTAATGAACATACATCTTAAGATAGAATCCCTCTGGAAACTGCATCAACGTCGGGTGATCCGCCGCATGCCCTCCGCGCAAAACACTGCGCACTTCAGAGAAGTTTCTAAGAGAAGCCTTGCGAATCGCATCTCGAAACTCTTCTTCTTCCAAAAGACCAGAACAGGAACAAGAGGCGACAAAGCCATTCTTCTTCACCATACGAAAAGCATGGGTATTCATTTTAAGATAAGCGTGTTTGCCAATCGGAATATCTTTTTTTGATTTGATAAAGGCCGGAGGATCCGCAATCACAATGTCGTAATGTGCACTTGGCAACTGCGTTAACCCCTCAGAAACGTCCAACTCATGAACAAGGACCTCAGCCCCTTCCCGTTCGGCATTCTTTTTAGCGTAAGCTAACGCACTCTTTGAGATGTCCACCAAAGAGATCTCCACTTCAAATCCCAGGGATTTCAAGGCCCGAGTAATTTGTGTCGACCAATGCCCCACATAACAGCAAAGATCTAAAACTCGAATCTTCCGCTTCTCTTGGGTCTTCGCCCAATTCTTAAAAAGATTCACGGCAAGATAGATGTTATGAGTTTGATCCAGGAAGAAACCTGTTTTTTGTCCTTCCGCCAAATCGCAACTCATGGAAACCAATCCTTCGTCACCGGCCCCATTCAAAAGGATCTCAACATCCGTCAGATTAAATCCGGGAAGATCTTTTATCACTTTTGGAGCCTCAACCTGAAGTCCCTCAAGTTTACGAATGTTCACGTCGTTACGAAGAACCACGGCCGTCTGTTCCCAAGAAAACAAAGACAATCCCCGCTCTTGAGCCTGATCCACCAAACCTTTAAAAAAATCTTCTGCATTTTTAAGGGCTTCGTTCATACCTGCGGTGACAAGCTGGGCGGCAAATACTTGGGCTCTTTTGCCATTTTGCTCCACTAGATAATAATCCAAAACCAAGCCCGGAATATAATCGGATTCGCCAAAAGCCAGACGGAAGCTCCCTCGAAATCCGGCGGCTTTGCGCACCTGCCAAGAGTTCAAAACTTTGTTCTGTAGAAAATCAAAACCCGTTGGCGCTTCATCTTGATTATTGAAACTCAAAGCCCTAAAGGCGATCAACGAGTGAGGATTACCATAACCACGCGCCAGAAATTGCCCTTTTGCATCCTGCAGCTCCACGGGAGCTCCCGGCACATGCCCTTTGGGACTGACAGAAAGTTCATTGGAAAAAACCCACGGGTGTCCACTGCGAATTCGTTTATCAGCTCCAGGACGGAGTCTCCATACAGTCATCATACCTATTCACCTTCAACAGCAAACACAATCAGTTCAGTAATTTCATTCTTAGAAAAATTATTATCGCCCATGACAAGAAGACTGCGACGTCCATCCGCCA